>NZ_JBHZCI010000065.1:0-20558 GCF_042755185.1 Streptomyces sp. NPDC059166 | reverse complement strand
TATGCCCCCGCACGGTTTCTGGGGGGGTGGTCGCGGGCGGTGCTGTATTCTTGTCCCGCGCCGGGCTTTGGGGGGGGGGGGGGCCGCCGCCCGCCCGCCCCCCTCCACCCATGTGGTCTGCCGCTACGGTTCGACGTCCTCGCCCTCGATGCCCAGACCGGGCAGCAGGCCCGGGAGCAGCGGGGGAAGGGTGATGTCCGGTGCGGGGGACGCGTCGGACGTGTCGCCCGGGGACGAGGGGGTGGTGCCGTCCGTCGGGAGGTCGTCGAGCAGGCCGTCGGTGCCGCCGCCGAGCAGGCCGTCGTCGGGGCCGCTGTCGGAGCCGGACGGCTTGGGTGTGGTGCTGCCGGTGGAGCTGTCGTCATCCGGCGCCTGGGAGGAGGGTGCCTCGCGGCCGGGGGCCGGGGTGTCCTCGCCCCGACGGGAGGAGCCGGCGGGCGGCGTGTCCTGTCCGGTGCCCGGCGAGCGCGGCAGCAGGGACTGCAGCGGTGCGACTTCCTGTTCCATGGCCTCGAAGACGGAGCTCACCCTGTCCCCGATGTCGGCCAGCTGGAAGGGCAGGCGTTCGCGGAGGCTGCTCCAGCTCGCGCGGTGCGAGCGGGAGAAGGAGTCCAGCTTCTGGATCGGGCCGATGGAGCCGTCGCGCTGGTAGACGCCGTGCAGCAGACGGTGGCCCTCGGTGGCGTCGTGCGTCATGCCGTCGAGGGCGCGTCTGACCTCGCCGATCGATTCGTGGTCCATCTCGCCCGCGCGGGCTCGTTCCATCAGCCGGCGGGCCTCGCCGAGGCGGGTCGAGGCCTGGTCGAGGTAGGCCTCCCCGCGGTCGGCGTCACCACTGGCCATGCCGAGACTGATGTCCTCCATCCCGCGCTTGAGCGGGTAGAGGGAATCACCGGGCAGGGCGTCCGAACTGGCGGCGGCCACTCCGCCGAAGGCTCCCGCGGCCACACCGACCGTGAGTCCGCCCGCGGTGAGGCCCTTCGCCCAGCGGGAGCGGGGGCGGAGCCTCCGGATGGGGGAGGCCCGATGGGCTCCCCTGGCCCGCTGTTCGGGCACCGTAGGGCCCGTGGACGCACCGCCCTCGGCGAACATGGTCTCCATGGCCGCGACGAGCTGGGCTCGTTGCACCACTTTGACCTCGGGATCGAACTGTGGCTCCGGCAGCTCACCGAGGCCGTTCGCCAAGGCCAACAGCTGTCCGTGGTCGGCCGGTTCGGCCGGGTCCTCGGGCTGTACGGCCGCCGCACCGGGAGGGGACTGTTCCTCCAGGGCCTGGGCGAAGGCGTTCGCCCGCCGGTGTGCCGAGACGTTTGCGATCACTGGCGGCACCTCCTCTCGTCATGACGGTCGACTCCCCTGAGGTTCCGGAAGGTTGCCCACCCGAGTCGTTTCCACCCGGACGAGCGAGTGAGCGGAAACGGTCAGGCAGGGCGACAGGGGGCCTGCATCCGGCACAACGAGTGGCGCGGCACTTGGGTTACGGACGAAAGATGATCCGATCGGTGTGTCACGAGCACGTCACGGAGGGTGATGTGATGCCCTCTTCGGGCGCCCGGCCGAGGCGTCGGCGGGCGTCAGCGGGCGTCGTCAGGGAGCAGCCGGGCGAGTGTGCGCACCGCCCGGTACTGCAAGGTCTTGATCGCGCCCTCGTTCTTGCCCATCACGCGGGCGGTCTCGGCGACCGAGAGGCCCTGCAGGAATCTGAGCGTCACACACTCCTGCTGCTGCGGGTTCAGCCGTCGCACGGCCTGCAGCAGGGCGGCGTTGGAGAGGGACTCCAGGACGGAGTCCTCCGGGCTCCGTGCCACCTCGTTGGCGTCCAGCATCTCGCCGGTGGTCACTTCCAGTCGGAAACGACTGGATTTGAAATGGTCCGCGACCAGGTTCCGGGCGATCGTGACCAGCCAGGCACCGAAGTCCCGGCCCTGCCAGGTGAAGGTGGAGATGCGGCGCAGAGCGCGGAGGAACGTCTCGCTGGTCAGGTCCTCCGCTGTCGCCTTGCCTCCCACGCGGTAGTAGATGTACCGGTACACGGTGTCGCTGTACTGGTCGTACAGGCGGCCGAAGGCCTCGGCCTCACCGGCCTGCGCGCGCTCGACGAGATCCATCATGCGCGCGCTGTCGCTGTCGGCCGTCGGCCGACGGGCGGCAGGCGTGGCCGAGGTGCCGCGGCTGCTCCGTCTTCCGACGGCCGCGCTGCGTTCGGCCAGCGCGTAGCAAGGGCCGGCAGGTACTGGGGTGGCGAATTGGGGGACGGCGTACGCGGTGGGGACGAAGCCGCGCAAGTGGTCGAGGACCGTTGCGCGCAGCGTAGCCAGGCCCGAGGTGTCAACCCCGACGTGTGGGTACACGGGACTCCCAGAGGCAGAGCTTCCATCACGTGCAGTTCGAAAACCGTCACTCGTGGTAGCGGGTGGCGGGCTCCTTGTGCGTCTGAGGAGAATAACGCTTCGTACAGGCCGTGCTACACCCAGTTGCTCAAATCATCGATTACGTCGCTTCCGTATCCTCTAAGTGACGGTTCAAGTTGCATATCGTGACCGGTTATTGATCGATTGGCTTCGGGATCTGCTTGCGGTGACGACGGGTTGTGGTCGCCCGGACGCAACGCGACTGGCCGGGGCGATGGGTGGTCCGTGCCGCTGTTCCGCTCTCGATTGGCCGTACGTCTCCGGGCGCGCCGCCCGCCGCCCCCGGGCACGGCGCCGCACCCCCGTCGGTGTGCCGGACGGGGATGCGGGCGGGGAGGGTGTGGGGTCAGCGGCGCCGGCGGTGGAGCGCCACCGCGGCGGCCGTGCCGCCGGCCAGGGCGCCGACGCCCGCCGCGGCGGGGATGCCGACCTTGGCGGCCTTGCGGCCGGTGCGGTAGTCGCGCAGCCGCCAGTCCAGCGAGCGGGCGTGCTTGCGGAGCTTGGAGTCCGGGTTGATCGCGTAGGGGTGGCCGACCAGCGACAGCATGGGGATGTCGTTGTGCGAGTCGCTGTACGCCGCGCAGCGCTCCAGGTCCAGCCCCTCGGCCGACGCCAGGGCGCGTACCGCCTCGGCCTTCGCCGGGCCGTGGAGGGGTTCGCCGACCAGCCGGCCGGTGTAGACGCCGTCGACCGATTCGGCGACCGTGCCCAGGGCGCCGGTGAGGCCGAGGCGGCGGGCGATGATCGTGGCGGTCTCCACCGGTGCCGCGGTGACCAGCCAGACCTTCTGTCCCGCGTCGAGGTGGGCCTGGGCGAGGGCGCGGGTGCCCGGCCAGATGCGGTCGGCCATGTACTCGTCGTAGATCTCCTCGCCGATGGACATCAGCTCGGAGACGCGGTGGCCCTTCACGATGGACAGGGCGCTGTCGCGTGCGTCCTGCATGTGTTCGGGGTCCTCGACGCCGGCCAGCCTGAACCACGCCTGCTGCCAGGCGAACCGGGTCAGTTCGCGGCGCTGGAAGAACTTCCGCTTGTACAGGCCGCGGCCGAAGTGGAAGATCGCCGCGCCCTGCATCACGGTGTTGTCGAGATCGAAGAAGGCGGCTGCCCGGGTGTCGCCGGCCACCGGGAAGGGCGGTTCCCCGGCCTCTCCGGTGGCGGCCTGCTCCTCCACGCCGGTGGGGAGTGCCGACTTCCGCGCTGCCTCGGCTGCGGCCTCGCCTGCGAGCACGCTTCGTGCGGTGGCGGGGCGCCTGCGGGGGGTGAGCCATCCAAGAGCGGCCATGTCGTGAGCATAGCCACTCTGTTCGGCACTTCCCGATCTGGCGGGATGCGGCGGTGTGAACTCTCCGGGACCGGGGCGTTAAACGGGTGATTCCGCGGCCGTCCCGGTCCGGACCGGGAGTGTCCGGAGGGAGCAGAATGAGGGTATGAGTGCACTGCTGCGTCGTACGAAGAAGAAGCCCGCGGACCGGGTGGTGACCCTCGTGGGGAAGCCCGGCTGCCATCTCTGCGACGACGCGAGGGCGGTGGTGAGCGCGGTCTGCGAGGAGACCGGGGCGTCCTGGGTGGAGAAGGACATCACGCGGGACGAGGTGCTGCACAAGGAGTACTGGGAGCAGATCCCGGTGGTCCTGATCGACGGGGAGCAGCACACCTTCTGGCGGGTCGACCCGGCCCGGCTGAGGACGGCCCTGCGTACGTGAGGGGGCTTCCGCGGCGAAACCCGGTTACCATCGTGGGCGTTTTGAGTGGTCTCGGGGGCGTGGACATGAGGAGTGTGTACCGTCTTGCCCCCTTCGGGCCCGCAACGGGCTGATGGCGCCAACGGTTCCGGGATCGTGCAGGCAATACGCGTGACCCCGGTCACTTTGACAGGACAAATCGGACACAATCTTTGTGCACGCGTTCACAAAGACATAGCCTGCTGTCGACGGGGCGGTCATAGGACATACGGCCGCCTGCAGCCCCGCTCATCCCGCAGGAGCACCGTGGCAACTGGCCGAACTCACCGACCGGCGACCCGTAGCCGAGGAATTCCCGAGGCCACCGTCGCCAGGCTTCCGCTGTATCTCCGCGCGCTGACCGCGCTCTCCGAGCGTTCGGTCCCCACGGTCTCCTCCGAGGAACTCGCCGCGGCGGCGGGGGTCAACTCCGCCAAGCTGCGCAAGGACTTCAGCTACCTGGGTTCCTACGGCACGCGTGGTGTCGGGTACGACGTCGAGTACCTCGTCTACCAGATCTCCCGTGAGCTCGGGCTCACCCAGGACTGGCCCGTCGCGATCGTCGGCATCGGTAACCTCGGCGCGGCGCTCGCCAACTACGGCGGGTTCGCCTCCCGCGGCTTCCGCGTCGCGGCCCTGATCGACGCCGATCCCGCCATGGCGGGCACCCCCGTCGCGGGGATCGCCGTGCAGCACACCGACGACCTCGACCGGATCATCAGCGACAACGGTGTGTCCATCGGTGTCATCACCACTCCGCCCGGTGCGGCCCAGCAGGTCTGCGACCGGCTCGTGGCGGCCGGCGTGACCTCCATCCTGAACTTCGCCCCGACGGTGCTCTCCGTGCCGGAGGGTGTCGACGTGCGCAAGGTCGACCTCTCGATCGAGCTGCAGATCCTCGCCTTCCACGAGCAGCGCAAGGCCGGCGAGGAGGCCGCGGCCGACGGCAGGCCGGCCGTGGAGGCGGACGAGGAGGCGGCGCCGCCGATGCGCGCCACCCCCTCAGGCCGGAAGGGACCTGATGGGGACATGCCCGCGGTGATGCCGGCATGAGCCTTCTGGTCGTCGGTCTGAGCCACCGCAGCGCCCCCGTCTCCGTGCTGGAGCGGGCCTCGCTGGCGGCAGAGGCGCGGACGAAGCTTCTCCAGGACACCCTCGCCGCGGAGCCCGCGACCGAGGCGACCGTCCTGGCCACCTGCAACCGCATCGAGCTGTACGCGGACGTGGACAAGTTCCACGCGGGTGTCGCCGAGCTGTCCACCCTGCTCGCGCAGCACAGCGGGGTCGGTCTCGACGAGCTCACTCCTTATCTTTATGTGCACTACGAGGACCGTGCCGTCCACCACCTCTTCTCGGTGGCGTGCGGGCTGGACTCGATGGTCGTCGGCGAGGGTCAGATCCTCGGTCAGATCAAGGACGCGCTGGCTCTCGGGCAGGAGCTCCACACGGCGGGGCGTCTGCTGAACGACTTGTTCCAGCAGGCCCTGCGGGTCGGCAAGCGAGCCCACAGCGAGACCGGGATCGACCGGGCCGGGCAGTCCCTCGTCACCTTCGGTCTCGAGCAGCTG
Organism: Streptomyces sp. NPDC059166; assembly: GCF_042755185.1. Classification (NCBI taxonomy): domain Bacteria; kingdom Bacillati; phylum Actinomycetota; class Actinomycetes; order Kitasatosporales; family Streptomycetaceae; genus Streptomyces; species Streptomyces sp. NPDC059166. The sequence goes on along the minus strand of NZ_JBHZCI010000065.1, from coordinate 14,855 downwards.
GCCGACGGAGCCGAGGTCACCGACTGGGCGGCAGGCAAGCGCGCCCTGGTGATCGGCGCGGGCTCGATGTCCTCGCTCGCCGCGGCCACCCTGGCCCGCGCGGGGACCGAGGAGATCGTCGTAGCCAACCGGACCCGGGCCCGTGCGGACCGGCTCGTCGAGATCCTCGGCCAGGCCGGTGTCCCGACGGCGCGCGCGGTGGAGATGGCCGAGGTGGCCGGTGAGCTGACACGTGCCGACATCGTCGTCTCCTGCACCGGGGCGACCGGTCTCGTGCTGACCGCGGAGGCCGTCGCCCACGCCCTCGGCGTGGACTTCGACAGCGCCACCGAGGAGCCCGAGGCCCCCGCCGCCCCGGCGCCGGACGATCTCGACCAGCACGCGGCGTGGGTGGAGAACGGTTCCGCCACGGCCGCCGCCCGGGACCACGCCGTGCGCCGCGCCGCGCGCCCCGCGTCCGCCGCCGGACCGGCCCGGATGTACCTCCTGGACCTCGCGATGCCGCGCGACATCGACGGCGCGGCCCACCGTGTCGCCGGTGTGCGCCTCGTCGACATCGAGTCGCTCGCCGAGGCGTCCGCGGACGCCCCGATGGCCGCCGATGTGGACCAGGTGCGCACCATCGTGGCCGACGAGGTCGCCGCGTTCGGGGCCGCCCAGCGCGCCGCCCACATCACCCCGACCGTCGTCGCGCTGCGCACGATGGCCGCCGACGTGGTGGCCGGCGAGATCGCGCGGCTCGACGGGCGCCTTCCCGACCTGGACGAGAAGCAGCGCGCCGAGATCACGCAGACCGTGCGCCGCGTCGTCGACAAACTCCTGCACGCGCCCACCGTGCGGGTCAAGCAGCTCGCGAGCGAGCCCGGCGGCGCCGGGTACGCCGATGCGCTGCGCGAACTCTTCGACCTCGACCCGCAGACGGTGGCCGCCGTCTCCCGGGCAGACCTGAACGACCCGAATAGAGGGCGGTCATGACCGACAACTCTCCCCTGGGTGGGGAGACCACCACACCGCTCCGGCTGGGCACCCGGCGGAGCAAGCTCGCCATGGCCCAGTCCGGCATGGTCGCCGACGCGGTCCGTGAGGTGACCGGGCGTGCCGTCGAGCTCGTCGAGATCACCACGTACGGAGACGTGTCCCGGGAGAACCTGGCGCAGATCGGCGGGACCGGTGTGTTCGTCGCCGCGCTGCGCGAGGCGCTGCTGAGCGGCGAGGTGGACTTCGCCGTCCACTCGCTGAAGGACCTGCCGACCGTGCAGCCCGAGGGCCTCGTCCTGGCCGCGGTACCGGCCCGTGAGGATCCGCGCGACGCGCTGGTGGCGCGGGACGGGCTGACCTTCGAGCAGCTGCCCTCCGGTGCCCGTGTCGGCACCGGCTCGCCGCGCCGCATGGCGCAGCTCAACGCGTACGCCCGCGCGCACGGCCTCGAGATAGAGACCGTCGCGATCCGCGGGAACGTCGATACGCGCATCGGTTTCGTACGGAGCGGGGAGCTGGACGCGGTGGTACTCGCCGCGGCCGGGCTCAGCCGCCTCGGACGCACGGACGAGGTCACCGGCTTCCTGCCGGTCGACACCGTCCTCCCCGCTCCCGGCCAGGGAGCACTGGCGATCGAGTGCGCTGCGAGCAGCGCCGACCTCGCCGCGGCGCTCGCCGAGCTCGACGATCCGTACACCCGGATCGCCGTGACCGCCGAGCGTGCCCTGCTCAACGCCCTGGAGGCCGGATGCTCCGCACCTGTGGGTGCGCTGGCCGACCTCTTGGCCGACGGGCAGGTTGTCAACGAACTGCGCCTGCGCGGTGTCGTCGGTTCCACCGACGGCACCTCCCTGGTGCAGCTGTCCACCACCGGTCCCGTCCCCACGTCGCACGACGACGCGGCGGCCCTCGGTCGCGAGCTCGCGGCCGAGATGCTCGCCAAGGGTGCGGCCGGTCTTATGGGGGAGCGAGCACTTTGAGCCCCACCGGCCCTGTCGTATCCGACTTCCCTGTCCCGTCCGCAGGGCATGTCACCTTCCTCGGCGCCGGTCCCGGCGACCCGGGACTGCTGACTCTGCGCGCTGTCGAGGCGCTCGCGAGCGCGGACGTCCTTGTCGCCGAACCGGACGTTCTCGACGTCGTTCGCTGCCATGCCAGGGCAGGGGTAAGCACGCCTGAGATGACGGTTGTTGACACGGCGTCAACACCCGCCGGAGTACCCGTCCTCAGGGATGCCGCCAATCTTGTCATGGAGGCCGCCAAGGGCGGCAGGCGGGTGGTCCGTGCCGTGTCGGGCGACCCGGGCCTGGACGGTGAGACGGGCGCCGAGATGCTCGCCTGCGCCGCCGCGGGTGTGCCCTTCGAGGTCGTGCCCGGCATCGCGAACGCGGTCGGTGTGCCCGCGTACGCCGGTGTGCCGCTGCGCGACGCGCAGGGCGCCGACGTGCGTTTCGTCGACGCGCGTACGGCTTCGGACCGCTGCTGGTCCGAGGTCGGCGCGAGCGACGCGACCGCCGTCGTCTCCACGTCCCTCGACTCGGTGGCCGCGGCCGCCGGTGAGCTGGTCTCGGCGGGCCGCAAGCCCGACACCCCGCTCACGGTCACGCTCGCCGGGACGACGACCCGCCAGCGCACCTGGACGGCGACCCTCGGGACGATCGCCCAGGTCCTGAAGCAGGCGAAGGTCCTCCCCTCGCCGGACGGGCACCTGCCGGTCATAGCCGTGGTCGGGGAGCGCAGCTCCGCCGCCCAGCGCGACCAGCTCGCGTGGTTCGAGTCCAAGCCGCTGTTCGGCTGGAAGGTGCTCGTGCCGCGCACGAAGGAGCAGGCGGCGTCGCTCTCCGACCAGCTGCGCTCCTACGGGGCGGTGCCGCACGAGGTCCCGACGATCGCGGTCGAGCCGCCGCGCACGCCCCAGCAGATGGAGCGTGCGGTCAAGGGCCTGGTCACGGGGCGCTACGAGTGGATCGCGTTCACCTCGGTCAACGCGGTGAAGGCCGTCCGGGAGAAGTTCGAGGAGTACGGGCTCGACGCCCGTGCCTTCGCCGGGATCAAGGTCGCGGCCGTCGGGGAGCAGACCGGCGCCGCGCTGGTGGACTTCGGTGTGAAGCCCGACCTGATGCCGTCCGGTGAGCAGTCGGCCGCCGGTCTGCTGGAGGACTGGCCGCCGTACGACCCGGTCTTCGACCCGATCGACCGGGTGTTCCTGCCGCGTGCGGACATCGCCACCGAGACCCTGGTGGCCGGGCTGATCGAGCTCGGCTGGGAGGTCGACGACGTCACCGCGTACCGCACGGTGCGTGCCTCGCCGCCGCCCGCCGACACCCGGGAGGCGATCAAGAGCGGCGGTTTCGACGCGGTGCTCTTCACCTCGTCCTCGACGGTCCGCAACCTGGTCGGTATCGCGGGCAAGCCGCACAACGTGACGGTGATCGCGTGCATCGGTCCCGCCACGGCCAAGACCGCGGAGGAGCACGGCCTGCGGGTCGACGTGCTGTCCCCGGAGCCTTCGGTGCACAAGCTGGCGCAGGCGCTCGCGGACTTCGGTGCGCAGCGCCGGGACGCGGCGAAGGAGGCCGGTGACCCGGTGACCCGGCCGAGCGAGCGGCGCCCGGGCGCGCGGCGTCGCAGGTCGACCACCTGAGCGTAGGTACGGCCGAGGGGCCGGTCGCTTCCCGAGGGAGCGGCCGGCCCCTCACGCGTGGGCTCCCGGTCTCAGAGCGGTTTGCGCCAGACGGAGATGTGGCCGTCGGAGTCCTGGGTGAACGGGGTGCCCTCCCAGTCCGCGACCCGGCGTTCCAGCCGGAGTCCCGCGATGCGCGCCATGAGGTCGAGCTCGGCCGGCCAGGCGTACCGCTGCCGGGAGGCGCCCCTGCGGTAGCGGCCGTCCTCCTCGCGGAAGAAGTGGTGCGAGACGAGGAGCTGCTCGGCCAGGTCGAAGGTGTCGAAGCCGAGATGCTGCTCGGTCACGTCGAACGGCACGGCGATCTGGGTCGGGGGCAGGAGCCGCAGCGGCGGTACACCGAGCTCGACGACGAACCGGCCGCCGGGCTCCAGATGGTGTGCGGCGTTGCGGAAGCACTCGACCTGCTCGTCCTGGGTGAGCAGGTTCCCGATGGTGTTGTAGACGACGTAGACCAGGGAGAACGTGCCGGGGACCGTGGTGGTGGCCATGTCCCCGATGTGGACCGGGAGCCGGTCCTCGTCGATCTTGCGTCGTAGTACGGCCGCCATGTGCTCGGAGTACTCGATGCCGGTCACGGGCACGCCGCGTTCACGGAGCGGGATGCCGACGCGGCCGGTCCCGATGGCGAACTCCAGGGCTGGGCCGTCGCCGGCGAGTCCGGCGAGGAAGTCGAGGGTGGGCCGGAGGAAGGCGGCGGTGGATCTCGGGGCCTCCCCGGCGTCGTAGCGTTCGGCGGTCTCGTGGTCCCACAGGTCGCTGCTCGTCACGGGCGAGCACTCTGCCGGACCGGCCGGGGGGCTGTCGATGTATTTCCTCGCCCCCGGGTGGCTTCCGGTCCCGCTTTTTCCGGGTGGACTGTCGGTAAATCGGCGATGTGTACGGGTCTAGTCTCGAAGGATGACTGAGTACGGAAACTTCCCCGGCTCGCGGCCCCGCCGGCTGCGCACGACCCCTGTCATGCGGCGCATGGTGGCCGAGACCCGGCTGGACCCGGCGAACCTGATCCTGCCGGCGTTCGTACGTGAGGGCATCGACGCACCGGTCGCCATCTCGGCCATGCCGGGTGTCCAGCAGCACACCCTGGACACGCTGCGGAAGGCCGCGGTGGAGGCGGTCGCGGCCGGGGTCTCCGGGATCATGCTCTTCGGCGTCCCGCTGGAGGAGAAGAAGGACGGCCGGGGCACTGCGGGAACCGACCCGGACGGCATCCTCCAGGTCGCCCTGCGGGCGGTGCGGGAAGAGGTCGGGGACGACCTGGTGATCATGTCCGACCTCTGTCTGGACGAGTTCACCGACCACGGTCACTGCGGGGTGCTGACCGAGGACGGCCGAGTCGACAACGACGCGACGCTGGAGCGGTACGCGGAGATGGCGCAGGTGCAGGCCGACGCGGGCGCGCACGTGGTGGGGCCCAGCGGGATGATGGACGGCCAGGTCGGGGTGATCCGCGACGCGCTGGACCAGACCGGGTACGAGGACGTGTCGATCCTCGCCTACACGGCGAAGTACTCCTCGGCGTTCTACGGTCCCTTCCGCGAGGCGGTGGGCTCGTCGCTGAAGGGCGACCGCAAGACGTACCAGCAGGACCCGGCGAATCTGCGGGAGTCGATGCGGGAGCTCGCGCTCGACCTGGAGGAGGGCGCCGACATGGTCATGGTCAAGCCGGCCGGCCCTTACCTGGACATCCTCGCCAAGGTCGCGGACGCTGTGGACGTGCCGGTCGCCGCGTACCAGATCAGCGGTGAGTACGCGATGATCGAGGCCGCCGCCGAGAAGGGCTGGATCGACCGGGACGCGGCGATCCTGGAGAGCCTGACGGGGATCCGGCGGGCGGGTGCGCGGATGATCCTGACGTACTGGGCGACGGAGGTCGCGCAGCGGCTGGGGCGCTGAGGCCGGCCGGGGCCGGGGCCGTTCAGGACACCAGGCCCCGGCGGTAGGCGTAGACGACCGCCTGGACGCGGTCGCGGAGCCCCAGTTTGGTGAGGATGCGTGAGACGAAGGTCTTGACCGTCTCCCGGCTGATCACGAGGGACGCGGCGATCTCGTTGTTGGAGAGGCCGTCCGCGATGAGGCGCAGCACCTCCAGTTCGCGGGGGGTCAGTGGGATGTCGGCGCCCTTGTCCTCGGTGGGCCGGATCCGGGCGGCGTACCGGCCCACCAGCTGGCGTGTCACCTCGGGGTCCAGGAGTGCCGCGCCGGCGGCCACGGTCCGGATGCCGTGGAGCAGCCGGTCCGGCGGGGCGTCCTTGAGGAGGAATCCGCTCGCCCCGGCGCGTAGCGCCTCGTAGACGTACTCGTCCAGGTTGAACGTCGTCACGACCAGCACCTTGACGGGGTGCGGGACTCCCGCGCCGGCCAGCAGGCGGGTGGCCGCGATGCCGTCGAGCACCGGCATGCGGATGTCCATGACCACGACGTCCGGGCGAAGCTTCTCGACGAGGCCGACCGCGGTCCGGCCGTCGCCGCACTCGCCGGCGACCTCAAGGTCTGGCTGTGCGTCGATGATCGTCGCCAGGCCGGTGCGGATCAGTACCTGGTCGTCGCAGATCAGGACGCGGATCGGGTCGGTCACGAAGGGCTCCCGGCGGGTATGCGGACCCGGACGACGAAGCCGCCGTCCGGCTGTGGACCGGCGCTGAAGTCGCCGCCCAGCACGTCGACGCGCTCGCGGAGACCGGCCAGGCCTCGTCCGCTTCCGCGGGTGGGAGCGGCCTTCGCGCTGGAGCCGTCCGTGCTGGAGCCGTCCGTGCTGACCTCCACGGAGATCTCCCTTTCGCCATGGTGCACGCGGACCGAAGTGGCGCTGCCATGAGCGTACTTGAGGGCGTTCGTCAGGGCTTCCTGCACCACCCGGTAGGTGACGAGGCCGGCGCTGCCGGCCGAATCGGCGGGGGCACCCTCCTCCGTGAACTCCACCGGCTGCCCCGCCCGTCGCGTCTGTTCGACGAGTGTCAGGAGCTTGCCGACGGGCGGCGGGGTGGTCTCGGCGCCGTGGTTCGGGTCGAGCAGGTCGAGCAGGTGCCGCAGATCGGTGATGGCCTCTCGGCCGGTGTCCGTGACGGCCCGCAGGCTCTGGTCGAGGCGGTCGGGCGCGGCGGTCAGATAGCGTGCGGCCTCGGCCTGTACGACCATCGCCGTCACGTGGTGGGTCACGACGTCGTGGAGTTCGCGGGCGATGCGGGTCCGTTCGGCATTGCGGGTGTCCTCTGCGACGCGGCGGCGGCGCTCGGCCTCCATGGCCCTGGTGTTGCGAAGCCACAGCCCGACGCCCCAGGCGAGTGCCACGGCGAGGTAGAACGCCACGAACTCGCTCGGCGGGTCGCCCGGGCCGAGCCGGTGGAGTGCGACCGCCAGCGGGATGTACGCGGCGGAGAGGACGATCGCGGTGGTTCGCCGCCGGCGCTCGACGAGTGACGCGACGCTGATCAGCGCGATGGGCAGCGCGGTGCCCGCGAGCGTGTGGTAACCGCGGAGCTGGTCGAGGGCGAAGCCGAGCGATACAGCGGTGAGGCAGGCGACCGGCCACCGCCGGCGTCCGGCGAGCGGAAGGCTCTGGAGGGCGATCGCCACGACGGCCAGCGCGTCGAAGGGGCGGTTCGGGAGGCCGCCCAGCTCCGTACCGTTGTTGCGGAATCCCGGCAGGAACGACGCGGCGAGGAGCAGCAGCGCCAGCGGTGCGTACCAGAGCGCGGCGTTCGGCCGGCGCCACCGTTGCGGGATCCGCGGAAGTCCGGTCATCGGGGGAGTGTAGTGGCGGGGGTGGCCTTGCCGGCGCCGCGGCGGCGGGGCACCAGGTTGCCGCGCCGGTGTGCCAGCCATATGAACGCCGCGGTGATCAGGGCTCCGAACACCACCGCGTACACGCTTCCTTCCGGGCCGAAGTCGCCGCCGGTTACCCATGCCGGGCCGGAGGTGACGGTGTCCAGCAGCCCTTGCGGGGTGTTGTTGCCGGAGACCTCGACGCTGAAGATGCCTGCCGCGGCGAAGTTCCAGCCGAAGTGCAGGCCGATCGGCACCCACAGGTTGCGGGTCGCGGCGTAGGCGGCCGCGAGCATCCCGCCGGCCTCGATCGCGATGGCGGTGGCGCCCCACAGATCGGCGTTCGGGTTCAGCAGGTGGGAGGCGCCGAACAGGGCTGCGGTCAGGGTGAGTGCGATCCAGGTGCCGGTGCGCTCCTCGATGATCCTGAACAGGACGCCACGGAACATCACTTCCTCGGTCGCGGCGGCCGCCGCCATGACACCGACCAGCCCGAGGGCGCCGGCGGGGGATCCCAGGCCGTCGATCTCGTAGTGGGCGTTGAAGTAGATGTTCGTGATGACGGCGCCGAACATCGCCGTGCCGATCAGCAGCCCCCGGCCGAGCGCGGCCTCGGCGCCCTCGCGGGCCACCTCGGTGGACGGGCGGCGCTCCGTCCTGCGCACCACCCATCCGTAGACGAGTACGGCGGCCGTGGCCGTCAGGAGCCCCAGGACGAGCTGGAGCCACGGATTGTCCTCGACGGCGCCGAGGGCCTGACCACCGATCACGGCGACCAGCACGACGGCCAGCAGTTGGCGGATGAACCTCATGAACGCTCCTTCACCGGGTCCGCGGCCCAGGTGCCGCGATGCCTCGAACGCTACGGATCCGGCGGTTCCCGATCGTCACCTCACGGTGGACACCTGCGCGTAGCTCTCAGGGGGGACAGGAACCGGGCGGCGATCAATCGGGTTGAGGTCGTTGCGGGTTGAGGGGGAGGATCGGCCGCATGTCCTCACCCAGGAATCGCCGCCCCACGTCGCCCGAGCTGACCGCCGCCTGGGAGTGCCTCGACGGGGGTGATGTCCCCGGGGCGCTGCGCGCGTTGAGGCAGGTGCCGTCGGCGCCGCTGGGGGAGGTCGCGATGGTCGTCGGGCGCGCGGCGGAGACCGGGGGCTTCGACGACCTCGCCGGGGCCGCCGGGGCGCTGGCCGAGCGGCCGGATGACGTGCGCGCGATGTACGACTACGGGTACGCCTGTGTGGAGCGCGGGGTGCCGTATCTGGCGATACCCGCGCTGCGCGAGGCGCTGCGGCTGGTGCCCGGTTCGGCGGGGCTCCTGCGCGAGCTGGTCTCGGCGTACGAGCGGGAGGGGCGCCACCGGGACGCCGCCGATGTGCTGCTCGCCCACGAGGACGGGCTGGCCGACTGGCCGGACCGCTATCTCCTGGTCTTCAACGCCGTGCTGGCCGGCGACCTGGAGCTCGCCCGGCTGCACCACGGGCGGCTGGGCACCCCGGACGGGGAGCTGTGGCTGGGGGCGCGGGACCGGCAGAACCTGTTGTTCGAGCGGGCTGCCGACGTCGCCTCGGTGAGCCCGCTCGACGCCACCGATCTGCGGGGCTGGCAGTACGTCATGGGCGGTACGGTGCTGGGCACGCTGTCCCCGTACGGCTTCGAGGTGGGGATGACGGGCCGTTACGCCTGGATTCAGGACAGCCATGAGATGTGCCTGCACGGACTGCTCCGGCTGCGGGCGTCGCTGGGCGTCGCCGGGGTGCGGCCGCGGTCGGTGTCGCTGCTGCCGGACCGGGGGAGCCGGATCCTGGGACTGGCGGCGGCGGAGGTGCTGGGGCTTCCCGCGGTGTCCTTCGAGGCAGGCCGGGAGGACACCGTCGTCATCGCCTACGACCTCGACGAGACGGCGCGCGCGGACGGGGGCGGCGAGGTCGTCAGGCAGCTCTTCGACCGCACTCCGGGGCAGGTCCTGCACGAGCACGCGAGTTGCTGGACCGATCCGCCGGCTGTGGCCGCCGACAGCGTCACCTTCCTGTACCAGTCGGTCGTGGCCCCGTGGGGCGCGCGGCTGCTGCCGGACGCCGGCGGCGGGCTGGAGCGCGGGGAGGCGGACGGGCGGCCGGAGGCGGAGATCGCCGCCGAGATCGTGGCGGCCGACCCGAAGCCGGACGACGGCGACGGTGCGACCCCGGCGGACCCCGACGAGGCGCTCACCGCCTTCGTGGCGGGGGTGCGCGGCACCTGGCTGCGGGGGCAGCGCGCGGGGCTGCACTCGGCGGGGCCGGTGGGCAGTTCGCGGTTCGTCTGAGGGGCGGAGTGGGCGCGATCGAGGGCTACGGGACGCAGCGCGAGGCGGTGGAGGCGCTGCTGGGCGCCGCCGGGCCTTCGGCGATGGTGCTCTCGTTCCGGGAGGACAGGGCGTTCGCCGCGCTGAGCCTGAACTGCTTCGGCTCCTTCGGGTCGACCCGGCTGGACTGGAGCGTGGCCGAAGTCCTGGAACGGACCAGCGGGTTCGACGCCGCCGAGTTGTGCAGGCTGGTGGGGGAGTACGGCGAGGGCGGCGGTCTGGGCGTCGTGTTCCCGGGCAATCTGTGTGTGCCGTCGGTGGCCGTCGACCTCGCCCTGGTGGGTGCGTACGCCGACGCGCTCTTGGACTGTCCCGAGTGCTGGGTCTTCCTCGTGGAGCAGGCGGTGCTGATCGAGTTCCAGGACGGTGAGGGCTTCGTGGTCGCCAGGGTGCCGGTGCCGGGGTGAGGTCTACGGGGTTCCGGCATCGGGCCCGTGGCTCGGGGCCCTCGTGGCTCGGGGCCTGAGCTTCGGGATCCGAGAGCCGGGGGTCGAGTTTCGGGGTCCGAGCGTCGGGGGTCGAGCGTCGGATCGGTCGTCTCACTCGTCTCACTCGTTCGAGGGATGCTGACGGCGGTCCGGGCCCGAAGCTCGGGTTTCGGGATCCGAGGGCCGGGATGCGGGATTCGAGAGTCGAGCGCCTTCTTACATCCGGTAGGTAAAGGAAGGTTGGGAAGACCTCCCTGACCTCCCTTACCCGTCACGGCCAGCAAGTATGACTAATCGTGAGCGACTTGCAGCGGAGAGTCGCGACTGTTTACGGTGCCGAAAACGAACGACCCCGACACGGTGCTCACAACACCAGGCCGGGGTCTCACCCCAAGATCGAAAGCGCGATCCCGTGGCTACCAAGCACCTTAGCTCCGCCTCGCAGGCCCCTGCCCGCTCCCGCCCGTACCCGATGGCCCATCCCGGCTACGGCAAGCGTTCCGCTCCGGACCAACAGCCGCGTGCGGCGGCCGACTTCGAGTTGCTGCCGGTCAGGGAGCGCAGTATCGCCGCTTTCATCGACCGCCTGCCCGACGGGGCGGCCATGGACGTCAAGGGCCTCGCGAAGCAACTCCCCCTCTACGGCCAGCAGGCCGTCGCCTCCGCGCTCAAGGCGCTGTCGGTGGCGGGGTATCTGCGCCGGGTGCGGTGCCTCGTGGGAGGCGAAGGCGGCCCGGTGCGCTGGGTGTTCCGCACCTTCTGGTCCCGGACCGCGCGGGACAACGAGTGGTGGGCCGCGCTGATCGCCGACACCGGCGACGGAGCCGGCGCACGGCCGGGCGCCGTTCGAGCCGTCCCGGCGCAGCGGGCGCCCGGTGGGCCTGTGGGCGCCGAAACGGTCGAGGCGTCCGCCTCTGCCGCGCCGGAGCCCGTCGCGCACGCCTCTGCCGCGCCCGAGCCCGTGGCGTCCGTCCCTGCCGCGTCTGAGCCCGCTTCGGTTGCCGCCTCGGTCTCCGTACCCGCACCGGAAGTCGCTGCGGTGCCCGCAGCTGCGGTGGTCGAACGCCAGGGGCCGTCCGAGGCGTTCCTCGCGCTTGCCCGGCTCGGGCAGCGGGACGCACGTCTGGGGTTGTCCGAGGCGGACTGCGCGGTGCTTGAGCCGCTGGCCGCCGAGTGGCTGGCTCGCGGCGCCGACGCCGCCCGCCTCACCCAGGCGCTCACCGCCGGGCTCCCCGCGTCCGTCGACTCGCCGGTCGGCTTCGTCCGCCGCCGCCTCAACGACAAGATGCCGCCCCGGCTCCAGGCTGTTGCTGCCGCGCCGGAGCAGAGGCGAGCGCCGGTCCGGCGGGCGATGCTGGAGTGTGTGAAGTGCGGGGTGCCCGGCCGCGCCGAGGCACTTCCCGACGGCCTCTGCCGCCCCTGCCGGCAGCCGGCCGAACCGGTGACCGGCGCATCCACGGACGCGGGCACGGCCACGGCTGCCGATGCGGGGGCGCCCGCCGACCGGGATGTGAAGGCCTATGTCGCAGGACTCCGCGAACTCCTCGCACTGCCCGAGTGAGCGGGTGCGCCGGGCCGGGGACGTAAAGAGAGAGGGGCGTGGGGCGTGGCGGCGCCGGGAACGATCCGGAGCGGCACCTCGTTGACCCGGCGCCCGCTTCGTCCGTAATCACGACCGAGGGAGCCCCGTGCCCGAGCCGACACCCACAGCCTCCGTGACTGCCCTTCCATCACTCGTGGACCAGGCCGAGGTGCTGACCGAGCTCGGTCTGCACGAGAGGGCGGGGATCTCCGCCACCGAGCTGCGTGCCTTCGCCGCGGGTGCCGAGGGGGACGGCAGCGGCGGCGACGCGCTGCTCGCGGTGCACCCCGGCCGCGTACCGGCTTCGGCCCTCGCGCCGCTGCTCAACCGCGAGGGCAGACCCGGTTTCGTGGTCGGTGACATGACCGACGTCGATGAGTTCGGCCCGCTGGACACCGTCGGGTTGCCGGACGCGCCGGTCTATCTCGTCACCGGTCTCGACCGTGGCGACGACATGTCCAACTGGAGCCCGGACGAGGCGCTGCCCGCCATCACGAAGCACGGGCGCACCCCGTTGCTGCTCACCGAGGGCATCCAATGGGTGCTACAGCAGCCGGCCGCCCTGGAGCGCAACCGCTGCTTCATGACGATCGGTTCGAGGCTGCGCAAGACCAACGGCACGCTGGACGCCCGTACTCCGGCGATCTGGATCAGTAACGGTACGGGCCGTGACGGCCGTGAGCGCCGCAACGCCCCCAAGGTCGGATGGTGCTGGGCGGGTAACCGGCACACCTGGCTGGGCTTCGCGTCGGCTGCCGGGCGCGGGAGCCAGGAGTGGCTGGGGGCGGTCCCCGCGTGAACGCCGTCCGTAGCCTGACGGGTGCGAGGGCCGGAGCGCGGCGCCATCCGGTGGTGGGGGCGTGACCGTACTCGGAGACCGCGCGCTGAACCGGGCGGCGCTCGCCCGGCAACTGCTGCTGGAGCGATCGGCGATGACACCGCAGGAGGCCGTCGTCCACCTGTGCGGGCTCCAGGCGCAGGAGCCGCAGGAGCCCTTCACGGGGTTGTGGGCCCGGCTGAGCGGATTCGAGGCGTCGGCACTGGACGCCCTGCTGACCGGGCGGAGCGTGGTGCGCACGCACCTCATGCGGCGTACGGTCCATCTCGTCGCCGCCGATGACGTCCTGGCCTGGCGTGCACGCCATGACGCGATGCTCCGGCAGAAGGTGCTGGGTGTGTACCGGCGTGAGCTCGACGGTGTGGACCTCGGCGAGCTGGCTGCGGCGGCGCGCACGTTGATGGCGGACGGGCAGCCCCGGACCATGACCGGGATCGCCGAGGCGCTCGCCGAGCGGTGGCCGGCGCCGGGGCGGCGGGCCCTGGGCGAGATGGTGGTGGCGGCCCTCGTGCCGATGGTCCAGATGCCGCCGCGCGGGCTGTGGGGCGTCAGGGCGGGCGTCCGTAACACTCCGCTCGCCGACTGGCTGGGCCGCGACCCCGATCCACCGGCCCCGGAGGGCTCGGACCCGGTGGGGGAGACGCTCGTACGCCGCTACCTCGCGGCGTTCGGGCCGGCGGCCTCGGCGGATCTGCGGGCCTGGTGCGGCCTTGCCGGGCTCCCGAAGGCGGTGGCGGCCGTCAGGGGCGAACTGGTCGCCTTCCGGGACGAGCGGGGACGCGAGCTGCTGGATCTGCCCGGCGCGCCACGCCCGGACCCCGACACACCGGCGCCCGTACGGTTCCTTCCCGCCTTCGACAACGCGATCCTCGGCTATCACGACCGGAGCCGGATCATCGACGACGCGCACCGGGGCCTGTCGGTGGAGGGGGCGCGGGTCGTGCTGGTCGACGGGCGCGTGGGTGCGACCTGGACCGTGGAGGCGGGCGCGGTGTCGGTGAGCCCGCTGCGTCCCTTCACCAGGGGCGAGCGTGGTGCCGTCGTCGAGGAGGGCAGGAGCCTGGCGTCGTTCCTGTCCGACGGGGCCGGCGACGAGGCCCGGATCACGGGGACCTGAGCCGGGCGGCCCTCCTGGTCAGGCCCGCTCCGACATCAGGTCCGCTCCGACATCAGGCCCGCTCCGTGGTCACGCCCCTTCCAGGAGGTGTTTGAGCGTCGCCAGGTCGGCGCTGACGGTCTCGGCGTCCCGCCGGAAGTCGGCGTCGCTCATGCCGGGTTGGCGGCGCAAGGTGAACACGACGTCGCAGCCTGCAGTGTCGGGGATCACCCGTACCGGGTTGTGGACGGCTTCGCCGGAGGGGAGCGTGACCTCGTGGTCGAGGATGCCGTAGTCGTTCCTGGGCGCGAAGGACACCGACACCTTGCCCATGGGGGAGTCCGCGACCCAGCGGCCGTCGGTCTCCGTGATCGAGCTGCTGAGCCCGGAGGCCCAGGCGGGCAGGTTCCGGGGGTCCGACGCGTAGTCGTAGACCTCACCGGCGGGGCGGTCGATGCGAGCGCTGATGTGCAGGATCTCCGGATCTGAGGACGTCATGGCGCCGAGGTTACCGAGCAGCCGCGCCTCTGGCAGCCAGTTGGACGTGGGCCGTCGCGGCGGTCACGGCCAGTCGACCATGCCGAGGAAGGCCACGAGGGCCACCCCGACGACGACGGGAGCGGCGACCGCGAGCAGTGCGCGCTTGGCGGCGTGCCGGCGTTCCCACGGCACGCACCAGCTGACCAGCATGACGATCAGCGCGATCACCAGGCCGGTGCAGAGCACGCCCCAGGCCGCGCCGTAGGAGGCGTCGAACCGGTCGGCCTCGGCGTCGTCGCAGGAGTCGCAGGCCATCGGGGACAGAGCTCCGTAGAACCAGGCGAAGCCGGCCGCCGGGAGTGTGAGGAGCGTCGAGAGCAGAGGCGCCACCCAGGCGCGGGGGTCGCGGGGGGCGGTGTTCGAGTCGCTGGGCGCCTTGAGGTTGTCCGACATGCGTGCGAGTCAACACCCCTTGTGGAACCGGCACATGGGTGCTGCTACCGGGACTATTCGCAGTGCACCGGGCTTCAGCCCGGTGGTGAAGCGAATCTGAGAGCTGCTCTGACCTCGACTGTGTGCACGGATCCGCACTGTTCACCTCAGCTCAGGTCACTGCGGCCGGTTCTGCTGCTCGATGTACTGCTTCACGATGCTGAGC
>NZ_JBHZCI010000064.1:1888-23754 GCF_042755185.1 Streptomyces sp. NPDC059166 | reverse complement strand
GCTGGAACAACTCCCACAACTCGTCCGGCACCAACCGCTCAACGATCCCCACCATGGCGCACAGAATACCGAGTCATCCAAATGAGATGACTTCTAAGAAGCGGACCAGGCCCACCGGGACCACCGAACCAGCACTCGTCAGCATGAGTATTGACGTCGCGTCCCAGCGTCGCCCCGACGCGCCGATCTCGGTGAACTTCGGGTCCAGAAGCTCCGAGACCAGAGCTGGCCAAGCAAGCACGTCGGGGCCGAGAAGCCGCATCTCAGCAGCAATCGCTGCCTGAACGGACCGCTCGGTCTCGTAGGCCATGCACGCACCCTACGGACATCTCTGGTCTCGGCACAGTGAACAGTCGACGGTGCGGGCAGCGGGCCGGCAGTGCCGTCATGTCGCGTCAACGTCCCGAGATGCCATCTCGTCGACCATGCCGAAGACCGGTGCCACTCCTCGACATGGTCCACCTGGACGTGAGTGCCCACTTGTCCCGGTCGGCTTTCGGCGAGGCGTAATCCCAGCTCCCGGACAGGAACAGACGCCCGTTCACTGCCGCCGAGGCGCCGATGGGAGACAGGCGCAAATCCCTGGCCTGGCAGTGGTGGCCTTGCCCGCGGTCCCGATGTACTGCAGGATCACGCGCACCTACGCGTTGCGCCCTTGAAGAATGCGATGCGTGTCATCGATGATCAACACGGTGGGCTCGACGACAACCGGCCCAGTACCTCTTCAGCTACCTGTACAGGTGTCCGCGCATGGGTAGTCACGGTGAGACGCGCAGCCTCCTGGTACAACGTCCGGCGTGCGGCCGCCAGACGGGCCCACCGCTGCCGCAGGTCGCCTGCCAGCAAGGGCCTTGAGGTGTCAGATTGGAGACGTGCGACGGCATCTTCGCATGTGACGTCAAGGAAGACGGTGGGCGTACACCGGAGCAGTGCTCTTGTCTTCGCAGACAAGACGGCGCCCGCGCCGAGAGCAATTACGCCGGTGTGCCCGGCTACAGCCCGTCGCACGGCACGCTCCTCCAGTGCACGGAAGAAGTCTTCGCCGTACACGGCGAAGATCTCTGCAATCGACGCCCCTGTTTCCTCCACGACGTCCTGATCGGTGTCGCGGACGGTGACGTGAGCAGCATTCGCCAATGCTTCTGCCACGGTGCTCTTTCCCGCGCCGGGGGGGGCGATCAGTACCGCGAAAGGGAGGCTCACCGTATCGCCATGTGGTCCGTGTAGTTCGTGACGTTGCATCGCGTTTCGCGGACGCTATCACCGCCGAATTTTTCTGCCACTGCGTCCGCCAGCACCAACGCCACCATTGCCTCAGCGACGATTCCTGCTGCCGGGACCGCACACACGTCGGAGCGCTGGTGGTGGGCTGTGGTGGCTTCTCCGGTGGCAGTATCGACGGTGGCCAGAGCCCGCGGTACCGTCGCGATGGGTTTCATCGCCGCCCGTACACGCAGCAGTTCGCCCGTCGAAATTCCGCCCTCCGTTCCGCCTGAGCGGCCAGAGGACCTGCGAACGCCGTCAACGGTGGGAACGATCTCGTCGTGCGCACGGGAGCCGGGCAGATGGGCGAGTTCGAAGCCGTCACCGATCTCGACGCCCTTGATTGCCTGGATGCTCATCAGGGCGCCGGCGAGCCTGGCGTCAAGGCGCCTGTCCCAGTGCGCATGTGAACCAAGGCCCACCGGGGCACCATAGGCGAGGATCTCGACTACTCCCCCCAGGGTGTCGCCGTCGCGGCGCGAGCGGTCGATTTCTGCGACCATGGCCCGCGATGTGCCGGGATCCAGACAGCGCACCGGGTCAGCGTCGAGTTCTTCTACGTCCGCTGGCTTTGGGCAGACTCCGTGTGGAGCCCTTACAGACGACAGCTCGGTGATGTGACTGAGGATCTCGATGCCGGCCGTCTCCTTGAGGTAGGAGCGGGCTACCGCTCCCAGTGCCACACGGGCAGCGGTTTCCCGGGCGCTCGCGCGCTCCAGCACGGGGCGGGCGTCGTCCAGGTGGTACTTCTGCATCCCCGCAAGATCGGCGTGCCCTGGACGGGGTCGGGTCAGGGGGGCATTGCGCGCCTGCTGTGTGAGGACGCCGTGATCGACGGGATCAGCTGACATAACGCTCTGCCACTTCGGCCACTCGGCGTTGCCGACCATGATGGCGATCGGTGACCCGATAGTCAGTCCGCGCCGTACCCCGCCGAGAATGGTCACCTCATCGCGCTCGAACTTCATTCCTGGCGCCGCGACCGTATCCGAGCCGCCGCCGGGCAAGGTGGCCGGCCACCATGGCGGTGGTGACGGGCACTCCGCAGGGCATGCCCTCCAGCGTCGCCACCAGTGCGGGCCCGTGGGACTCCCCGGCTGTCAGCCAGCGCAGTGCGCTCACATTCGACTCCTGTCGTTACTGAGGGGTCAGGCGCCATGTTCGGCCGCGCAGGCTTCGGCCTTCTTCGCAAACGGGTCCTGCTCGCCCCGTAGCCGTGTTGTCAGTGCCTGATGCGAAGATCCCGGCGAGCATACGCAAGGAGATCAGCATGGGCACCTGGGATACCGGTCCCTTCGACAACGACACAGCCGCGGACTTCGCCAACGCGCTCGACGATGCCGAGCCCGAGGCACGTGAAGCCCTGATCCGAGGCGTCCTCATCCGGACGATCGACGCAACCGGCTACCTCGCGGAAGCGGAAGAGGCGGTGGCCGCCGCCGCTTTGATCGCGGCGCAATGCCCGGGAGGCGAACCCGTCGACATGTCCTATGGGCCGGAAACACCGATGCCCGCGTTCCCTTCCGACCTTCGGGTACTCGCCGACGAAGCCCTCGCCCGCATCGTCGGCGACGAGGATGGGCCGGCCTCAAACTGGGTCGACCCGGAAGACTGGAAGCAGTGGCGAGCCATACTGACGCGCCTTCGCGCAGTGCTCGCCCCGCCACCCCCGTCCATTGCTCTCTTCGACGTCCAGCCGTAACGGAGCGTCACACAGCACGAAAGCTGAGCCAGACCCGCTCGAAGTGAACGAAGCCAGCACCCTAGATCTGCTGGTGACCTTGATGTCGATACCAGCGTCCCCGCCACGCCCGTTGACCGCCTCCACGCTCGCGGACGCCTCGTACATCCGGTGCACCAGCGCCTCGACAATCCTGTCGAACCCTGGCTGCCCGGCCCGATCCCACTCAATAGCCACAGGTCCCCCGCTCCGCGCCGGTCTTGCTCGCCTCATCGTCCCACCCGGCACCGACAACACCGCAGTTCCGCCGTCTTCGCCCACTCAGCGGTCCGCCGGTCGATGACCCGCGTGACCCTTACTCCGTGGATGACGTTGGGCGTTCAGTAGAACGCTTCCAGCCGTCCCTGGACCTTCTTTCAGGCATTGAGGGAAGTGCGTGGGGCTGGTGAGGCGCCAGTTGTGTTGACTCCATATCGAATATCCGACCGAAACCTGTCGCGACAGCTCGCGCGCGGCAGCTCGAAGAGGAGATCGTTTTGAAGTTGCACGCTGGCTTTCGGAAGGCCAAGAAGACGGCGATCCTTTCCACGGCCCTGCTCGGCCTGGTCATACCGGCGAACGCTCTGATCACTGCCGCGCCGGCTGCCGCTGTCTCCTGCATCGGAGTGGGTTGGAGCAATCGCGACGCCGGCGAAGGCGACCTGGTGAAGAGCGGCACCCATCTGAAGGCCGGCCCGTACTCGTCATGCGACAGCGTGACGACTGAAGTCCCCTACAAGACCCACGTGTACTACCACTGTTATGTGGTCAACGACTACGGCAACACCTGGACCCACGTGCGGATCGCTGGAACGAGCATCGAGGGCTGGACCTCGGACGACAACCTCGACGACGGTGGTGCGCTCAACCGCTGCTGAGTCGGTGGCGACACCGCTTGGCGGGACGGTGCTTCCGGGTCTTCCTCCCGTGTGAGACCGCAACCCGAAATCACCACAGGGTGGGCCGCAAGAGAGACGTCTTGCGGCCCACCCCGCTGCACTACGCCGCCGCCCACTCCAGCCCGAGGGCGGCGAGGAGTGCGAGCTTGTCGGCGGCCAGCTTTCCCCTGCGGGTCTTGCTGTTGGTCAGAAACACACCCAGCCGCACCGGGTGCTCCTGGCCGTCGACAGTGACGGTTTCGATGTGGGTTCGGGGGACGGTCACGCTTCCGGTGCGGGCCCGGTACTGCTCCAGCGCGAGGATCCCGCGCTCGAACGCCCCTGTCGACGCTGCCGGCTTCTTCTTCGGCGCGGCGGGCAGGGGTGTCAGCCCGAGCCCTTCCAGTCGCTGCCGCTGCTCGGGCAGCAGCCCCTCCCACACTTCGTGTTCGCGTTGCCGGAGGATCCAGGCGCCGACGTCGCACCCGTTCACGGTGACGCCGGGCAGGACCTCGGTCAGGCCGTGCTCCTCCGATAGGAGGGTCCGGGCGGTGGCGTAGTGGCGCTGCCACTCGACGGACCACGCGGGCTTCCAATCCGGGTCGATGTCCTCCAGCGCCCGGCAGCGTTCGTCGGCGCGTACGGGGTCGGTACCGAGGCCGCTAGGGCGACGGAGGTTGGCGAGCCACTGGCCTACCGCGACCCCGTCCCAGGCGGTGTTCCTGGGGCAGGCCAGGGTGGAGTGCGCGGCGTAGTAGGAGCGGGCAGCGTTCAGGTTCCGCCAGAACCCCGCGTCGCCGACCGACCAGACCATGCCCACTTCGTTCAGGAGGTCTGTCCGCCAGGCTTTGAGGGTTCCGGCCCCGAAGGCGCGGCGCTGTTCGCTGACCCAGCTTCCCAGTGCGTAGGTGGCGCCGCCGTCGCCGAGTTCGATGGTGGTGTCGCTGGGGACCTGGGCGTGGCCGTGCTTGTGGGCCCAGGTGCGCAGGGCGTTGTATCCGGTGAGCCAGATTTCGGTGTCGGGGCGCAGGACGCGGGTGCGCAGGAACAGGGCGACGGCCTGCGGGTCGCGGGGGAGGGAGAACCGCAGCAGCGGCGTCGTGATGGGGGGGATGCCTGGCGCGGCGTCGGTCTCCTCGTCGTCCTCGCTCTGGCCCTCGTCGGCGCCCTGTTCGGGGCCGCCTTCCTCGGTGCCGGCCACCGCGGATCCCAGCCCGTCGCCCTGGCCGTCGTCCTGGTGGTGCTCGTCGTCCTGGTCGTCGTGCTCGTCGGCCGGGGACGGCTGTTGGGGGTCGAGGGCGAGGACGGAGGTGATCTGTCCTCGTGCGGTGGTGATGGGCAGGGCCATGCGTTCGATGACCCGGTCGTCGTGTGCACGGAGCCCTTGGAGGATTGCGACCAGGCCGCGGTAGCTGGAGGACGCCATCATGTCGCCGGGGTCCTCGCCGGGCTCCAGGAAGACGGGCACGATGATGCGGCTGATCTTGCCGTCGCCGGGTTCCTGGCGCAGGGCCCGTCCGATGATCTGGACGATCTCGACCGGCGAGGAGCGGGTGTCGGCGAAGACGACGGCCTGCACGCCGCGCTTGCCCCTGATGTCGACCCCCTCACCGAGAACCCGGCAGGACGCCAGGAACGACAACTCGGTGACCCATCCTTCGGCGTCCAAGCCGTCGGCGTACCGGTTCAGGACGTCGCGGCGGTGGGTGGCGGGGTGTTCGCCGGAGAGCCACTCGGAGCCGACACGGGCCGGGTAGGCGGCGGGGTCGGCCGTGTGGAGGCGGGCTGCGGTCTCCGGCATCGCCCGGCTGAACGCCATGGCGTCCAGTGTCCGGGAGTGGAACGTCATGTAGCTGCGGACGCCCGACTCGTCGGCGTGCTTGAGGAGCGCGGCTTGGAGGGCGGCGAGCCGCCGGCCGCGGCGCTCTTCGTCGGTGGCCTGCTCGCTGAGTGGTGAGGGGTCGCGGATCTCGAGTACGTCGACCTCGAACCGGGCGAGGATTCCCCTTTCCACGGCCTCCATGAGGCCGGTTTCGTGGAGGACCGGCCCGTACAGGGTGGTGTCGTCCATCGAGGCGACGAGCCGCCCGCCCAGCACCTCCCCGCCGTTCTGCCCGGGGGCCCCGGCCCCGGTCGAGCCGGGCTCGTCGACGTCGGTCTCCTCCGCGCGGGGGCCTGCTTCCCACAGGCGGGGGGTCGCGGTCATGTAGAGGCGCCGGGCGGCGGGGATGCGGTCCTGGTGGTGAACGGACGCCCAGGCCTTCGAGCCGTCTCCCGACGTGCGGTGCGCCTCGTCGACCACCAAGAGGTCGAAAGGGGCCAGTTTCTGTCCGTAGGAACCGCGCAGTGCCTGTTCCAGAGCCCCGGGCGCGGTGGCGTCCGGGGTGTCGTCCTGGTCGTCGGCGAGGCCTTGCCCGGCGAGGCTCGCGTACGTCGCGAACACCAGCATCGGCCCCGTCCCGGCCCACAGGGCGAGCTGGGTGGGGTTGGTCGTGCACCGCACCCCGAGCGCTTCCAGCAGCGGGTCAGCGCCGAGGGAGCAGACGGCGACGGCCGGGCCCTGGTGCCCGGCCCTGCGCCATGCCTCGATCGTCTGGGTGAGCAGGTCAAGGGTGGGGACCAGGACGCCGATCATGCCGTTCGGGCACAGGCGCAGCGCGGCGACGGCCGCGGTGATGGTCTTGCCGGTGCCGGTGGCCATGTGGACCTGTCCGCGCAGCCCACCCACCGGCAGCGCCCCGTCGGCGGGAAGGGACAGGCCCGACACGATCCGTTCGACGGCCTCGACCTGGTGCGGCCGGAGGGTGATCCCGGACCCGTTCGCCTGCGGTGTCTGCTGCATACCCCTATGCTCCTCGCTACGCGCCGTCCAAATGCAGTATGTCCGCTGCACAATCTAGCATCAAATACAGGTCAGTGATGGTACAGTTTTCTCATGAACGATCCAGTGAGTGTTGAATCGCTGCTCGAAGAGGCCCGGCTCGCCAAGGCCATGCCGCCGCCGGAGGAGCGCCTGCGGCTGCGCGAGGCGGCCGGGCTGACCCGCGCCCAGGTCGCCACCGCGGTCGGGGTCTCGCGCGGCACGGTCCTTGCCTGGGAGAGCGGGAAGAGTGACCCGACCCCGCCCGGCCGCCTGCCCTACCTGCGCCTGCTGGAGGGCCTGGCCGAGCTCCACCCCGCCCCGGCCGACCCGGCGGACAACCCGGTCGCGGCCCTGTTCAACAACCAGCCCGGCACCGCCCCCGCCCGGGCCGCCGCCGAGACGCCCGCTGTCGCGGTGCCGGCCGCGCTGACCGGGCTGGAGACGCTGCGCGGTGAGGACGGCCGGGCGATCGAGGGTGACCCGGGCCCGTGCGTGCGCTGCGGGGTCGAGACGACCTACCAGTCCACCGATGGCCGCCCGCTCCACTCCGGGGCCATGTGCCAGCCCGCCGCCACCGCAACGCCCCCGGCCGCGCCCACGGCGGCACCGCCCGCACCCGCCCCGGCCGCCGCTCCCGCTCCGGCGGCTGCCCCGGCTGCGTCGCCTGTTCCGGCCAGGGTGCCGACCCGCCCCCAGCGCCGCTCCAAGAGCGCCGAGCGCGCGGAAGCGGACCTCATGGGGCTGATCCGGGGCGCGGTCGAGCACGAGGCCGAGCGAGCCGGCGGAGACGAGGACGCCGCGCTGAAAGCGCTGATCGGCCGGGCGATCCCGGACGTGATGCACCTGTTCAACGAGACACGGGCCACCGCCCGCTACGAATACACCGCCTACCCGGCGCTCCCCGACATCCTCCACAAGCCCTCGAAGCGGGAGCCGGATCAGATCTGGGAGGCCCGCCCCGCCTACAACAACCCCGCCTACTCGATGCGCGCCGCCCAGCGGGACGTCAAGGTGACCGCTCTGGACGTCAACGCCGCCTACCTGTCGGCGCTGAAGGTGTGGCTGCCGATCGGGAAGCTGGAGCACACCACCGGATCGGACGGCATCGGCCCGAAGCGGTCCGGCGTCCACCTGATCACCCCCGCCCCCTGGACCCACCCCCACCTGCCCGACCCCCTCGGCGACCGCGACACCCCCGGCGCACTCTGGATCACCGACGCCACCCTCCGTCTCCTGCTGCGCCTGTCCGGCCCCAAGTGGGCCCTGACCGAGGCCCCGACCGTCCACGAGTCCTGGACGTCCGGAGCGACCGAGAACTTCCTCGACGCCCTGCGCAAGCTGCTGGTGGCCGCACGGTCGGAGGCGATCGCCGCCGGGGACGTCCTGACGCTGGAGTACGTCAAGGCCATGTACAGCAAGTTCGTCAGCACGATGGGGGAGTCGGTGCACAACCGGGAGATGGTCCGCCCGGACTGGATGCACAACATCCATGCCCAGGCGTTCGCGCTGCACTGCGGCCGCGCCTACAAAGCCCACCAGGCCGGGCTTGACGTCGTCGCCCTGAAGCACACCGACGAGCTGCACGTCACCGGGGACTGGCGGCAGGTGTTCACCGAGGGCCGGGGCGTGTCCGAGCTGAAGATCAAGCAGGGTGACGGCAAGACCTCCGGTGAGTACCTGGTCGGGAAGGTGGGCGGCTGATGGCCGGCCGCTGGATGGACTTCGGGAGGTACGGCGCGAACGGGGCACCGGGAGCGGAGGCGCTCGGCATCGCCATGGAGGGGATGGTGCGAGGCATTGCCTCGCCCGTGGACAGTGAGCGCGGTCTCGCCGCCCGCCTGAACTACCTCACGAAGTCGGATGCGGGGTATGAGGCGATGGACCGGGCCGGGGTCCATGTCTCCCCGCGCACCCTGATGGCCTGGCTCGCCGAGGAACGCACCCCGAACAAGGCGAACCTGGCCCGGCTCGACGCGGCGTACTGGGACCTGCGCCGCCGCAACGTCGCCGCGGATCTCAAGAACCGGCTGAACAACAACGGCCGGGGGACCCGGGTGGAGATCAACCCGGTGAACCAGGGCGGGGTTGAGCAGAAGTACCGGCGCGACCTTGCCCCCCGCAGCGTCAACGTCCGGGGCGTCTGGGACCGGGCCGTGGACGCGTGGATGGACGACGACCTGGACGAGCTCGACGCGGTGTGGGACGAGATCCTGGACCTGATCGGCTCGGACTACGACGGCTACAGCTACGTGTCCTCGATCGGCTGGGCCGCCTGACCCCGGCGTCTCAGGCAAGGCCCGCCCCCGGCACTGGAATTGCCGGGGGCGGACCGGTCCCGACGGGCCCGGCACGCACGGTCGCGGGAGGTGCGTGAGCACGTCCAGGACGTAAAAGGCCGGCACCCAGTCCGTTCAAGGAACGGGTGGCAAGGGTGCCGGCCACAACACAACCACCCCGAAGGGGGCCCACCCGCAAGATACCCGCGTATCGGACCGGACCGAAGCCGGTACGGTTTTTTTGACACAGCGAGTCCTGGAGGAACATCCCCGTGATCAGAGCAGGCCGGCAGCACCTCGTGCGCAACCTGGCGGACCTCGCCGCGCAGCAAGGGGTCGGGATCGACCGCTACGCCCATCTGAAGCCGTATGCCGCCGAAGGGTTCCCGGCCCCGGTCAACTCGAAGGGTTCCCGCACGCGGCTCTACGACGGGGAGCAGGTCGACGCCTATCTCCTCGGCAAGCCGGTCCCTCCGCTCCCGGACCCGGAGGTCGAGGACGACGGGGACCTCCTGGACCGCCGCGAGTGCGCGGCACTCCTCGGGGTGGCCCCGAACACCTGGGACATCTACAAGCGCGCCCCCGCCCTGACCGAGGCCCGCATCGAGGCGGGCGGGGTCGACCACTGGCCCCGCCACGCAGTGAAGGCGTTCCAGGCGGGCCGCCCCGGACGGGAAGCGGCCGCGACCCGCGGCGGCCGGCCCACGCACACCGGCGACCAGGTCCCGCGCGACCAGGTCCCCGAACGCGTCGCCGAGCTGCTCGACGCCGACCCCACCATCAGCGCCGCCACCGTCACCACCCGCCTCGGTGTCCACCGCGACACCGCACAACAGGCCCTCACCCGGCTGCGCGCCGACCGCATCGCCGACCACATCGAAGCCCACCCGACCCTGACACCAGCGGAGGCCGCCGCCCAGCTCGGCTACCCGGCCGGACAGGTACGCCGCGCCACCGCACGCGCCGAAACCGTCCTGCGCGCCCGCCACGCCGCCCCGTACCTGGAAGGTGTCGCCGCCGCCCTGCAGCGCGCCGGCTGGACTACGGAGCAGGCCGCGCCGGACGTCCAGTTCCCCGACGACGCCCACGTCGTTGCCGCGCTCGTCCTCGACGGCGACCAGGTCCCGGCCCCCGCCCTCGTGTGGGACGAGCGCTACGGGTGGCGCACCGCGGCCTCGCGCAGGCACCCGATCACCAAAGGCGCCGTTCTTCCCACGGAGGGCGATGGTGTGCGCTACCTGACCGGGGGCATCACTCCGCCGCCCGGCGACGTCGTCGCCACCCTCACGCCCGGTGAGTGATTCCTCTCTCGGCGCGCCCTCCGACCGTTCTGACCCCTGACAGAACGGTTCGGCACCCCCGGCCCCACGCAGCGCCTGCTCCGGCTTGGTTATGTGCCCGCGCTCGCCGTACCCACACGACCCGACGACTCCTCGGAAGGCAGACAGACCGCTGCGGGTGGCTGCTCTTCCAGCTTCTCCGTGTGGGTACGGGACACTGCTGCTTCCTCGTCCGCGCCCGCCCGGGCATACGCGGTGGCGGACTCGTTCCACGCGTCACGCACCTGCCCCGGATCGGCACCCGCGGCGGTCAGGGTCGTGGCCAGCTCACCCCATCCCTCACCAGCCCGGAACCAGTCCTCAGTTGAGGTCAGCATCTCAACAGCCTGCTGGCCGGCTGCCACAGCTTCCTCGAAACGGCTCAGCCCCCTGTCGTCGACCAAGGCGCAGCGGTGAGCGGGGACACCCGCGTGCGTGGCGGCGATTTTGTAGAACTCGGGGTTGGGCTCGGCGAGCAGGCCGGTGACTGCGGTGGCGTAGGCATGGGCGGTGCCGGCGGACATCCCGAAGGCCGCGGCGATCCGGGCCAGGTGTCGTGGCGGCGCAGGTACACCAATGCGTTCAGCGCCCGCCGGTGAGGCGAAGCTTGCACCGGCAGTCACCTTCACGGGTGGCGATGAGCATCGTGACGCACTCGACCAAGGCGTGAGGCAGGTCGGTCGGGCACCTGCCTCAACGGCACGGGAGCCCTGTCCGGAGCGCACTCCGAACCCATGCCGCGCTGTCACCCGTGGCTACTCTGACGAGCTCAGTGGCGAGACGACGGCATCTCGTCACCTTGCGCGATGCTCACAGTAGTGACGTCCACTTCGCAGCTGCGAGCACGGCGCTTCGCCTGGGTGCTACTGACCAGGTAGAAAACCGCTCCAGGTGCAAGGAGGAGGGTGCAGAAAATAGCGGTGGCGAGCCCGGCGCCGACCATGAGGATCGCCCACAGGATCCAGACGACCACGAGAGCGAGGATGGCGGCAGTGAGCCATAGGAGGCTTCTGACTATGAGTGACACTCCGCGTGGTCCTGACGGGTTGGCGAAGTGTGGGTCGCCCTGCCTTGTGATCTGCACCGGACGAATGTACATGCCATCTTCACATGAGGCACACGGGCGCCCGCGTGACCTTGCGCACTCCGGGCTTGCATAACTGGGAAGTTACCTTCCGGTTTGCTGTCGAGATCCTGCCGACCTGAATCCGTCGGGCGTTCGATTTCGGCGATTACTGATCGACCGGGCGGCAGGTTCACATCAAGAAGTTTGCGCAAGTAATGAACCGGATGCGGCCCTCCGACTCCATGACACCTTGCAAGACCTTCACAACTCGCTCTAAGGTCCGTGCCGATCCAGGGGTGATCGGCACGAGGGGGCGTGCGGCACTTCGACACCTTTGCTGGCGGAGCGCGGGGAGCTCCGCCTCCCGGCCGTGCGAGAGACGAGGCCGTCTCCTTTTCTACGCGGCAGTTGCGGCATCCGTGCCGCCCTAGTTGCTACTTGATCGAGCCAGCGCACGGAGGTTCGTGCTGGGCTCTCGCAACTGGGGTGCCACTTCAACTGGCGGGCTGCGCCTGCCCACTTCCACGAGAGCGATATGAACAGACCGATATGGGCCGTGGTGGCGACCGCGGCGATGGCCTTGGCCATCGGGGCGGCGCCGGCGGCGGCTAGCACTCACTCGCCTAATGCTCCAGCTTCTGCGGCGAACGGGTCCATCGACCCGAAGCTGTACGACCTTGCGGCCAAGAAGGGCACTGCTCGCGTCAACGTCGTGACGGAAGAGCGAGCGGACCTATCCAGCGCATCCGCTGCGGGCAAAACGATGCAGAAGTTCCAGAAGCTGCCGATGGTCACGCTCCAGGTCGACAAGGGCGGCCTTGACGCTCTGGCCACCAAGCCTGGCGTGGTGAGTGTGACGGAGGACACCCTCTCGGACCCCACCCTGGACACCAGCGTGCCCTTCATCGGGGGCGATCAGGCCATCAAGAAGGGCAAGACAGGCAAAGGAAGCGCAATTGCCGTCATCGACACGGGAGTGGCGGTAAAGCATCCGTTCCTCCAGGGACGTGTGATCTCCGAGGCGTGCTTCTCGCCGATCGACCCCGCGTACTCCGCCACGAGCCTGTGCCCCGGAGGAACAGAGGCTGAGGAAGGGCCAGGAACAGCCGACTCCGAGGCTGGCCCCTGCGCAACCATCACCGAGTGCGAGCACGGAACGCATGTCGCAGGCATCGCGGCCGGCGACGGAGCTGGCATCGCTGCAGCTCCCGTCTCGGGTGTCGCCCCGGATGCCGACGTGATCGCCATTCAGGTGTTCAGCAAGCTGGATTCCCCTGACTACTGCGGTGAGGGCAACACGCCCTGCGTCAAGAGCTTCAGCAGCGCTCAGGTCGCGGCGCTGGAGAAGGTTCTGCAACTTCAGCAGGCGGGCACTCCGGTGATCGCCGCGAACGTCAGCCTCGGCGGCGGACAGTACAGCTCTCCCTGCGGCTCCGACGTACGCAAGCCCATGATCGACGCCCTGCTCGAAGCCGGAGTCGCCACCGTCGTCGCAGCAGGCAACAACGGCTTCAGCAACAGGGTCAACAGCCCCGCCTGTGTCGACACCGCAATCACCGTCGGCTCCTCGAGCTACGCCGACACAGTCTCGGATTTTTCCAACCGCGGCGCCCTGCTCGACCTGCTCGCACCAGGGGAAGGCATCGTCTCTTCTATACGCAAGGGTGCGTACGCGGCCGAGAGCGGCACCTCAATGTCGGCACCACACGTAGCCGGCGCACTTGCCGTCCTGCGCCAGACGTATCCCACCAAGCCCATTAACGAACTCGAACAGTTGCTCAAGTCGACCGGCAAGCCCATCGTCGACGGGACTGTGACCACCCCCCGTCTGGACATAGGCAAGGCCCTGGGGGAGAGCGAGCCGACCTCGCCGCCTACGCCAGACTCCAAGCCGCAGGCGTCCCACATCAGCAACTACAAGGCTTACGCCATCCCCGATCCGGGAATCGTGCAGTCGCCGGTGACGATCTCCGGGGTGACGGGCAAGGCGTCCAAGTCGCTACAGGTGCATGTGAATCTGACGCACGACTGGCACCCCGAGGTCAAGATCGACCTGATTGCCCCGGACGGCAAGTCCTACCCGCTCAAGGCAACTGGCGGAAGCCAGACCCAAGGTGCACTGAGCGCGACATACACCGTGGACGCCAGCGCATCCCCCGCCGGCGGCACATGGAAGCTGCAGGTGGAGGACCGCTCCAAGGGCGGTGGCGGCACACTCAGGAGCTGGACTCTGATCCCGAATTCGTTCGCGAAGAAGGGAACCGTCGCCATCCCGGATGCGGGCACGCTCGACTCAGCCATTGCCGTCGCCGGCCTGCCCGGCGCGGCCTCCGGGGCACTGCAGGTGCAGGTGGACGCCGTCCACGAGTGGTCCGGGGACCTTAAGGTCGACCTGATCGCTCCTGACGGGAAGCCCTACCCGGTTAAGTCCACCTCCGCGACTGACTCACCAGTCAGCGGCACCTACACCATCGACGCGCACACCTCTCCCGCGAGTGGGACCTGGACGCTGCGGATCCAGGACACATCGACCGGCGCCGTCGGCTCGCTGAAGGGTTGGTCGCTCGACTTCCCTTCGTACGAGAGCCAGACCCCTGTCGTCCTGCCTGATGCCAACTACGTGCGTTCGCCCATCACGGTCAGCGGACTCACGGGCACAGCCCCCAAGGCACTCAAGGTGTATGTCGACATCACCCACGGGTGGCTCGGCGACCTTACTATCCACCTGGTCGATCCGAACGGGAAGCTGTACCTGCTCAAGCCGGATTCTTCATCGGAGTCAGGCGGCACCCTTCAACACATTTACACAGTGGATGTCAGCACAGCGCCGGCATCCGGCACGTGGAATCTCAACATAGATGACACGGACGCAGGTTCCACTGGCACACTGAACGGTTGGTCTCTGACCTTCTGACTGCTTTCGTCTGCGCAATGAGATGAGAAAGGCGGCTCGATCCGAGAATCCGGACGAGCCGCCTTTCTCATCCTTCGGCAGGACAACGTTGTCTTCCGCGCAAGCTCAGATCTAGCTCAAACAATTGAGCTTTTTCTTCAACGGGGCGGATGTCGTGCAAGAATTCATCTCAGGGCGCAGTTCCAAAGGGGAACGCGTACTGATTGTGGGGGGCACAATGTCCGTACGTACCAGAGTTGCGGTCAGCGCAGTCAGCAGCATTCTGATTCTTGGCGGTGCGGCTTCGCCGGCACTTGCGGACACGGACGTTCCGGTCGACGCGCCAGTGATCGCGGAGGGCTCGACGATTGTGTCGGACGACCTCGGCGATGCCCCGTCCGGGGGAGGAGAGGTCCTCAGCGGTGTCGAGTCCATCGACGAGCTGAACGAGGATCTCGATCTGCCCGGCCAGGTGGATGGACCGGACCTTCCCGATGAGCCCATTACCGGCACGGAAGACCTCTCTTCGCCCACCGGGCAGTACTGCGGCAGCCCTTACAACTTCGTGCACATCAGCAGGAACCTGACAAACACCATGTCTGTCAAGTACAGCACGTTCGTGCAGAACAAGCGCAGCAGCACCATGGACTTCAAGTTCACCTCGAAGAAGTCCGGCACGACCGAGATCGGTGCTTCCGTCAGCCTCAGCGGCGAGGCCAAGGTCCTGTGGCTGGGGAAGATCAAGACCGAGGTCACCGCGTCGGTCAAGAAGTCTTGGACCTCCGAGTTGGGAGTCGAGGCCTACGGCAAGGTCAAGGCGCACAAGACCGTGTACGGCGACTACGGCATCAAGAAGGAGAAGGTGTACGGCTACATCGCCCGCGCCAACAGCAACTGCACTATCAGCAACAAGAAGTACATGGACGTCTGGGCCCCGTACCGTGAGGGCTGGGTCATCAGCGGCTGACCAAACCCGTACACGAGAGGTGCCCCGGAGACCTTAAGGCCTCCGGGGCACCCCACTTGAGGAGATCTCTGATGCGCAAAGTTGCACTCGTCGCCCCGGCGCTGCTCGCCTTGCTTCTCTCGGCATGCTCATCCGGGGACGGCGAGTCCACGAAGGAAGCGGACGCCAAGCCAGCATCTACGCCTGCGACCGCAAGTAAGCCCCTCGACCTGAAGCTGCCGAAGAAGGCTGATTACTTGATCCCGGAAACTGCTGGGAAAGGCACCCAGGAAATCGACTCCTTCGTTTCGGCCAAGGACGTCTACACCGTTCACGTACGATGCGGTGGGCGGGGGAATCTTTTCCTTCGAAGCGAGGATTCAGACCCGGTGAAAGTCAAGTGCGGAGGCCCGGTAGCCATCGGCAACGTCTTCGTCGACAAGGGTGACGAGCAGAGCTTGACGGTGTCACCCGATAGCGAGGAGACCGCATGGGCGATCGCAATTCTGGACGGGAAGTAAAAACTCGCATCGTAATATCCGGCAACAGGATTGCGTTGAATTCCTTTGAGCTCCTAACACGATCTTGCTGAATCGTCCTGGTAGGCCGTTACCGGTGTGATGATTCGGCCGTTCGTGAGGGTGTGGGTACTCGACCGTGGATCGTGGACGATGCGTTGTGGGCTCTGGTCGAGCCGTTGCTGCCGCCGTGGCCGGAGCGGTCGCCGGGGCCCAGGCCGGTGTCGGACCGGCTCTGCCTCCAGGGCATCCTGTTCGTCCTCTACAACGACATAGCCTGGCAACTCCTGCCCGTGGAGCTGGGTTTCGGATCGGGGCAGACGTGCTGGCGCCGGCTGGACCGGTGGCAGCAGGCAGGAGTCTTCGACCAGTTGCATCGGGTCCTGCTCGCCGAGCTGAACGCGGCCGGTGAACTCGACTGGTCGCGTGCGTGTGTGGACGGTTCCCACATTCGCGCGAAAAGGGGGGCGCCGACACCGGTCCGTCGCCGGTCGACCGGCGGAAAACGGGCAGCAAACACCACCTGATCTGCGACGGACGCGGCACCCCGCTCAAGGTCATCACGACCGCGGCCAACGTCAACGACGTCACCCAGACCCTCGCCCCTGGTCGACGGCATCCCACCCGTCGCAGGCCGACCCGGACGACCCCGCCGACGACCAGAGGCTCTGCTCGGCGACAAGGGCTATGACTCCAACGCCCACCGCGACGAGCTCCGTCGCCGACGAATCCTGCCCGTCATCTCCCGCAAGGGATCACCGAACATCAAGGGCATCGGCAAGCTGCGATACGTCGTGGAGCAGACGTTCGCCCTGCTCCACCACTTCAAACGACTCGCCGTCCGCTGGGAACGCCGCACCGAACTCCACGACGCCTTCGTCTCCCTCGCCTGCAGCCTCATCTGCTACCGACGCCTCAAGAAGACCCGACCATGATCGTGTTACGAGCTCTAAGGGCCATCAGCGTAGTTCGACCACGCGCTCGCTATCAGCCAGTTCGGCACAAGAGACCCCGGCCGGGGCAAGGACAGAGCGGCGTTGCCGATGAGCGGCCAACCACGCGACGTCCCGCCGCCCCCTCGATCACCCGGAGCGCCGTGTTCCCACGGAGGACGGCGGCGCTACCTCGCCGGAGGCATCACCCCACCGCCCGGCGACGTCGCTGGCGCCGCACCCCGAGAGCCGGCCCGGGTTGTTCGTGCGCCTGGCTGCCGCGCTCGCGTGCCGTGTCGGCGCGGCCCTTGCGGCGACCCTGCTGCGGGTGAGGGTCGAACGGGTGACGAGACGTACACGGTGCCCGACGCCAAGCCGGTGGTCGAAGTGCTGGCCGGTACGAGGCGTCGCGGCACGCTGATCGTCGTACGGATCCCGATGAGCACAGCCATGCGATCCCGAACGGGCCTTTCTGTAGGGGCTGTTACCGCGTGGATGCATCCGGAAGGCGACATTCAGAAGTCGTGTTTGTGTGAGTTTGTCTTGTAGCTGGGCCTGGCGAACCGTGGCGAATCGTGTGCTGGAGCCGCTGGTGGCATGTGCCCCTGACAGGGCCCGGCAGACTCATGACACCGGGACGCTCCGTCGGCTGTTTTCACGCCGCGGCGTCCGCTGTCCGACGGGCCGTGCTGTCCCAGCGCGCTTCGTAGAGCACCAGTCGAGTAGGGAGCCCGCGCACTCGTGTGCGCCGATCACCATGCTGAATTCCGTCGTCGAAAGCGTCGTCTCGCAGTACATAGTCGCGGTCCTGGTCGCGGTCACACTGGCGCTGCTGGCAGCCGCGCGCGCCCGCTGGGCCCCGAAGGGCAAGGACCGCGCGCCCACCCCGCCGCCGGCGGGAAGCGAGCCGCCGTGCCGCCCGCCCGGGTACACAACCCGGCCCGCGCGGCCGACCCGGCGGACCCGCCGAGTGATTCGGTCGTCACACGGACGACGAAAGGAGTCGTCGTCATGACGACACGTAAGCCCCGGCGCTTCGACCGTCCGGAGGCCGAGGTAGACCGGGAACGCGCCTGGGCGCACATGCTGGAGACACCGGGAGGCGTCCGGCGTAAGGACGCCCTCGGGATCACCGACGCGAAGCGGTTAGGGGAGATCGCCCGCCGGTACGACCAGATCTGCCGGCGGGCCCAAGGCCGCCTGCGACCCGAGGTGTCCGAGACCGACGTGCTCGCCGCGCTCCTGGTGCTCGGCACACTGCGGGACAAGCTCCTCGATGACGAGCTCATGCTGATCACGCTGGCACGCTCCTACGGCGTGACGTGGACCCGGATCGCTGATGCACTGGGGATGAAGAGCCGGCAGTCCGCCGAGCGTCGGCACCTCCAGCTCAGCCAGTCCACGCGTGCCGACGGCATCCGCCCCCCTACCCAGAACGAGCGCGTGGAGCACACCCGTGAGCGCCGCCGCCGCCGAGCGGAGCGGCACAAGGCACTGGCCAACGCCGACGCCATCCGCGCTGCCGCGCTGGCCCTGACTGCCATCCCGGATCTCCAGGAGCGCGCGAACCGATCCCGGGAGGGGACGCTCATGGCGGCCCCCGTCAATCAGGACAGCATCGACAAGGGCCCGGTCGACATGAACTGGCCCAGCGCCCTGGAGGAGTGCCTTGCGGAGCACCTGCGGTTCCGAGCAGACCCACAGGCCCATCTCAGCCCGGACGGTCTGGCACCGGGCGACAGGGAGTGGCAACTCCAGCAACAGCAGGCTGACATCCTGCACCGCATGCTCGGCCTGCTGCGCTATGCGGCGAATTCGCGGTATCTGGACCTGTCCGATTACCCCGACCTGCGGGAGCGGGTGGCCCGTCTCGACTACGACCCCGCGATTCGCACCCGCAGCTGACGACCGGCAGGGCTGCACCTTTCTGACCGGCGGCCCAAGGTGCGCAGCGGCCCGGTCCAGGGCCTGGCAGCCCAGGGCGCACCGGGCCTGACGGCCCGTTCATTCCGGGTGGGGTGGGGGCGGGGGGTTGACGGGGCGCCGCGTGCAGGGGTGATCCGCTGCGCTCCTCACCCCTGCGGGGCGTGCCGGTCCGCTCCGCTCCCCGGCCGAGCGCTCCGCGCTCTCACGCCCGAGGGTGCCGGGGCCGCCGGGCCGCTCCGCGCCCCGGGCCGCGCGCTCCGCGCGCTCGACCCCGCCACCCTCCCTGCCGGGTCCGCTCCGCTCCCCACGGCGGGACCGTCCGGCCAGGCGGGGCAGCGCTTCGCGCCACCCCGAGCGCTCCGCGCTGCCGGACGGAACCCGCGCCGCTGCGCGGCACGGGCGCGGCACCCCGACAACCCCCCCGCCCTCACCCCACTCGTATGGGTTGACCTGCGGAAACGCTTCGAAAACAACCCTGCAGAGCATCATTACACGGTACAGTTGTCTTGTTGGTCGGCGGTGGCAGCCGACCACGCAACACACCCCACCCGCTCTCAAGGGAGACCCATGTCCGAGCACTCCACCCCGATGGCGACCGCGCACGTCACCGCCCCCTACGGCCCGCTCACCGACGCCCTCAAGACCGCCGAGTTCGGCACCCTCTGCGCCACGGCCCCGGCTCAGACCGGTGTGCTCATCGAGGCCGACGACACCGGCCTGACCCTGCGCACCAACGACTGGGAGACCGCCGTCTCCATCACCGTGCCCACCGCGACCGTCACCCAGGCCGGAGCCTCGCTGCTCCCGCTCGCCCAGCTCACCAAGGCCATGAAGGCGATGGTCGCCGGAGAGACCAAGGCGACCGCAGCACGCACCCCCGTCACCCTGGCCGGGGACCTCCTGAGCACCGACCACCTCACCGTCCCGATCGAGTCGTTCCCGGTCAGCGAGTTCGCCCCGGCCAAGAAGCCCGCGCCCCTCGCCGCCCACATCGACGCCCAGGACCTCTACCGCGAGCTCCAGCGCGTCATCCCAGCTGCCGGCACGGACGACACCCTCCCCGTACTGACCGGCGTGCAGGTGACCCTGACGGGCTACACGCTCACCCTGGCGGCCACCGACCGCTACCGCCTCGCCGTCGCCGACGTCCCCGCCACCCCGCACCCCGACCACCCGGCCACCACCGCCGAGCACCCCCTGACCGCGCTCATCCCCGCCACCGTTTTGACCCGCCTCTCCAAGCACCTCAAGACCTGCACCGGCCCCGTCGGCATCGCGTTCGGCACCCCCGAACTCACCCTGACCGTGGGCGACACCACCCTCACCATCCAGCCCCGCGAAGGGGCCCTGCCCCGCTACAGCGCTCTGTTCCCCACCACGGTGGACACCTCCCTCACCCTGGACCGCGCCACCGCGCAGCGCGCCCTGAAGAAGTGCACCGCCCTGATCGCCGCATCGGGCTGGCAGGGCAGCCCGGTCACCCTCCGGTGGGACGACGACGGCACCCTCACCCTCGCCCCGCGCATCGGCGAGCCGGACGACCTGGCCCGCATCAAGGGCATGCACCTGGCATCCACCACGCTCCACGGGCCCACCCCCACGGCCCGCGAGCTCCACACCAACCCCGCATTCCTCAAGGACGCCCTGGACGCGTTCGCCGGGGCCAACACCCTCACGCTCCACCTCCGTGACCCGAAGGAAGGCAGCACCAACCTGCCGCCCCTCGTGCTCACCACAGGCACCCGCCCGACCGGCGACGGCTACCGCCACCTCCTGATGCCC
Source organism: Streptomyces sp. NPDC059166 (assembly GCF_042755185.1). Classification (NCBI taxonomy): domain Bacteria; kingdom Bacillati; phylum Actinomycetota; class Actinomycetes; order Kitasatosporales; family Streptomycetaceae; genus Streptomyces; species Streptomyces sp. NPDC059166. The sequence continues at coordinate 3,372 of NZ_JBHZCI010000064.1, read as the reverse complement.
GTACGCGCCTCCTGACGCCCCCAGCAGCCAACCGGGCGGCCGCAGCCCCGACCACCACGGCGCGCCGCCCCACACCGGGCCCACGGCCCGCCCACAACGCGAGGAACCCTTGATGCCCGACCAGAACGACCACCTGATCACCGCCGCCACCGAGCCGCCCCCGGCACCCCCGCACAGGCTCCGCCTGCACCACCCCGCGCCCGGCATCGAGTACCCGTTCAGCATCAGCGACATCGCCCACGCCACTGCCGCACTCCTCGGCCCCACCTGGGCTGCCGACGCGGGCCACTGGGGCATCTGTGGCTACCTCTGGGGCCCCTACACCGCGCCCTTCACCCTCCTCGTGGACGTCGAAGGCGACCTCTGCCTCACCTACGACCGCGCGGCCGCCGACGAGTGGCCCGACGACCCCCAGCTCCCCGACGGCGCACAGGAGTTCTCCGCCGGCCTTTTCCTCCCCGACCTGTGCGTCGTCGATGGACTGGACCACATCGCCCAACACCTCGCCGCCGCCGTACGCGCCGTCACCGGCACCTGAACACCGACCCCAGGGGCGCAGCGAAGCACGACAGCAGGCCGGACCGAGCGGGGCGCAGCAAGGCACCGCCAAGCCCGACGACCTGACCAACAGCCATATGGGTGGTGCCCGGCGGCGGGCGCTCGACGGCCCGCCGCCTGCGGGGTGATCCGCTGCGCTCCTCACCCCGCAGGGCGTGCCCGGCCGCTCCGCGCCCGGACCGAGCGCTCCGCGCTCTCACGCCCGAGGAACCCGGCCCGCCGGACCGCTCCGCGCCCGGCCGCACGCTCCGCGCGCTCGAACCGGCCCCCTCACCGCCCGGCAGCGCTCCGCGCTCCCGAACGGGCCCCAACCGCTACGCGGTAGGGGCGCGGCGACCCGCCAACCGCCCGCCGCCGGGCACCACCCATATGGGTTGACCTGCGGAAACGCTCCGAGAATCACCCCGTGCAGCAATAAAGCAAGGTACAGTTATCTTGTTGGTCGGCGGTGGCAGCCGACCAACCCAACACACCACACCGACCCCGCGAAAGGGACCCAATGACCACCGCACAGCAGAACCGGTACGCCCTGATTCTCCGCACCAACGGCGAATTCGAAATCCTCGACTGGCCCACAATCGGCGCAGGCGGACACCTCGAAATCCTCTACCGCGCGATCGACTGCCAGGCCGTGGACGCCGTCGACATCTCGCCCAGGCTCACGATGTGGCTCAACGACGAAGGGCTGATGACCGACGCTCCGGTAAACCGGCCTGCAACGATCCTCTACGCCATCCACAACGAGCCCCACCAGCACTACGTAGGAAACGTAGTCATCACCGGAGGAACCGACCCGCGCGGCGAAACCCTCGGCCTCACCAATGAGGACATCGCCGGACTCATCGAATTCCACCTGACCTTCCTTTCCGTCGCGGTCCCCGGACAGCGCGACTGGTGCGCAAGCTAAATCCCCAACCGGGCGGCGG
>NZ_JBHZCI010000064.1:0-1791 GCF_042755185.1 Streptomyces sp. NPDC059166 | reverse complement strand
CATCGCCGGACTCATCGAATTCCACCTGACCTTCCTTTCCGTCGCGGTCCCCGGACAGCGCGACTGGTGCGCAAGCTAAATCCCCAACCGGGCGGCGGGAAAATCCCGCCGCCCCCACCCACCAAAAGGAAAGAGGAAAAAACAATGGGGATTCTCCTCGCAGTTCCGAGCGACCGCGACCGCAATAAGGCCCTGGACATCTTCGACCGAGTAACCGAAAAAGCAGGAAACGGAAACCACTACCTCACCATCGGCGTATCAGGAATCGGTGGCGACGCGACCGCCGTATTCCCCTTCATGCAGGACGACGAGGGAATGGCAGCCAGCCTCAGCGCCCTGCACGCGTTCTGCGACCTCCTCGCCACCGCCGTTTCCGGAGGACACTCCAGCGGCCTCGTGCTCCGCACCATGGGACAGCCGCAGACCGTGCGCGCCTGGCGCTTCACCGACGGCGACCCGCTCCCCCTCAACCGCGCCGAGGCATTCAACGCCTACACCGACCGCCCGGATTTCTCCGGGCCCGCCATCCCCCTCCCCGGCACGGAATACGCCGACGCCCCCGTAATCCACATCTAGACCCCCGCAGGGGCGGGGGCAATTCCCCCGCCCCACCCCCACCGAAGGAAAAAGAAATGACGAGAGTCGCTCTCCCGAAGCGCTACGAATTCGGCGCACCAGACACTGAATGCCGGTACCCCGTTCTCCTCCCAAACGGGAAGTTCATCGGGCACGTCTTCCGATGGCACCGCGCCTGGTACGCCGTCCCCGCCGGAATGGACATCGTAATCCGAGTGTCCGCCGGGGCGATCGGAAAGGATACTGCCGCCGAATACCTCTGCGAAGAATTCGCCGCCGGGCTGCTGACACCACTGACGGAGGCTCCAAACCAGCCCAGCGCAGAAAGGGGCACCGGACCTGCTCCCCTGCTGCACCCGAGAATGAACAAGCCGCGCAACCGAGCCGCCGCCCTGACGGCCGTACAGGGGCTCTCTGAACTCCAGTGGACCCCGCTTGGCGGATACCCCGGAGCGGATAACCCCTGGCTTCTCTCCTGCGACCGCTGCGAATGGGTCGGCGTGAAATACTGGTCCCACCTGCGCGGCCGAAAGGGAAATCCGCCGTCACCCTTCCGGCTGTCGAGGCTCGGTGAACCTGCGCAGTGTCCAAGCTCCTGACCTCGTTTTATGCAGTTCGGGTGAGCCGTTTTTCGGCTGGGTGGCTCACTGAATCTGCGCAGGGTCGGGGTGGTCCAGGCGTCTGACCTGTGGTCTTTTTGGCTACAGGCGGGGCTGTGCAGGTTGGTTGAGTACTGCGCAGGTTCAGCGATCCCCGGTATGTGGTGGCTGGACGGTGGTAGACCAGATTCACGTTTCTTACCCAGGCTCCGAAGTGATGCAGAGTGGTGTGTGCTGAGTCCAGTTCTTAGCTGCGGCCGGGAATGAGGCACACGGCTCGCGTCCCGGCCTCCGCGACGACCGCCCCCTCTTGCTGGTGCGCAGTTGTCTGTGACGGCGGGTCGAATGCTGCGGTAGGTGTCGTCCGGGGCTAGGCCTGCCCGCACTGCGGAGCCGTGCGGACAGGCCCCCACCACCCCTTGACCTCTCGTCACGTCCGGGGCCCGCAGGCGCCGGACCCAGTCGTGCCGTTCTCCGGTGTGGTGCGAGAATTCCGGAGGAATTCCCAACCCCATTCCGGAGGAATGGGGTTAAAAGCCCGTAGGGCTTTCTGAAAGCCCGTAGGGCTTTATCGTCTTTACGACCCGTAGGGTCGTGCGTCGTTCCTCCGGAGGAG
>NZ_JBHZCI010000063.1:0-24299 GCF_042755185.1 Streptomyces sp. NPDC059166 | reverse complement strand
GCCGGACTGGCCGTGTCAGCCTGTCGAGCGCAGGTAAGACCGGAACGTGTTCCGGCACCGCGCAGCGAAGCAGGAACCCACCCGACACCGCAGCCTTCAACGGCACGGTAGGCGGGAATCGCCGTCCTTCAGGGCGGCGAGGATGTCAAAGCGTGATGCTCGGTTACTGGGAGCAGCCGGACCGGACCGCCGAGGTCCTCGACGCGGGGCGGTGGATGCACACGGGTGATCTCGCGACGATGCGTGAGGACGGGTACGTCCGGATCACCGGGCGCATCAAGGACATGATCATCCGTGGCGGCGAGAACGTCTACCCGCGCGAGATCGAGGAGTTCCTCCACGGGCACCCCAAGATCGCGGACGTGCAGGTGGTGGGGGTGCCCGACGACCGCTACGGGGAGGAGGTCCTGGCGTGCGTGATTCCCCGGGACCCGGCTGACCCGCCGACACTGGACGAGATCACCGCGTACTGCCGGGAGCGGCTGGCGCACTACAAGACGCCGCGGGGTCTGCGGATTCTCGACGCCTTCCCGATGACGGTCAGCGGCAAGGTCCGCAAGGTCGAACTGAGGGAGGGATACGGGGCGTAGGGGCCGCCCGTGGGGGTCGTGCGATCAGGCCGCCTCGATGACTCCGGAGCCTATGCCCTGGGTCGCCGCGGCCCACTCGATCAGGAGTACTTCGTACTCCGCGACCTCCACCGGGGTCCAGTCCATGCCCTTGCGCGAGTCGACGAGGGCGCGGATCGCCTCGTTCGCCTCGACGGCGGAGGGGTGAGTGGGCTGGGTCGAGAATGAGGTGGTGTGGGTGGGAAGCCGGGGAGTTAAGACCATGCCTTCACTGTACGTCCTCATACTGACAACAGGTCGAACATATGCGGTCGGCACGGTACAGGTGACCGAAATCATGTGCCGCCGAAGGCCCTTCAGGGGCCGATGCTGACCAGTTCGTCGGCGGGCCCGTTCACCGGCCGGGGTGTCCCGGTGAGGTCCAGCGCGAACAGCGGGATCGCCAGGCCGTCGGCGCGCGAGCGGGCTTCGTCGGTGTAACCGGCGAGCGAGAACAACGCGCTGGACACCGAGGTGTTCAGCGCGTTCAGCCAGAGGCACTCGACATCGCGCAGCGCCGTCGGGCGGGTGGTCGCGTCCACCTGTGCGATGAGTCCGGCCGCTCTGAGGTCGATCCGGGAGCCGGGGCGCGTCTCGGACTGGACGACGTCCCGGAAGCCCAGCCATCTCAGGTACAGCGCGGCGGTGCTGACCGCGTCGCGCGCCGTACGGATCACCAGTGGCCTGAAGGAGGGGCGCGGGTGCGCGGCCGTCCGCGGCAGCGGTATGTGGGCGGGGCCGGCCGGATCCGCCGCGGGCGACGGCCGGCTGCCCTCCCTGGTGGCCACCGGGCGTACGGGGATCCGGAGCACGGCGCCGCAGGGGCAGCAGAGTTCGGGGTGGGGCCACTGGTCCCGGCGGCCGCAGGAGTGGCAGCGCACGCTCACCCAGTCGTCGTTCCAGGTGCGGTGCGTGATCACCACGGGGGGTGCGCCGCGCATCAGCGGCGGAGCCGCCGGGGCGCCGCAGGGGCAGGGGTACACCGGCGTGATGTAGGCGTGATCGCGGCGGCAGACCGGGCAGCGCACAGGTACGGACTCCACTGCTGCCCCTTCCCTCCCGCCGCTGAGGCGGTGACTGCGTTCCGTGCCCCCATCGTCCACCAGGAGCGACGTTCGGGGGAGGCGTTCGCGTACTTCGGGTCACCGGGCTCCCGCCCCTTTGGCCTCCTCCCTTGACGAGGATGCTGGACGTCCCTACATTGATTCCGTATAGCAGAACAAAGTTTCCGTAATGCGGAATTGGTGCTCTCAGGTGGCGCGACAGAGCCCGACTCCACCAAGTCCGAGCAGGAGCTCTCATGCCTCGTATGACCGCTGCCCGAGCGGCAGTTGAGATCCTCAAGCGCGAAGGCGTCAGCAACGCGTTCGGCGTGCCGGGTGCGGCGATCAACCCGTTCTACGCGGCCCTCAAGGCCTCCGGCGGGGTGCACCACACCCTGGCCCGTCACGTCGAGGGCGCCTCCCACATGGCGGAGGGCTACACCCGTGCCGCCGCCGGGAACATCGGCGTGTGCATCGGCACGTCGGGGCCCGCGGGCACCGACATGATCACCGGCCTCTACTCGGCCATCGCCGACTCGATCCCGATCCTCTGCATCACCGGCCAGGCGCCCACCGCAGTCCTCCACAAGGAGGACTTCCAGGCCGTCGACATCGCGTCGATCGCCGCGCCCGTGACCAAGGCCGCGACCACCGTCCTGGAGGCCGCGCAGGTCCCGGGCGTCTTCCAGCAGGCCTTCCACCTGATGCGCACGGGGCGTCCCGGGCCTGTCCTCATCGACCTGCCGATCGACGTGCAGCTCACCGAGATCGACTTCGACCCCGACCTCTACGAGCCGCTGCCCGTCCACAAGCCCGCCGCGAGCCGCAAGCAGATCGAGCGGGCCGTCGAGATGCTGAACGCCTCGGAGCGGCCGCTGATCGTCGCGGGCGGCGGCATCATCAACGCCGACGCACCCGATCTGCTGGTCGAGTTCGCCGAACTGACGGGCGTCCCGGTCGTGCCCACCCTCATGGGCTGGGGCATCCTGCCCGACGACCACGAGCTGAACGCCGGCATGGTCGGTCTCCAGACCTCGCACCGCTACGGCAACGCGAACTTCCTGGAGTCCGACTTCGTCCTCGGGATCGGCAACCGCTGGGCCAACCGCCACACCGGCAAGCTCGACGTCTACACGCAGGGCCGCACCTTCGTCCACGTGGACATCGAGCCCACCCAGCTGGGCAAGATCTTCGCCCCCGCCCTCGGCATCGCCTCGGACGCCAAGGCGGCCCTGGAGCTCTTCGTCGAGGTGGCCCGTGAACTGAAGGCGGCCGGCAAGCTGAAGGACCGCTCGCAGTGGGCCGCGTCCACCCAGGAGCGCCGGGCGACCCTCCAGCGGCGCACGCACTTCGACAACGTGCCGCTGAAGCCGCAGCGGGTGTACGAGGAGATGAACCGGGCGTTCGGCCCCGAGACCCGTTACGTCTCCACGATCGGCCTCTCCCAGATCGCCGGCGCCCAGATGCTGCACGTCTACCGCCCCCGGCACTGGATCAACTGCGGCCAGGCGGGTCCCCTCGGCTGGACGATCCCGGCGGCGCTCGGAGTCGCCACGGCGGACCCGGAGGGGTCGGTCGTCGCCCTCTCCGGCGACTACGACTTCCAGTTCATGCTGGAGGAGCTCGCGGTCGGCGCCCAGCACCGCATCCCGTACGTCCACGTCCTGGTGAACAACTCCTACCTGGGGCTCATCCGCCAGGCGCAGCGCAACTTCGACATCGACTTCCAGGTCAACCTGGAGTTCGAGAACCAGAACTCCCCGGAGCTGGGCGTCTACGGCGTGGACCACGTCAAGGTCGTCGAGGGGCTGGGCTGCAAGGCGATCCGGGTCACCGAGCCGGACCAGCTGCTGCCCGCCTTCGAGCAGGCGAAGAAGCTCGCCGCCGAACACCGGGTGCCGGTCGTCGTCGAGGCGATCCTGGAGCGGGTCACGAACATCTCGATGAGCGGCTCGGACATCGCGTCCGTCAACGAGTTCGAGGACATCGCGACGGAGCCGGGCCACGCCCCCACGGCTGTCCGCCCGCTGACGAAGGCCTGACCGACCCGGCCGTGGCCCCCACCCCGCTGTGCGGGGGGTGGGGGCCACGGCCGTTCTCACCCGGCCCCTTGCCCCTTGAGCACCTCGTAGTACGCGGAGGGCGTGAGGTCGAGCCGGAAGACCGTCCCGTACCGGTTCCGGAGTCCGGCGACCCGTGCGCCCTCCGGCTCGCGCAGACAGCGGCTGACGGGTGGGATGACGTCCCCGCACTCCTGCGGCTCCTCCACGAGGGTCCGTGCGGTGCTGCGCGCCGTGTCCCAGGAGAGCGTCTGGGAGGGATCGGAGACCTGCGTCGGCTCCGGGGCGCCGGGGCCGGTGGGGTTGGGTCCGCGGCCCCGGTAGTAGTCGACGAGGCGCCCCCGGTAGTCGTCGTGCCCGAACGGGACGGAGACGGCCGGGGCGCCGGCCGGGGAGGCGCGGTCGCCCGCGGTGAAGACGGCGTCCAGGGTGTCGCCGATCCGGTCCGGATCGGCGCCGAACCAGGCGGTGAGGCGCAGGGTGCAGCGGATGCGGTACCGGTCGTCCTCGGAGGGGGACAGCCACTCCTTCTCCGAGCCGCCTGCGCACCTGTCGTCCACCGCGACCAGTCCGAGGGTGAGCGGAGTCCGGCGGTCGTACTCCCCTGCGACGGCCCTCAGGTGACTCTCCGTCTCCTCGCGCGCCTTCTTCGCGGGCGCGCCGCTCGCGAGCCCGCGTAACTCCCCGGGGCTCGTCGCGCGGTCCTGCGAGGAGCACGCGGACGACGAGAGAAGGAGAAGCAGCGCCGCCGCAATCGCGGCGCGTCGGACGGAGGGCCTGCGTACCGGTGATCTCGGCGGTCTCATGAGGCCATTGTGGGGACGGGGACCCCGGCGGCCACCCGCTTCCGTACTCATGTCCGGCGACAGCCCAGCACGGTGCAGGCCGTGGGGGCGGTGCCCCCGCGGGGGAGGATCTCCGGCCACGGCGTGCGGGTCCGGCGGAGCGGGAGGCGTCCCATGAGGCGGAGTCCTGCTCAAAGGCGTGTGTCCGCACCAGGCGGCACGTCCGGATCGCGTTCTACCGCGGCTCTCGTGGTGGCGGCAATCCTTGGTCCATGGGGGACACCGAGAGCGCCGCTTCCTGCCCGGACCCGCCCGACGACCGTATCGGCGACGCCTTCCAGGCGCTGCTGGAGGGTGCCACCGCCCCGAGGCCTCCGTCCCCGCCGGAGTGCCCCTTCTGCGAGCTCCGACAGGACCGCTACCCCACCTCGTACACCGGTCACTGGATCCTGCTGGAGCCCCGTGTCCTCGTCCCGGCCCACACGGTGCCTCCGCGCCGGCGGTGGATCCTCACATCGACCGGGACCGCCATGAACCTGTGGGACGCGGAACCGCTCCCGGGAACCCGGTGCCGCATCCCGCACCGCATCGCCTGCCCCCGGCTCGTGGCGGAGGACCACTGGCCGTGGCTCACGGCGCTGCGGCAGCACAACGGGCTGCGGGCGGAACGCCTGTTCGACATGCCGGACGACGCGTTTCCCGGCCACCGCATTCCGGACCGCGGCTTCCCGGAGCGCGGCTTCCCGGAGCACGGATTCCCGGACCACGGCTTCCCTGAGCACGGCTTTCCGGACCGCGGTCTTCCGGACACCGGTTGACACAGCCGGGCACGACACAGGGGTGCGGCGCACGCCGACCGGCGTACACCGCACCCCTGCACGGTCTCTTCGTCCAACAGCGACCGCGACGGCGGGCCGTGGGCCTGACGACCGTGCTCCTTCAGGTCTGGAGCCGGCCGCCCGTCCCGTCGCCACCGCACTGGCGTCGTCCGCCGCCGCGGTCCCGTCCTGCCGGTGCCGCGCGCACCCCTCATCCGGGTGCGCGGCGCGGGCAGGGCCCTTGGGGTGAGGCTCAGTCCTCGCGCAGGGCGCGGACGGCCTCCTCCACGCGCTTGCCGTACTCGGGGTCGGCGGCGTGGAAGTGGGCGAGGTTCTTCTCGATCACGTCGTCACGGGTGACCTGGGAGAGTCCGCCCGCGATGTTGGCGATCAGACGGTCCTTCTCGTCGGCCGACATCAGGCGGTAGAGCTCGCCGGCCTGGAAGAAGTCGTCGTCCTTGGTGTGGAGCGGCGCCTCGTGGGCACCGGTCCAGCCCTGCACGGGCAGCGGGGCGGCCAGCGGCGCACCGGTCTGCGCGGGCCCGGCGTACGAGTTGGGCTCGTAGTTCTTGTCCTGGCGCGAGCCGTAGCGCGTGGCGTGGAGCCCGTCGCGGCCGTAGTTGTCCGCGGTCGTGGCCTTCGGGGCGTTGACCGGGAGCTGGGTGTGGTTGATGCCCAGGCGGTAGCGCTGCGCGTCGGCGTAGGCGAACAGCCGTCCCTGGAGCATCTTGTCCGGCGAAGGGCCGATGCCGGGCACGAAGTTGTTCGGCGAGAACGCCGCCTGCTCCACCTCACCGAAGACGTTGTCCGGGTTGCGGTCCAGCACCAGGCGCCCGACCCGCTGCAGCGGGTAGTCGGCGTGCGGCCACACCTTCGTCACGTCGAACGGGTTGAAGCGGTAGTCCGCGGCCTCCGCGGCCGGCATGACCTGGACGTGCAGCGTCCAGGACGGGTTGACGCCGCGCTCGATGGCCTGGAGCAGGTCCGTCTGGTGCGAGTTGGCGTCCTTGCCGACCTGCTCGGCGGCCTGCTCGGCGGAGAGGGAGCGTACACCCTGGTTGGTCTTGAAGTGGTACTTGACGAAGAAGGCTTCGCCCGCCGCGTTGGTCCACTGGTAGGTGTGCGAACCGTAGCCGTTCATGTGGCGGTACGACGCGGGGATGCCGCGGTCGCCCATGAGCCAGGTGACCTGGTGCGTCGCCTCGGGGGAGTGGGCCCAGAAGTCCCAGACGTTGTCCGGCTCCTGGCGGCCCGTGAAGGGGTCGCGCTTCTGGGAGTGGATGAAGTCGGGGAACTTGACCGGGTCCTTGATGAAGAAGACCGGGGTGTTGTTGCCGACGAGGTCGTAGTTGCCCTCGTTCGTGTAGAACTTGAGGGCGAAGCCCCGGGGGTCGCGTACGGCGTCGGCGCCGCCCAGCGAGTCGGCGACCGTCGAGAAGCGGATGAACGTCTCGGTGCGGCGGCCCACCTCGGAGAGGAAGTCGGCGCTGGTGAAGCCGGTGACGTCGTCGGTCACCTCGAAGTAGCCGTACGCGCCGGAGCCGCGGGCGTGGACGACTCGCTCCGGGATGCGCTCACGGTTGAAGCGGGCGAGCTTCTCGAGCAGGTGCTGGTCCTGGACGAGGATCGGCCCGCCGGCGCCTGCGGTGGCGGAGTTCTGGTTGTCGGCGACCGGGGCGCCTGACTCGGTCGTGAGCACACGCTGGGACATGGTGGCCTTCCGTACGGGGCTGCTGACGGCTTCAGGAGCGTAGATTCGCCGGGAACGATGCGTCAACAGTTTGTTGAATTTGGAGGATGAGATTCCGGGACGCGGCGGCGCCTGGGCGCGACAGGACAGGTGTCAGCGCCGCCGCGGCCCGGAGTTCAGGGGGCCCGAAGGACGTGTCCTCGACGTGCCGTCCGCCGTACGACGACACGTCGAAGACGCGGCCCGGGAGGGCCTGCGGGTGTCAGACCTGGGAGCCGGAGAGCCGCTCGACGGAGCGCAGCAGCGCCGAGTGGTCGAGGCCGCCGTCGCCCTGCGCGCGCAGGGAGGCGACCAGCTGCGCCACGACCCCGCCGACGGGCAGTGCCGCGCCGACGTTGCGGGCGGCGTCCGTGACGATGCCCATGTCCTTGTGGTGCAGGTCTATGCGGAAGCCGGGGGCGAAGTCCCGCTTCAGGAAGTTGTCCTTCTTGCGCGTCAGGACCGTCGAGCCGGCGAGTCCGCCGTTCAGCACGTCGAGCGCGGCGGCCAGGTCCACCCCGGACTTCTCCAGGAAGACCACGGCCTCGGCGCAGGCCTGGATGTTGACCGCGACGATCAGCTGGTTGGCGGCCTTGACCGTCTGGCCGGAGCCGTGCGGACCGCAGAGCACGATCGTCTTGCCCAGCGCGTCGAACAGCGGCTTGGCGGCGTCGAAGTCGCTCTGCTCGCCTCCGACCATGATGGAGAGCACGGCCTCGATCGCGCCGGCCTCGCCGCCGGAGACGGGGGCGTCCAGCACGCGGATGCCCTTCTCCTTCGCGTTCGACGCCAGGTCCACGGAGGTCTGCGGCGTGATCGAGGACATGTCGATCAGCAGGGCGCCCTTCCGGGCGTTCTCCAGGATGCCGTCCTCGCCGTACGCGACGGCCTCGACCTGCGGGGAGGCCGGGACCATGGTGATCACGACGTCGGCCTCGCGCACCGCTTCGGCGATCGAGGCGGCACCCTTGCCGCCCGCCGCGACGAGCCGGTCGATCTTGTCCTGCTCCAGGGTGTAGCCGGTGACCTGGTATCCGGCCTTGATCAGGTTCTCGGCCATGGGGGAACCCATGATGCCGAGGCCGATCCAGGCGACCTTGGGGAGGTTGCTGCTCATGAGGGTGCCTTCCGGTTGAGCGTGTGTGCGTCAGGGGCGGGCGTCAGCGGGCCGGCCGGTGCTCGGCGGGGAGCCATTCGAACGCCTCGGCGCTCGGCCGGTCGCCCGGCTTGTACTCCAGGCCGACCCAGCCGCCGTAACCGGCCTCGGTCAGCTCGTCGAGCAGTCGCTCCAGCGGGAGCGTGCCGGTGCCGGGCGCGCCGCGCCCCGGGTTGTCGGCGATCTGGACGTGGCCGGTCTTCGAGGCGTACGCCTTGATCACCTGGCTGAGGTCCTCGTCGTTCATCGACAGGTGGTAGAGGTCCAGCAGGAACTTCGCGTTCCCGAGTCCGGTGGCCGCGTTGACCTTGTCGACGACCTCGACGCCGGCCGGAGCGCTCACCAGCGGATAGCGCGGTGACTCCGGGGCGTTGAGCGTCTCGATCAGCAGTACCGCGCCGATCCGGTCGGCCGCCCGGGCCGCCAGGGCCAGGTTCTCCAGGGCGAGTTCGTCCTGTACGGCCGGGTCCACGCCGTCGACGCGGTTGCCGTACAGCGCGTTGAGCGCCTTGCAGCCGACGGAGGCGGCGAAGTCGGCCGCCACGTCGATGTTGGCGCGGAAGCGGTCCGACTCCTCGCCGGGCACGGAGAGCGCGCCGCGGTCGGGGCCGGGCAGCTGCCCGGCGTAGAAGTTCAGTCCCACCAGTTGGGTGCCGGCGTCGTCGAGAGCCTTCTTGAGGGCGTCGAGTTCGGCCTGCGGCGGGGTGGGGGTCTCGATCCAGGGCCACCACAGCTCGACCGCGGTGAATCCGGCCGCGGCGGCTGCCGCGGGACGTTCCACGAGCGGGAGTTCCGTGAAGAGGATCGAGAGGTTCACATCGAAGCGCTGGTCCGGGTATCCCATGAGGGTGCGTGCGCTCCTTCCGTATTGCGGAAGTTGTTTTCTGCTTAACGGAAGATTGCCCGGAGGGTGCCCGGGATGTCAAGGGGGTCCCGAAAAATCGGAGAGGCGTACGGCGGGTGTGCCCGGATCCGGACACGAAAGCGGGGCGGCGGCCGATTCCGGCCTCCGCCCCGCTTCCTTCGAACAGACCTCAGCTCGCGGGCACCGTGTCCTGGAACGTCGTCCCCGCGCTCCGGTACGCCCCGACCATGGCGTTGACCTGCGCCGGGGTGAGGACCTGGTCCTTCACATGCAGCACGTAGTCCACCTGCTGGTCGTACGAGCGCGGCGTGGTGCTCGTCTGCCCCTGGAGGTCGATCAGCCACTGGTTGAAGTTGATCGACATCGGCCGCTCGGGCAGGTACGCCGAGCCGTGCGTCCCGAAGGGCTGCCCGTCGACGTAGTACGTGATCGTGCTGTTGTCGATGGTCACCACCAGGTCGTGCCAGCCCGCATAGCTCTGCCGGGACTCGCTGTGCGCGTTGACGGCCTCCCACGGGTCGGGGCGGTAGGTCTCCCACGAGGTGGTGTAGAGGATGTTGGCCGGCTCGCCCCAGCCGCCGTTCGGCAGGTACTCGAAGTCGTACTCGGCGTAGTCGTCGGCCATCGGGGCCTTCAGGTCGTTGATGGTGAAGAACGTCTGCACCAGCCGGTCGCCGTCAGGTCCCGACCGGGGCGCGTCGCTGAACTTCACCCGCGCCGCGTACGTGCCGTTCCTGAACTTCGTCGCCTGGGTGAGCACTTCGGTCTGGACCGTGCTCGCCGCGGTTCCGGCGGTCGAGGTCTCCAGGTTCATCACCGAGTTGCCGCTCTGGGAGGCGAAGGTGACGTTCTGCGGCGCCCAGGTCGCGCCGGGGACGCCGGGGCCGCCCGAGTTGGAACGAACGCTCCAGCCGTGCTGCGCGATCTTCGGGTCGGTGTGGCCGCTGTAGTCGAAGTCGTCGAAGAGGCGCGGCCCGTCCGCGGGCGGGTCGGTCGGCGGGTCCGTGGGGTCGGTCGGGTCCGTCGGCCCGTTGCCGGCCGGAGCCTCGCCCCACACGGTCGCGCCGCCGACCTGCGCGGTCACCTTCGGCCAGTCGCCGTACGACGTGCGCCCAGGGCCGAAGGAGTAGTCGTCCGACTGCGTCAGCGTCTGCCACGACGCCTGGTAGAAGCGAAGCTGCATGTCACCGGTGTCCGCGCCCGGGGCGAGGGAGCCGGCGCCCGGGGTGAAGCCGATCTCCAGATAGCGGTCGGCGGTGGCCGTCGGGGAGGCGAGCGTCCCGAAGGTGCCCGTGATGTTGGCGCAGCCCTTCACCGCCCACGAACAGGCGAAACGGTAGGCGGCGGAGGCCGAATCGGCCTTGAAGTAGTAGCGCACCTTGACACTGCTCAGCGGCACGGAGGCGCTGCCGGAGTTGCGGACCTTGAGCCAGGGCTCGCTCTGGTCGGCGGTCGCGCCGCCCGCGCTCGTGCGGTACTGGACGACGAGCCCCTCCCCGGCGGCCGAGGCGGCCGAGGGGAGCGCGGCGAGACCGGTGCAGGCCAGGGCGACGGTCGCCGCGGCCGCGGCCGCCGCGCGCAGCCGCCTTCCGCGGGGGCTGCGGGCAGCCGTGGTGGAGGCCGGTGTGTGGGTGTTCACAGGCGTGTTCCTCTCCGGAACGAAGGTGGGGGACTGATCACGGACGGATTCGCGCTGTACCTGCGGACGCGGCCGGGGACGGCCGCGCGTCCAGTGGGCGGTAGGGGACGCCCAGGGCGTCCAGACGGGCGGTGTGACGGCGCAGCCGCTCGACGAACCCCGGCCAGTCGCCGCGGCCTCCGGACCAAGAACGGTCCGCCAGCGCGCACAGCCTGGGGTAGCTGAGGTACTCGATCTCGCCGGGGGTCCGCGCGTACTCGGTCCACACGTACGCCTGCGTTCCGAGCACCCGGGCACGCTGCTCCTCGGGCCAGTCGGCCGGCGCGGGCTCGTGGTCGTGGACGGCACGCAGGGGGAGCGGGGCCCCGGGCTGGGCGACCGGTTCACCCGGGTCTCCGGACTGCGCGTAGTCGAGATACGTCGCCCGGTGGTGCGCCGCGACGACCCGGTGACCGCGCTCGACGGCCGCCCTGGCATGGGTGGGTTCGTGCCAGGTCATCACCGTGAAGTCCAGCGGCAGTTCACTGCCCGTCACGGCCCAGCCGAGCGGAGTCCGCCCCCGCTCGACCAGGTGGGCGCCCACCCGGCCCAGGAACCAGCCGTGCAGCGCGCGGGCGTCCGGCAGCCCTTCGGCCGCGGCGCGCGCCCTGGCCGCCGGACTGCGCTCCCACTCGGTGGTCGGGCACTCGTCGCCGCCGATGTGGATCCAGCGGGAGGGGAAGACGTCCATCACCTCGTCCAGCACCGTACGGCAGAAGTCGAAGACCTCCTCGTGGACGCCGAACACGGTGTCGCAGACACCCCAGTGGGTCCACACGTCCAGCTCCCGCGAGGGATCGTTGCCCAGGTGCGGGTAGGCGGCCAGCGCGGCCCGGACGTGACCGGGCATCTCGATCTCGGGGACCACCTCCACGCCCAGTGCCGCCGCGTGACGGACCAGCCCGCGCAGTTCCTCCTTGGTGTAGGAGCCGGCGTGCGGAACCGCGTCGAAGACGGCCCCGCCGGGGCCGGCGGGACCGACCTGGGACCTGGCACGACGGGCACCCGCCCCGGTGAGCCGGGGATAGGCGTCGACGGGCATCCGCCAGCCCTGGTCGTCGGTGAGGTGCAGGTGCAGGATGTTCAGCTTGTGGAGGGCCATCAGGTCCACGTAGCGGTGCAGATACTCCACGGGCTGGAAATGGCGGGCCACGTCCAGCATGGCGCCACGCCACGGGTGGGCGGGCACGTCGCTGATCTCGACACAGGGCAGCTCCCACGCGTCGACCCCCGGCACGCCGCCGGACAGCGCCTCGGGCGGCAGCAGTTGCCGGACCGTCTGCGCTCCGCGCAGCAGTCCGGTCGGCCGGGCGGCGCGCAGTTGCAGCGCCTGCGGGCTCACCGTGAGCCCGTACCCCTCGTCACCCAGCCCCTCCAGCTCCGGGTCCAGCGCCAGGACGATCCGTCCGTCCGCGGACGGACGCAGCGGGAGCCGGGTGTCGTGGCCGATCAGGGTCCGCAGCAGATCGGCGGCGGGTTCGGCTCCGGGCAGGGTCCGTACGGTCGTCTCCCGGTCGAGGACGAACCTCCCGGGCCTGGGCGAGACCCGGCGGGGCCGGGGCACCAGGGAGAGATCGGGGCGGGGTGCGGGCACGGGAGGCCTCCAGGATCGGTTCGTGGGTGAGGAGCGCCGAGGGCGGTGTGGCGCTCAGCCCTTGACGGCGCCGGCGGCGAAGCCTGAGGTGACATGGCGCTGGAGCAGCAGGAAGATCACCAGGGCGGGCAGTGCGAACAGGGTGGAGGCGGCCATGGTGGCGCCCCAGTCGGTACCGAAGGTGTTCTGGAACGACGACAGCCACACGGGCAGGGTCCGGTTGTCCTGCTCCTTGATGATCAGGAAGTTGGCGTAGGCGAACTCGTTCCACGCCGTGATGAAACCGAACAGCGAGGTGGCCATGAGCCCTGGTGCCAGCAGCGGCAGCGCCACCCGGCGGAAGGCGCCGGTGCGGGAGCAGCCGTCGACCTGTGCGGCCTCCTCCAGCTCCGGAGGGATGGTCCCGATGAACCCCCGCAGCACCACGATCGTGAACGGCAGCGTGATCATGAAGTAGACCAGGGTGAGCGTCGGCAGCCGGTCGAGCGTCCCGGTGTCACGGGAGATGATGTAGACGGGGATGATCAGCGATTCCCAGGGCGCCATCTGCGCGATGAAGACCATCAGCATGAACTGCCGTCGGCCCCTCCATCGCATCCTCGCCACGGCGAAGGCCGCACCGAGCGCGACCAGCAGCGCCAGCAGCACCGCGCCGAGCGTGACGAGGACGCTGTTGCGCCAGAACAGGGCGAAGCCGTCCGCGTCCACGGCCCTGCGGAAGTGCTCCAGCGTCCAGGTGTACGGGACGAGCCGGGGCTCGGCGGACTGGATGTCCCGGGACGGCTTGAAGGCCGTCGAGATCATCCAGTACACGGGGAACAGGCAGACCACGACCGTCAACGTGGCTCCGGCGTTCAGGGGGAGGCGCCTGAGGCGGGGGTGGCGAAGGCTCATCGGAGTTCGTCCTCCTGACGGAACATCTGGCGGAAGTAGAGGACGAGGACCCCGGACATCAGGACCACGGTGACCATCGAGGCCGCGGAGCCCAGGTCGTAACGCTGGCCGGACAGGGCCGTCTGGACCGCGTAGACCGGCAGGATCGTGGTCGCGTCGCCCGGCCCGCCCCTGGTCATCACCCAGATCTGCACGAAGGCCTTGAAGGTCCAGATCACCTCGAGCGAGAAGACGAGCATGAAGATGGGCCGCAGCATCGGGAACGTGACGGAGCCGAAGATCCGGCCCGGGCCCGCCCCGTCCAGCCGGGCGGACTCGTAGAGCTCCTGCGGCACCGTCGTCAGCGCCGAGTACAGGGTGATCGCGGCGAAGGGGACGGACTGCCACACGATCAGCGTCACCAGGATCGCGAAGGCGGCGGTCCCGTTCGCGAACCAGGGGTAGCGGTCGAACGAGCCGAATCCCAGTGAGGTCAGCGTCCAGTTCACGATCCCGAACTCCGAGTGGAACAGCCACTGGAAGACCGTGGTGGCGGCCACCACCGGCATGGCCCAGGCCAAGACCAGCGAACCCAGCACCACCGTACGGCCGGCCCTGCCCAGCCGCTCCACCATGAGGGCGACCAGGGTCGCGATCACCATGATCAGTGCCACGTTGACGGCCATGAACAGAAAGGTGCGCCTGACCACCTCCCAGAACCGGGGGTCCGACAGCAGTGTCCGGTAGTTGCGCAGTCCGACGAACTCCGCGTCACCGGTGATCAGCTGGCGCAGCCTGAAGTCCTGGAGCGAGATCAGCACGGCGCGGACCAGCGGGTACACGAGCAGGTAGATCATGCCGCCCACAGCCGGGGCGACCAGGAGGTACGGCCACGGGCCGCCGGTCCGGTCCCGGCCCGTGGGGCGGGGCGGGGGAGGGGGGCCGGCGGGGCGGGTGACAGGTCGCTGCCGGGGGGTTCGTGGTGCGGTGCCTTCGACGACGGCGGGCACGGCA
This sequence comes from Streptomyces sp. NPDC059166, assembly GCF_042755185.1. Lineage (NCBI taxonomy): Bacteria > Bacillati > Actinomycetota > Actinomycetes > Kitasatosporales > Streptomycetaceae > Streptomyces > Streptomyces sp. NPDC059166. The sequence goes on along the minus strand of NZ_JBHZCI010000063.1, from coordinate 10,076 downwards.
CGCCTCCTTCCTGGGGGAGCGGATCTCGGACGGGTCGGTGCGGGAGCGCTCTCAGGAGCGGGGGCGGGCGCCGCGAACCCTCGGCGGAGCCCGCCCCCACGGGAGGCGGGACCGGAGATCAGGAGCCGGCGTTCATGGCCCTGGTGATGTCCTGGGACGCCTTCGCCGCTTCTTCCTCGGGGTCCTTGCCGGTGAGCACGGCGGTCATGTAGTCCTTGATCGGGTTCTCCGCCTCGACCGCCGCCCAGCCCGGGGTGTTGGGCGTGGCGTGACCGTTCGCGGCGCCTACCGCCATGGCCGCCGCGCCCGGATCCTCCGCGACCGCGGAGGCCAGGGTGGTGCGGTTCGGTACGTAGCTCATCGCGACGGCGAGCTTCTTCTGCCAGGCGTCGCCGGTCAGCTCCTTGATGAAGGTGACCGCCTCCTCGGGGTGCCCGGCGGCCGCCGGTACGACCAGGTCGGAGCCCCCGGTGAAGACGGCGCCCGGGGTGTCCGCCGTCTTGCCCGGGATGGGGAAGAAGGCCAGCTTGCCCTTGAGGGCGGGGTTCTTCTCCACGATCACGTTGGCACCGCCGGGGGTGGAGATGACCTGGGCGACCTTGCCCTGCGCCATCACCTCGGCCTGCGGCGGGTCGTCCTCGTCGGAGTCCTTGGGGCCCTCGCCGAGCGCCTGGAGCTTCTCGTAGAACTCCATCCCGCGCAGGGCCTCGGGCGAGTCGAGCGCCCCGGACCACTTGCCGCCGGACTCCGTCGCGAGGTCGCCGCCCTCGTCCCAGACGAAGCCGGCCAGGGCGTACCACATCTGTCCGGGCAGGTAGATGCCCTGCGTACCGCCCTTGTCCAGCTCGGTGGTGGCCTCGATCCACTGGTCACGGGTCTTGATCGCCTCGGCGTCGATGCCCGCCTTCTCGAACAGGTCGGTGCGGTAGATCACCACGCGGTTCGCCGCGTAGTACGGGATGCCGTACTGCTTGCCGTCGTACGCTCCCGGCTCGGCCAGGCCCTTCAGCCAGTCCGCTCCGTCCAGCTCGTCCTTCCTGTCGCTGAGGTCCGTCAGTCCGCCGCTCTCGGCGAACTGAGCCACCTGCGTGTTCCCGGCCTCGATCACGTCGGGGGCGTCGTTGCTGGCCAGGGCCGCGGTGATCTTCTGCCCGATCCCGTCCCACTCCTGGATCTGGATCCTGACGTCGATGTCCGGGTGGGCTGCCTCGAACCCCTTCGTGAACTCCTCCTGGAAGGCGGCCGACACGCTGTCCCGCATCAGCCATACGTCGACGGGCGTGGCGCCCCCGGTTCCTTCGGCGTCCTCCTCGCCGGAGCCGCACGCACTGAGGGCGGCGGCCATGACGAGCGCGGACACACCGGCAAGCAAGCGGTACTTCACGGTTCACCTCAACGGGAGCAGAGACCTGACCACCTGACCAGTGAAGTCCACTGGACAGCTCACCTCTTGATGGTGGAAGAAGGTGGCATAGACCAATGGGGCCGTCAACCCCCCGCGAATAAAGGGAACTCGAAGGATCTTCGGGGGGTGGGCCCCTGTTCTTCACGCCAGCTGTGGATACACTGGGCCTGACCAGTGGTCATCAATCGCTCAACTGGTAAAGGGAGCGAGACGCCAGGAGGGGCCTGAATGAAAGCCGACGTACCGGGGACCGTGCTCAAGCGGGAGCGAGCGCGTGACGCGGTCCTCGAACTGATCGAGAGCCGTAGTCCCGGCGACGCCATCCCGTCCGAGCGCTCCCTCTGCGCCCTGCTCGGCGTCTCCCGGCCGACGCTCCGGGCCGCCGTGGACGAGCTGGTCGCCGCGGGCCTGCTGGTCAGGGAGCACGGGCGCGGGATGTTCGTCGCGCCGCGGAAGATCACGCAGGAACTGGTCTCCGCCGATCTCTCGATGAGCGTTCCGCGGGCAGCCGGCGCCTGGTCGAGCAGGCTGCTGGAGTTCACCACCCTGCAGGCCGGGGCCCGGGTGGGCCGCAAACTCCGGATGTCGCCCGCCGAGGACATCGTGTACGTCGCACGGCTGCGCCTGGTGGACGGGGCCCCCATGGCGATCGAGCACCTGCACATCCGGGCCGCACTGGTCCCGGGGCTGTCGGCCCAGGAACTGGAGGACGGCGACCTCTACGAGCACCTGCGGCACGCCCACGGGGTACACGTCCGCGAGGCGGTCCAGGCCATCGAGCCCACCGTGGTCACCAGGGCCGAGGCCCAGCTCCTGGAGGTGCCCGAGCTCTCTCCGGCCCTGCTCTTCGAACGTCTGACCTCGGACGTGGACGGGCTGCCGGTGGAGTACGTCCACTCGCTCTACCGAGGCGACCGCTACCGGATCGTCTCCAGGCTGGCGCTCGGGCCGGCCGCGGCGAGTGCCCCGCCGGTCCAGGACGGTCACCACCCCGGGATCCCGCCAGGCGACTTCACCCACGGTGACCGGATCGCTTCGTCCACCCGGGGGGACATCCAGGCGGGTCCCTGAGTGGAGGCGGTGTCCGCCGGCCCGCCCCGCCGCCCGTCGGGGGCTGCCGGGCCTGCGCCCCCGTGCCTTAGGGTCGGAGCGAGCCGCGCCGGCAGACGGACGCGGCGGGACGTGAGGGAGGCAGAGTGCGCTTGAGGGTGGAATTCACCACCGAGCCCTTCGACCTGGAAGAGGCGCCCGCCCACGCGGTGGTGGCCCGCGAGGTCATCCAGACCGCCGACCTGGACGCCGTGGACGTCGGCCCCTTCGGGAACACGGCGGAAGGGGGCGCCGACCAGGTCCTCACCGCGGTGGACTCCCTGCTGCGCAGGGCCCTGGAGTCGGGTGCCACCCGGGTCTCGCTCCAGCTCAACGTGATCGGGGAGGACACCCCGTGACCGAACCGGCCGACCACCCGCTGGTCACTGCGGTGAAGCCGCTCGTCGACGCCATGGGGGCCGAGCTCCTCGATCCGGAGCAGGCGGGCACCGAGGACGTGGTCCTCGCGTGGGAAGGGGCCGACGTCATAGCCGTACGGCTTCCCCAGCTCTCGGACTCGCTCGACCACATCCTGGCCGCGATGGAACGCCGGCACGGAATGCCGCTGGCCGAGCTGGACCGCAAGGCCAAGCAGGGGGTGGTCCGCACCCTGGAGGCACGCGGTGCCTTCGCCGTACGGCACGGGGTGGAGACGGTGGCGGGCGCCCTGGGCGTCAGCCGCTTCACCGTGTACAACTACCTCAACCGCGACAACGCCGCCAAGGGCGGCTGAGCGCCGCCGGGGACCACGCGACGGTCCTCGGCAGCCCGTGAGACCCCTTCGTGCCGCCGCCCGGGAACTCGGGCGGCGGCATTATCTGTTCGCGGAATTTCAACAAACTGTTGACGTGGTGTTGCGAAGGGCGTTAGCTATCCGCAGCCCGACAACGCACAGCGAAAAAGCCACGGAGGCTCCCGTGACTACGAGCTCCACACCGGGCCTCACCCGGTTCAACACCCTGCCGGCCGAAGAGGCGGCGACCGTGCTGCACGAGGTCTGTGCCAGCACGGCATGGGGAAGCTCCGTCCTCGCCCACCGGCCCTACGACGGCACGGAAGCCCTGTTCTCCGCGAGCGACGCCGCCATGGCGCAGCTCACCGCGGAGGACCTGGCCGAAGCGATGGCCGGACACCCGCCGATCGGACGCCCCAAGCCCGGGGATCCGACCTCCTCCCGCGAGCAGCGGGGGATGGCCGGAGCGTCCGAGGAGCTCAAGGCGGAGATGCTCGAACTCAACCTGGCCTACCAGGAGCGGTTCGGCCATGTCTTCCTCATCTGCGCCACCGGAGCCACCGGTGAACAGATGCGCGACGCGGTCAAGGCCCGGATCGGCAACTCGCCCGAGCAGGAACGCGAGATCGTCCGCACGGAACTGGGCAAGATCAACCGCATCCGCCTGACCCGCCTCGCCCAGGACGCCTGAGACAGCTCCTGGGTCTCCGTACCACCCCGAAGAGAACAAGGAGCGTGACGGTCTTGAGCACCGACACCACCGCCTCGGTGTCCACCCACATCCTGGACACCAGCATCGGCCGTCCCGCCGAAGCCGTCACCGTCTCCCTGGCCGCCCGCAGCGGCGGCGACACGCAGTACGTGACGCTCGGCGGTTCCGCCACCGACGCGGACGGGCGCTGCAAAGACCTGCCGGCCCTGCCGGAAGGAACCACCCATGTACGGCTCGTCTTCGACACCGAGTCGTACTTCACCGCGAAGAAGCAAGCCGAGGCGCAGCAGGACGCCCCCCGCGTAAGGGACAGCGGCGCGTTCTTCCCGGAGGTGGCGATCGCATTCGCCGTCACCCCGGGCGAGCACTACCACGTACCGCTGCTGCTCAACCCGTTCGGCTACTCCGTTTACCGAGGGAGCTAGCAGACAATGCCCACGATTCTCGGCCAGAACCAGTACGGCAAAGCAGAGAACCGCGTCGTCAAGATCACGCGGGACGGCGACACCCACCACATCAAGGACCTCAACGTCTCGGTCGCCCTCTCCGGCGACATGGACGACGTCCACTACTCCGGCTCCAACGCCAACGTCCTGCCGACGGACACCACCAAGAACACGGTGTTCGCCTTCGCCAAGGAGCACGGCATCGAGTCCGCCGAGCAGTTCGGCATCCACCTCGCCCGTCACTTCGTGACCTCGCAGGAGCCGATCAAGAAGGCCCGGATCAGGATCGAGGAGTACGCCTGGGAGCGCATCGCGACCTCCGACGGCAACTCCAGGTTCATCGGCGCCGACGACGTCAAGCACTCCTTCGTCCGCAAGGGCCAGGAGACCCGCGTATCCCAGATCACCTTCGACGGTGAGAACTGGGAGGTCATCTCCGGCCTCAAGGACCTCACGGTGATGAACTCCACCAACTCCGAGTTCTGGGGCTACGTCAAGGACAGGTACACGACGCTGAAGGAGGCGTACGACCGCATCCTGGCGACCGACGTCTCCGCGCGCTGGCGGTACAACTGGACCAGCGACGAGGAGCGCATGCCGAACTGGGAGAAGTCCTACGAGCAGGCGCGCAAGCACATGCTGCACGCCTTCGCGGAGACGTACTCCCTCTCGCTCCAGCAGACCCTGTACCAGATGGGTTCGCGCATCATCAACAGCCGCAGCGAGATCGACGAGATCCGCTTCTCGCTGCCGAACAACCACCACTTCCTCGTGGATCTGGAGCCCTTCGGCCTCAAGAACGACAACGAGGTCTACTTCGCGGCCGACCGCCCCTACGGCCTCATCGAGGCGACGGTGCTCCGCGACGGCGTGGAGCCGAAGATCCCGGTCGACATGACCAACCTCTGACGCGGTGCTGAACCGGTCCCCGCCCCCTGCCGGGCGGGGGCCGGTCATCCCGGAGGGAAATACCATGGCACAGCCTGCAACGGGGCCGGCGAAAGGCCCATGTTCCACCCCACCGACCGCTGCCGACACGGCAGTTCACCCGGTGGACGAAAAGCTTCCGCCTTCGCGGCTCGTACCCGCCGCGCTCCAGCACATCGCCGCCATGTACGCGGGCGTCGTCACCCCTCCGCTCATCATCGGCCAGGCCGTCGGCCTCGACACGGCCGGCAGGACCCGCCTGATCGCCGCCAGCCTCCTGATCGCGGGACTCGCCACCCTCCTCCAGACCCTGGGCGCCGGACGGTTCGCCGGCAACCGGCTGCCGTTCGTCAACGCGGCCTCCTCCGCCGGCATCGCGCCGATGCTCGCCATCGCCGAGACCAGCGCACCGGGTCACCAACTCCCGGCGATCTACGGCGCGGTGCTCGTCGCGGGCGTCTTCTGCCTGGCCGTCGGGCCGTTCTTCGGGCGTCTTCTGCGCTTCTTCCCGCCGCTCGTCACCGGTGTCGTCATCACCCTCATCGGCGTCACGCTCATGCCCGTCCCCGTCGGCTGGGCCCAGGGCGGCGACGCCACCGCCGACGACTTCGGCGACATGAAGTACCTGGCGCTCGCCGCCTTCACCCTCGTCGTCATCCTGCTCATCCAGCGTTTCGGGCGCGGCTTCGTCAAGCAGGTCGCCCTGCTCGCAGGCCTGTTCATCGGCACGCTGGCCGCGATCCCGTTCGGACTCGCCGACTTCTCCGCGCTCGGCTCCGCGCCCGCGGCCGCCCTGCCCGCGCCCTTCGCCTTCGGAGCGCCCGAGTTCCAGCCCGCCGCGATCCTCTCCCTGTGCATCGTGATGCTGGTCCTGATGACGGAGTCGTCCGCCGGGATGCTCGCACTCGGCGAGATCTGCGAGCGGCGCACCGACGGCACCACCATCACCCGCGGCCTGCGCACGGACGGTATCGCCACGCTCGTCGGCCCGGTCTTCGGGGGCTTCCCCACCAGCGCCTTCGCGCAGAACGTCGGCGTCGTGTCGCTCACCAGGGTCCGCAGCCGCTACGTCGTCGCGGCGGCCGGCGGCGCCCTGATCGTCCTGGGCGTCTTCCCCGTGCTCGGCGCGGTCGTCTCGCTGGTCCCCATGCCCGTGCTCGGCGGCGCCGGAATCGTCCTCTTCGGCTCGATCGCGGTGAGCGGCATCCGGACCCTGTCCGAGGCCGGACTCGACGACAGCTCCAACATCATCCTCGTGGCGGTGGCACTCGGCGCGGGCATCATCCCGCTCGCGGCACCCACCTTCTACGCCGGATTCCCCTCCTGGGCGCAGACCGTGCTCGGTTCCGGGATCAGTGCGGGAGCGCTCGTGGCGGTCCTGCTCAACCTGTTCTTCCACCATCTCGGCACCCACAGCCGCCCCGCTGTGGCACTCAAATCCTCCTAGGGTCCTGCCGTGCCCACATCGCCAGACACAGAAGAGGGAAGCACCATGGCAGCTTCGGCGGACCGAAGGACCATCCAGCGCATCGTCATCGAGAACTGTTCGATCGCGACCGTCGACGCCCACGACACCGAGTACGCCTCGGGGTACGTCGTCGTGGCCGACAACCGCATCGAGTCGGTCGGCGCGGGCAAGGCGCCGGAGGGCCTCACCGGCGTCGTACGGCGCGTCGACGGCACCGGCCACCTCGTCACGCCCGGCCTCGTCAACACCCACCACCACTTCTACCAGTGGATCACCAGGGGCCTGGCCACCGACCACAACCTCTTCGACTGGCTGGTGGCGCTGTACCCGACCTGGGCGCGTATCGACGAGCCGATGGCCCGCGCCGCGGCGCAGGGCTCGCTCGCGATGATGGCCCGCGGCGGCGTGACCACCGCCATGGACCACCACTACGTGTACCCGCGGGGCTCGGGCGACCTGTCGGGCGCGATCATCGGTGCGGCCCGGGACATGGGTGTCCGCTTCACCCTCGCCCGCGGCTCGATGGACCGCAGCGTCAAGGACGGCGGCCTGCCGCCGGACTTCGCGGTGGAGACCCTGGAAGGGGCGCTCGCCGCCACCGAGGCGACCATCGACGAGCACCACGACGCCTCCTTCGACGCGATGACGCGGATCGCGGTCGCACCCTGCTCGCCCTTCTCCGTCTCCACCGAACTGCTCAAGCAGGGCGCGGAACTGGCCCGCCGGCGCGGCGTACGGCTCCACACGCACGGCTCGGAGACCGTCGAGGAGGAGCAGTTCTGCAAGGAACTGTTCGGCATGGGCCCGACCGACTACTTCGAGTCGACCGGCTGGCTCGGCGACGACGTGTGGATGGCGCACTGCGTCCACATGAACGACTCCGACATCGCGGCCTTCGCCCGCACCGGTACCGGCGTCGCGCACTGCCCCTCCTCCAACGCCCGTCTCGCCGCCGGGATCGCGCGCGTCCCCGACATGCTGGCCGCCGGCGTGCCCGTCGGTCTCGGCGTCGACGGCACCGCGTCCAACGAGTCGGGCGAACTCCACACCGAGCTGCGCAACGCGCTCCTGATCAACCGTCTCGGTGCGCATCGCGAGAAGGCCCTGAACGCCCGGCAGGCACTGCGTCTGGGCACCCACGGCGGTGCCCAGGTCCTCGGACGGGCCGACGAGATCGGCTCGATCGAGCCGGGCAAGCTCGCCGACCTCGTGCTGTGGAAGCTGGACACCCTCGCACACGCCTCCATCGCCGATCCGGTGACCGCCCTCGTCTTCGGCGCCGCCGCCCCGGTCACCCTCTCCCTCGTCGACGGCAAGCCCGTCGTCGAGGACCACCACCTCATCACGGTGGACGAGGACGCCATCGCCCGCGCCACCCGCGACGAGGCCAGGCGGCTGGCACAGATCGCCGCCGGAGCCTGACGCCCCCCGGCGCGGACCGCGCCGCCGGAGCCTGATGCTCCGTATCCCCCTGACAGGCCGGCCGAGGGGGACGGCCCTCGGCCGGCCGGCCGTGACTCCGTAAGGGGTGCACGGCAGCCCGTGCGGGAGCGTGTGCCTTCGTCACGCGCTCCCGCACCGGGTGAGCTCCAAGCTGCCCGCACCAGCTGCACGACCTGAACCAACGCACCACTCAGCACCACCTCCCAGACACCCACGTCGCCCGATGTGTAACCGACCGGAGGAAGCCGTGGCAGCTACGCCCAGGTTTCGCAAGAACGCAGTTCAAGCAGAAGCAGTCGACACCCGCACACCCGAAGCGGGGGCGGGTTCCGGGCCACCGGACGCCAAGCACCCCGTCGACGAGACGCTCCCGCCGCTGCGGATGTTCACCAGCGGCCTCCAGCACGTCGCGGCCATGTACGCGGGGGTGGTGGCCCCGCCCATGATCGTGGGGCCGGCGGTGGGCCTCAGCGCCAAGGAGACCGCCTTCCTCATGGGGGCGAGCCTCTTCACCGCGGGCATAGCCACCCTGCTCCAGACCCTCGGGTTCTGGCGCATAGGCGCCCGGCTCCCGTTCGTCAACGGAGTCTCGTTCGCCGGGGTGACCCCGATGATCGCGATAGGCAAGGACCGGGGGCACGACGGCATCGCCGTCATCTTCGGCGCGATCATCGTCGCCGGTGTACTCGGCTTCGTACTCGCCCCGTACTTCTGCAAGCTGGTCCGGTTCTTCCCACCGGTCGTCACCGGCACCGTCATCACCCTGATCGGTGTCTCCCTCCTCCCCGTGGCCTTCAACTGGTCCCAGGGCGGCAACGCGACCGCCGACGACTACGGCTCGATGACGAACATCACGATGGCCGCCGTCACCCTCGTGATCGTCCTCGCCCTCCGCAAGCTGCTGCGGGGCTTCCTCCAGCAGATCGCGATCCTGCTCGGACTCGTCATCGGCACCCTCATCGCGATCCCCGCCGGGATCACCGACTTCGGGGCACTGGCCGACGCCGACGTGGTCGGTTTCCCGACGCCGTTCCACTTCGGGGCACCGCAGTTCGAGGTCGCCGCCATCATCTCGATGTGCATCGTGATGCTGGTCTGCATGACGGAGTCCACCGCCGACATGCTGGCCCTCGGCAAGATCGTCGGTCGTCCGGCGGACGAACGCACCATCGAGGGCGGACTGCGGGCCGACACCCTGGGCAGCGTCCTGAGCCCGGTCTTCAACGGCTTCATGTGCAGCGCCTTCGCGCAGAACATCGGGCTGGTCGCCATGACCAAGGTCCGCAGCCGCTTCGTCGTCGCCGCCGGCGGAGTCATCCTCGTGGTCCTCGGACTCGTCCCCGTCGCCGCGTCCGTCATCGCCCTCGTCCCGCTCCCGGTCCTCGGCGGCGCGGGCATCGTACTCTTCGGTTCGGTCGCCGCCAGCGGCGTCCAGACCCTCGCCACCGCCGCCCTGGAGAAGGGCGAGAACGCGCTGATCGTCGCCGCGGCAGTCGGCGTCGGGCTCATCCCGATCGCCGCGCCGGACTTCTACCACGCCTTCCCCAAGGACATGCTCGTCGTCCTGGACTCGGGCATCTCGACCGGCTGTGTGGTGGCGATCCTCCTCAACCTGGCCTTCAACCACTGGGGCAGCGGGCCGGACGAGGAGCCGGAGGCGGGGATCCCGGAGTCCGAGCAGCCCCAGGACCCCATGGCCGTGCCCGTGGCGCACTGACCCGTCGGGGGGGGGGGGGGGGGGCCCCCCCCCGCCCCCCCCCCCCCCCCCCGGGGGGGGGGGGGGGGGCGGCGGGGGGGGGGGGGCCGGGGGGTTTTAAAAAAAGTAGACGGCGGCCCGAGGGTGGGGGGTGGAG
>NZ_JBHZCI010000062.1:0-25509 GCF_042755185.1 Streptomyces sp. NPDC059166 | reverse complement strand
GGCCGGCCGCTTCTGTTTTTTATACCCCACTGTTTCACCGGGGGGGCGGGGCCCCCCCGGCCCTCCCCGCGGCGGGCCCCCCCGGCCCGCCCCCCCGGGGCCGGCCGGGGGCGACCTCTTGTTCCGGCGCTACGGCACGCGGCACTCGAAGGCGTGCAGGTAGGCGTTCACCGGGTGGATCTCGCCCACGCGAAGGCCCGCCTCGGACATGCGGCTCACCAGGCTCTCCCTGGTGTGCTTCGCGCCTCCCACGTTGAGCAGGAGAAGCAGGTCCATCGCGGTGGTGAACCGCATCGACGGGGTGTCGTCGACCAGGTTCTCGATGATCACCACCCGGGCGCCGGAGCGGGCGGCTGACACGACGTTGCGCAGGGTGCGGCGCGTGCTCTCGTCGTCCCACTCGAGGATGTTCTTGATGATGTACAGATCGGCCTCGACCGGGATGTCCTCACGGCAGTCACCGGGCACGATCCTCACCCGGTCCGAGAGCGCCCCGCCGTCCCGCAGCCGCGCGTCCGCGCGCGCCACGACACCCGGCAGGTCGAGGAGGGTTCCGTGGACCGCGGGGTGCTTCTCCAGCAGGCTGGCGAGGACATGCCCCTGGCCGCCGCCGATGTCGACGACCGAGGACACCCCCGTGAGGTCCAGGAGGTCGGCCACGTCCTGCGCGGACTGCACGCTGGAGGTGGTCATGGCGCGGTTGAAGATCTGGGCCGACTCGCCCGCGTCCTGGTGGAGGTAGTCGAAGAAGCCCTTGCCGAACGTCTCGGGGAAGACGCTCGTACCGGAGCGGACCGCGTCGTCGAGCCTGGGCCAGACCTCCCAGGTCCAGGGCTCCGTGCACCACAGGGCGATGTAGCGCAGGCTGTGGGGGTCGTCCTCCCGCAGCAGCCGCGACATCTCCGAGTGGACGAACTCACCGTCCGGTGTCTCGCTGAAGATGCCGTAGCAGCACAGCGCGCGCAGAAGCCGCCGCAGGGGCGCGGGCTCGGCGTCCACGGACAGGGCGAGCTCCGCGGCCGACGCGGGCGTCTCGCCCAGCGCGTCGGCGACGCCCAGCCGGGCGGCGGCGCGCACGGCGGCGGCGCACGCCGCGCCGAAGGCCAGTTCCCGCAGACGCATGGACGGCGGCGGTGTCTGCCCCGCGCCCGCCTCGGGCGAGCTGAGCGCAGCGGCGACGGGAGTCGTCTCGGGGGTGGGACTCACGGTGGTCATACCGTCTCGTTTCTCCTCGTACGGCGGCGGTGCGCCGTCATCGGGCGCACAGGCCGGCCGGGACGGACGTCCCGCACGTGTTGCTGGTGAAGGTGTTGCCGGTTCCGGAGGTGTCGCGGTTGGCGAGGTCGGCCGGCTTGTTCCCCTGCACGCGGTTGTCGCGGATGGTGTTGTCGGTGTTCAGCGCGCCCACGAAGCTCTTGAAGAGCAGGATCCCGCCGGACAGCGGGGTCGAGCCGATGTTGTCCTTGATGACGTTGGCGCGGACCGTGGTGGCCTCGCTGCCGGTCAGGACGATGCCCGAACCCTGGATGGCGGACAGACGCGGGGTCGCCGGACAGAACTTGTTGTTCTTGATGATCCGGTTGTCGCTGATCGTCATCGCACCCGCGGCGGGCTTCGACTCGTCACCGACGACGAAGACACCGCTGCAGTTGCCGGTCAGCAGATTGCCGTCGATCACCATGTTGCGCACCCGGCGCGCGGTGACACCGATCCGGTTCCCGGTCACGGAGTTGTCCACGACCAGGGTCCCGCCGGTGTCGGTGGCGCCCCCCTCCTCGGTCACCGAGTTGGCGACGAAGATGCCGGCGTCGCCGTTCGCGGTCGCCGTGTTGAAGCGGAAGTCACCGCGGGTGGAGCGCTCCTGCGCGATGCCCCAGGTGCCGTTCCTGCGGGCGGTGACCCCGCGGACGGAGAGACCGTCGGTCCAGGAGGCCCAGACACCGCTCTTGCTGAAGCCCGACACGGTCAGCGCGCGGATCCTGACGTCGTCGACGGTGCGGCCCTTCGTCCCGACGACGCAGATGCCGTTGCCGGCGGCGGCGCAGGCGTTGGCCGCCCTCGGGCCCCTGGCCGCCTCGGCACCCTTGGTCTTTCCGGGTTTCGCGCTCTTTCCGGGCTTCGCGGGCTTGGCCGCCGGAGGCGAGATCACCGTACGGGCGCCGGTTCCGCGCAGGGTGAGACCGGGCTTCGTGATCAGGACGCTCTCGCGGTACGTGCCCTCCAGCACCACGACGGTGTCCCCGGACCGTGCCGCGTTCACCGCCCGCTGGATCGACTCGCCGGGGTGCACCACGAGCTCGCCGTGACCCGACGCCGACGAGGGAGCGGCGGCGAGGCTGAGGGTGGTCGCCGTGGCGAGGGTGACACCCGCCAGGCATTTCATGTGCTTTCTTCTCATGAGCCGAAGCTATGGGCGATCAACCACCGGTGCCACGCATGGTGAGCGTATGGATACATGGCGTGCCTGAATGGCTTACCGCGCACTCGCCGGGGAGGACGCGAGAGGCGGTGCCGCGGGGTCGGTCACCCGGCGCGCGCGGGATGCGGCCGTCGTAATCTGGCCCCATGACAGGCGAGCGCGATCTGCGGACACTGCTGCACGGGCTGCGGCCGGAGCTCCAGCCGGGCCGCTTCGTGTACTGCACGCGGGCCGACGGGGAGGTGCCGGCCGGAGTCACCCCCGTGGTCACCGTCGCCGAGAGCGAGGGGCTGACACTCGTCGTGCCGGAGGCGCAGGCCCTGGCCGCGCGGCTCGAGCACCACTTCGCCGCTGCCTGGATCACCCTCCGTGTGCACTCCGCTCTCGACGCGGTAGGACTGACCGCCGCCGTCTCCCTGGCCCTCACCGACGCCGGCATCAGCTGCAACGTGGTCGCCGGATTCCATCACGACCACCTCTTCGTCCCGTACGACCGCGCCACGGAGGCGGTCGAGGTGCTCGAGGCACTGGCCGAGGAGTCCGCGTAGCAGTGCCCGGCTCCGCAAGGTGAGCCGGGACACGTAACATGGCCCCATGTCCTTCCTCCGCCGCCGCAGCGCCGCCACACCCGCGGGCCCGGACTTCGACGTCCTGGCCATGGACCCTGGGGACTGGCCCGGCAACCTCGGCGCCGGTCTCCTCCCCGCTCCCGACGGGAGCTGCCAGGGCGTGTTCCTGCGCTACGACCTGTTCGGCGGACGCGGTCCCGCGATGATCATCGGCAATCTGCCGGAGGGCTCCCCGGCCCGCGAGACCGAGGAGGGCCAGGTCCCCTTCGAGGTGGCCCAGCTGCTCCTCGCACTCGAGAACGACGAGCCGGTCGAGGTGACCGGAAGCGAGGACGTCCCGGTCATGCAGGGCGACAGCCTGCTGATCGTGCACCGTGTCAAGCTCTCCGAGAGCCGCATCTCGTGCGTCCAGTTCGACCGGAGCGACGGTGTGCTCGTCACCATCGCCAGCTGGGACCGGCCGATCACCGATGATCTCTACGCCCTGCTCAAGCCACTTCCCGCGGAGCTGTTCCAGCAGGGCTGAAACGTCCCTGCGTCGCCAGCATCCGGGTCACCTGCGCGGCTGACGTCCCGATCCCCGTGGGGCCACCGAGGTGCCACGGGGTCGACCTGCCCCGCCGAAGGTCCTCCTCGCGGTAGCGCCGGCAGTCCCGGTGCCAGACCAGGATGCCCGCGATCCAGTGCTTGAGCTCCAGCACGTAGCCGGCCAGGGTCTCGCGGGCCTCGGCGTCCAGACCGAAGTCGTCGTACAGCACGGGCAGTTCCTGCTCCGCGACGTGCAGGAACTGCCGGAGCCGCGATTTCATCAGGTCGTGCACGACGGCGACGCCCGTCGGATAGTCCACCCCGAAGAAGTTCTGCACCACGAGGACACCGTTGTGGACCTCCCCCTCGTACTCGATCTCCTTCTGGTACGAGAAGAGGTCGTTGAGCATGCAGGCGTAGTCCGCGGCGGCGTTCTCCAGGGACCGCATCGGGCCGCTCCGGTAGACCTCGTCGGGCACCTTCCTGCCGTGCCCCAGCCGGCACAGGCTCATGGTCAGGTCCGAACCGAACGTCGCCCGGCGCATCTCGATGTAGTCCACCGGATCGGGAATCCGGTTCTGCGCCTGGTTGGCCAGCTCCCACAGCCAGCTCGCGGTCATCGACTCCACCGCGGCGCGGAACGTGCGGCGCCCCGCATCGTCCATCGGCCCCGCGGTCCGCTGCCAGAGATCCCCCAGCCCCCGCTCCAGCGCGTTGACCGGTTCGGGCGCCGCGGTGCGGTCGAGCGGCATGAACAGTGACAGCCGCTCGTTGGCCAGCCTCGCGCCCGCGAGGTCACGGGACCGGCCGTGCACCACGGGGAACCAGTCGTCGCCGTACGTCCCCCACGTCAGCCACCCCGACGAGAGGTCGAGCTCCTCCGCGGTGGCGTCGGGGTGCAGGCCGGCCGCGCACAGGGGCAGGTCCGTCGCGAGAAGGCGCTCCTCGTCCCAGATGTGGGAGCCGGGTACCCCGGGCTGCGCCTCCAGCAGCCCCATCCTGCGCGACCACTCGACGATCCGTACACGGGCGCCGTCCAGGTGCGGGCTCAGGGTCGTGCCGAACGGCAGGTCGAACTCCGGCAGGATCGACGGGCCGACGTGCTGGAACGGGACATGACCGTGGCTGCGGGCCCGGAACGACTCCGACCGCGGAGTGAACCGGAGGGACGCGGCCGCCATGCCGAATCCGGGCACGCTGTCGCCGGCCCCGCCACCGTTCATGTAGCGGCTGGAGCGCATGTGCCACTCGTGGCCACCCGACTGCCAGTCCTGAAGGCCCTTCACATAGGCGAGGACGGCGAGGGTCTCGTCGCCGGTCAGTCCCGCCTGCGCGCAGAGCGGGCCGAGTTCGGTCAGGGCGGTGTTCTCGAACTGCTGAAGGCGTGAGGTGAGCAGGTCGTTGACCGCCTCCGCCGCCTCCTGGGCCGAACAGCCCAGAAACCGTTCGAGGACCAGCACGCCGTTGCTGTTCTCGCCTTCCTCCTCCACCTCTCGCTGGTACGAGAAGAGGTCGTTGCGCAGATGTACGGCGTCGGAGAACGCGTCCCTCAGCACCCGCAGAGGACGGGAGTGCGCCACCTGGGCGGGGAGCTCCGCGTTCGCCGCGTACTCCACCAGGCCGGCCGACCACGGTGCCCCGCCGACCTTCCTGCGCATCTCGATGTACTCGACCGGGTTGGCGATACGCCCCTCGTTGATGTTCGCGAGCTCCCAGAGCGACTCGTCGAGCAGGTGCTCCGTGGCTTCCGCGAACCTGGCCCGCCAGGCGTCGGACATGCTCGGCACCGTCCTGGCCCACAGATCCGCGAGTCCGGCCTCCACCGGGTTGACCGGCTCCGGAGTGGCCGCGCCGCGCTCCATCGGCATGAAGGCCGGCAACCGGTCCAGGTACCGCTTCGCCCCCTCGCGGTCGAGGGTGCGCTTGAACAGCTCGAGGAAGTGGTCGTCGAAGAAGAAGACCCACACGTACCAGTCGGTCACCAGGGAAAGGGCATCGGCCGAGCAGTCCGGGTGGGTGTAGGCGCAGAGCAACGCGTAGTCGTGGGATTCGAGGTCCTTCAGTTCCCAGACGCCGGATCCCTCCAGCATCCCCATCCCGCGGGCCCATTCCCGGGTGTGCGTGCGGGCTTCCTCCACATGAGGGTTGAGGCGCGCCGGGTACGGCACGTAGAAGTCCGGCAGGGAGAAGGGCTGTGCCATGTGCGTCCGGCCTTTCCGAATGCTCCGCTCGGCCCGTACGGGCCGGCGCTGTCGGCGCCAGCACTACCCGTCGGCCATCCGGGGCACGCACGCGGAGCAATAGTCACACAAGCTCAGGTGTAGTTGCACACTGCACTCTTGACGCACCGACACCTCCAGCAACAGAGTGTGCGCCGACCGATGTAGACGGGGAGTACTCCCGGGTACAGCTCCGCCACCCCATGCCCCACGAAGGGTTGTCATGACGTCGAAGCAGAGGATCAGACTCGCGCTCGCACTCACCACGGCAGGAGCGCTGGGCGTGGGCCTCCTCTCCCCGGCGGTGGCCGGCGCGGACACCGTACGACCGGACTGCCCACGCGGCCTGTCCTGCGACTGGGTCCCCGCGGCCTACCATCAGACAGGGGAGCCGGACGACAAGGAGAGCTACGGGAACTACGACACGGCCGACCGGCCCCGCGGCAACTCCATCAAGTTCATCGTCCTGCACGACACCGAGGTCGACTACGACACCACCCTGAAACTCTTCCAGAACCCGGCCCACCAGGCCTCGGCCCACTACGTGGTGCGTTCCTCGGACGGACACGTGGCACAGATGGTCAAGAACAAGGACGTCGCCTGGCAGGCGGGAAACTGGTACCTCAACACCCACTCCATCGGCATCGAGCAGGAAGGATTCGCCGCCGAGGGCGCCAAGTGGTACACCCCCGAGATGTACCGCTCCACGGCACGCCTCGTGCGGCACCTGGCGGCGAAGTACGACGTCCCGCTCGACCGGCAGCACATCCTCGGACATGACGGCGTACCCCCCACCAGCGCCGCCGGTACGAAGAACATGCACTGGGACCCGGGCCCGTACTGGGACTGGAACCGCTTCATGGCGCTCCTCGGCCGGCCCAGCGTGCAAAGCGGCCCCCGGAGCAGCGAACTGGTCACCGTGAGCGCGGACTTCACGAAGAACCAGCAGAAGTTCCGGGACTGCGAGAAGAACGTGGACCTGCCGCTCCAGGGCAGCAGCGCGGTTCCTCTGCACACCGAACCGTCCGAGGACGCGCCGCTCTTCTCCGACCCGGGTCTGCACCCCGACGGCGCGCCCGGCACGAACTGCGCCGCGGACTGGGGCAGCAAGATCAGCGCCAGTCAGCAGGCCGTGGTCGCCGACCGGGTTCCCGGCTGGACCGCGATCTGGTGGTACGGCGAGAAGGCATGGCTCCGCACCCCGGCAGGGACCCGCGTGACGAGCCCGGCATCCGGGCACGTCGTCCGGCCCAGGCCGGGCAGGGCGGAAGTACCGGTCTACGGCGTGGCCTACCCGGAACAGGGGGAGTACCCGGCCGACTTCGTCAAGCCGACCGTGGGCACGCCCCTCGTGTACACGATCAAGGCGGGGCAGGCGTTCCCCGGGGGCGGCGAGGCACCCGCCGGCTACTACTACGCCCCGACGATCGACGCCTCCAAGCCGTACGACCACACGTACTTCCGCGGAGGCCAGAAGTACGTGACCGTCCAGATCGGCCACCGGGTCGGATTCGTGAAGGCATCCGACGTCGACGTGGTCCCGGCGAGGTCATGAGCGGCGGCTGAGGCCGTGTAGGCGCGCCGCGGGACCTGTGTGTCGGCACCGGTCCCGCAGCGCCCTTCCCCCGTCCGCCGGACCGGTCGGAACCGGCGTGGTCAGCGGGTGCCCACCGCGGCACGAACCGCCCGCCGGGCCATCGCGCAGTCGTCGTGCAGCCTGCGCAGCAGCAGGCGCTGCTCCTCACCGGAGGTCAGCATGCCCGGCCGGGTCTGACCGCCGACAGCGGGCGCGCCTTCACGCATCGCCCGCTGGACAGCCGTCTCGTACGTACGGATCTCCCGGGTGAGCACGATCATGAGGTTGATGAGGAAGGCGTCGCGGGCCGCCGCGCCCGCCGCCTGCGCCAGCTGGCTGATCTGGCGCCGGGCCGCGGGGGCGTCACCGAGCACGGACCAGAGGGTCGCAAGGTCGTATCCGGGCAGGTACCAGCCCGCGTGTTCCCAGTCGACCAGGACGGGCCCCGTGGGCGGAAGGAGGATGTTCGAGAGCAGGGCGTCACCGTGGCAGAACTGGCCCATGCCGTAGCGCCCGCCCGAATGCGCGAGACCGTGCAGCAGCTTCTGCAGGTCGCCCAGATCGCGATCGGTGAACAGACCCAGCTCGTGGTAGCGGGCGATGCGGGAGGCGTAGTCGAGCGGCGCGTCGAACAGACCGGCCGGGGGGCGCCAGGCGTTGACCCGGCTGACCGCGCCGAGGACGGCGCGCAGGTCCGCCCGGGGGGGTGCTTCCGCCGGATGCCTCGTCAGTGCCGCGACCCGGCCGGGCATCCGCTCGATCACCAGGGTGCAGTTCTCCGGGTCGGCCGCGATGAGCCGGGGGACACGGACCGGCGGGCGGTGCCGGACGAAGGCCCGGTATGCAGCTATCTCGTGCCGGAACCGCTCCGTCCATGCGGGGGAGTGATCGAGTAAACACTTCGCCACCGCGGTCGCCCGGCCGGTGGTGCCCACGATGAGCACCGAGCGCCCGCTGCGGCGCAGCACCTGAACCGGGTTGAACTCCGGGCAGATCCGGTGGACCGAGGCGATGGCCATGCGCAGCTGCGCCCCTTGGGCGCCCGACAGGTCCAGCCTTCCGCTGAGCGGTTGGGAGCCCGGGCCCGCCATCCGCCGGGGCCGACCCGTGCCGGGCGCCGGAGAAGCGGCGCGGGGGTCGAGATACGGTCCGCCACCCGCACCCGAGGGGCGGAGCGGCCGGGGCGGGGCGGACACGGAGGACGATGCTGTGTACATGGGCGAGACAGATCCCTTCGTGCGCCGACAAGTTGCGTGCGCCGCCCCGGCCGGCGGCCGTTCGGCACCCTGGGGAGTACCTAGGGCTGCCGGGCGGGGTGGCGCACTCCTACATGACACCGGATTGCGGGTGGCACAACATCTGGCGTCCCCTGGCGAACCCTGGCGAATATTCGCCCGGCATCCCCTGGCGGGCTAGGGTCAAGTCAGCCGAGAACCTGGGGGCTTGACGTGACCGGAGAACCCAACACCCGCCTTTCCGACCTGTTCGGCATGACCGGATGGTCCAAGGGCGAGCTCGCGAGAATGGTGAACAGGCAGGCGGCGGCCATGGGCCACCTCCAACTGTCCACCGACACATCGCGGGTGAGGCGCTGGATCGACATGGGGGAGTCCCCCCGCGATCCCGTGCCCGAAGTGCTGGCAGCTCTGTTCACCGAGCGACTCGGCCGTGTCGTGACCATCGAGGACCTCGGGTTCGGCCGGCGCGGGCGTGTGGGGAAGCGGCGAAAGGCCGGGACGGATGAGAATCCGGACGGACTGCCGTGGGCGCCCGAACGGACGGCAGCGGTCCTCACCGAATTCACGGGAATGGACCTCATGCTCAACCGACGCGGCTTGGTGGGTGCGGGCGCGGCGCTCGCCGCCGGCTCAGCCCTCACCGGCGCCATGTACGACTGGCTGCACTCCGAGCCCGCCCCGGCGGCCCGGGCATCACGCCTCAACGACCCGATGCACGCCGACAACGCGGGCTTCGATCTCTACGAGGCCGCGCCCGTCGGCTCCGAGGAGATCGAGGCGCTGGAGCGCTCGGTCGAGGTGTTCCGGGCGTGGGACGCCTCCAGAGGCGGCGGACTCCAGCGCAAGGCCGTCGTGGGCCAGCTGAACGAAGTGGGCGGGATGCTCGCCTACCACCACCCCGAACACCTCCAGCGACGCCTCTGGGGTGTCGCCGCGAATCTCGCGGTCCTCGCCGGCTGGATGTCCCACGACGTCGGCCTCGAACCCACCGCCCAGAAGTACTTCGTGATCGCCGCCCACGCCGCGCGCGAGGGAGGCGACCGCCCGCGGGCGGGCGAGGCGCTCTCCAGGGCCGCTCGGCAGATGGTCCACCTGGGCAGGCCGGACGACGCCCTGGACCTGATGAAGCTCGCGAAGTCCGGTTCCGGTGAGGAGACGCTGCCGCGTACGCGGGCGATGCTGCACACCATCGAGGCGTGGGCGCAGGCGTCGATGGGGCGTGGCCAGGCCATGCGCCGCACCCTGGGCGAGGCGGAGGAGCTCTTCGTCTCCGACAAGGGCGACGTGCCGCCGCCGAGCTGGATGCAGATGTTCGACGAGGCGGACATGCACGGGATGCAGGCACTGGCCTTCCGCACCCTGGCCGAGCACGACCCCGGCGCCGCCGGTACGGCGCAGCGCCATGCCAAGCGGGCGCTCGACCTTCGCATCAACGGACGTCAGCGATCGAAGATCTTCGACTACATCTCGCTGGCCTCGGCGTGCTTCATCGCCGACGACCCCGAACAGGCGGACCGCTACGCGCGTCTGGCCCTGGTCTCGATGGGGGAGACCTCCTCGCACCGCACCTGGGACCGGCTGCGTGAGATGTACCGGCTCACAGGCCAGTTCGCGGGCTACGCCAAGATCGAGGACCTGCGCGAGGAGATCGAGCTCGCCCTGCCCCCGCGAGCGAACGACAAGAAGGCGAAGGGCGCGCAGGCCTGATCCCCCCGGGCCACCGGACGAGGGACGGCCGGACGTACGTGCTTCCGTGCCGCTTCGTGCTGCGCGGCCGGATCACCGGTGGCCGGCAGCGGAGACCGGGCTCCGCCAGGCGGCGTCCTGACCGGGTCCTCAGGCGCCGACGCGGGCCACCAGGACGCAGGCGTCGTCGAGTCGTTCGGTCGACCCGAATTCCTCGATCACGATCCGCAGGCAGTCCTGTGCCGTGTGTGCCTGTGCGAACCGGGGTGCCAGCCCGAGCAGCGTCTCGGGGACGGCCCTTCGGTCGCTCCGCCGTGTCAGCCCGTCGGTGTGCAGGAGGAGTACGTCGCCCGGCAGCAGGACCACCTGGTCCTGCTCGTAGGACACGCCGGACGCCGCGCCGAGCAGCACTCCGTCCGGTTCGGGCAGAGGCCACCCCACACCGTCACGGAACAGCAGCGGGGCGGGGTGGCCTGCCTGTGCCCAGGTCAGCGTGCGTGTCGACGGGTCGAAGCGGCAGCACACCGCGGTGCCCAGCGCGGGTTGCGCCGAGCACTCGATCAGCTGGTTCAGATGGCCCATCACCGCCCCGGGCGCGATGCCGGCCACCGCCATGCCCCGCAGCGCGCCGAGCAGCATCGCCATGGCCGAGGTGGCGGGGACACCATGACCTGTGAGGTCACCGACGGTGAGGAGCGTACGCCCGTCCGGCAGCGGCAGTGCGTCGTACCAGTCGCCACCGATCAGATCGCTCGATCCCGACGGCTGGTAGTGGGCCGCGATGTCGAGGCCCTCCGCGCCGCGTCCCGGGACGGGCAGCGAACCGCGCCAGGGAGGCAGCACGGCCTCCTGGAACTCCACCGCCACCCGGTGTTCGGCGAGTGCCATCTCCTCACGGCTGCGCAGTGTTTCCCGGGTCCTGCCGACGAGGTGCTGGCTGCGGCGGAGCCGGCTCACGTCCCGCAGCACCGCCCACATGGAAGCTGTGCAGCCGTCGCTGTCGAGAACCGGTTCACCCATCATGTGCAGCGTCCGGATGGAGCCGTCGGGCAGCAGAATCCGGAACTCGCCGTCCATCGGCCGGCCGTCCACCAGGCAGTCGGTCACCATCGAGGTGAGGAGAGGCTGGTCCTCCGCGAGGAGCAGCGACGGCAGCTGGTCCAGGGACAGGGCGCCCGTGCCCGGTTCCCTGCCGAAGATCTGGTACAGCTCGTCGGACCAGCTGACCTCGTCGGTGAGCAGGTTCCACTCCGCGCTGCCGACCCTGCTGAGCAGTGAGCCGGCGGGAGGTTCGGGCGTACTCGGCGGTGCGGTCCCGGCCGGGTGTGCCGCGTCCGCAGGGGTCGATATGCCGTCCCGCAGCTGGCCCAGATGTTCGCCGAGGTCGTCGAGTTGGTGGACCGCGAGTTCACACAGGGCGCGCTGCCATCGCAGCCGCGGATCGTCTTCGTCGATCACGGAGGTGTCACGGCGCACGGCGTCCACGTCGCCCCGGAGCAGCCGGGTCCGGTTGATCAGGGCCTCGACGGCATCCCGCTCGGGCGGTTGTGGGGCGGGGCGGTCCGCAAACAGATGGGACGGCATCTGGTACTCCGATACAGGCGGTGCGGCCGGTTCGTGGGGGTGGACCGAACATGACTGTCGCACAGGCGGGGGTGGGCCGTAAGGGGTTTGGCAACACTCGAGGCGTTCTTGCTGCTGGCATATGCCGTGGGCCAGATGGAGCGCGGGTCCGCCGAACACCTTTGCCCCTGCGGCCGATTCGGCGCAAGTCGCCCGGCGTGAATCCTCCGGTGTGCGCCGGGGGTTCGTGCGCGCGGGCTCTCGCGACCGGGGGCGGGGGGCCTTCGTGCCGCTGCTTCCGGGAAGACCGTTCGCCTCCTCCGCCTGAGGCCGTTCCCCGGGTGCTCCCGAAGGGGCGGTGCCCGCCCGAGGTGATGGTCGGCGGTGCGCGCTCACGGATGGCGAGGCGGGCGCCGCGGGCGGCCGTGCGGCGGTCTGCTGACACGGGAATGGGGCGGAGCCGGCGCGCGTTGTGCCCGGCGTAACTGAAAACGACACCCGTCGCCGACAAGGTGCGGGTTCGAATCCCTCGTCTGGAGGTCCCATGGCACGCAGTGAGGCCCGGCCCGTCGTCCTGCTCCGGTCCACGGCAGGAACCGGCCACACCTACGTGACGCGAAAGAGCCGGCGTAACGACCCCGACCGCCTGGAGCTGAGGAAGTTCGATCCGTCGGCAGGGCGGCACGTCGTGTTCCGCGAGGCTCGCTGACCGCTGACCGCTGACCGCTGACCGCTGACCGCTGACCGCTGACCGCGGTCCTCGCGTCCCGTCAGGGTTGATGGCGCCGGTCCGCCCGTGGTGTCGATCACAAGGACGGGTGCGGATTCACGGGAACGCGGGCTGGTGGTTTATCGTTCATCTATACGTGGGAGCGAGCGGAAGGCCCCTTTCCCAGGGTCCGGTCCCGCCCCCGCGCACAAGCCGCCCCGGCTGGATTCCCCCGATCCGGCCGGGGCTTCCTTCTGCCCCCCTCGTGCCTCCGCCACGGACGGCGGACCGCCGGAACGAGAGCGGACGTCTCCGGTCACATGGTCCTGGTCAGGTCGGCGGCGTAATGCTCGATGGCGGGGCGGAACTGCCGGACGTGCGGGCTGTCGCTGGTCGTCGCCACCAGCCGCAGAAGCAGCTGCATGGCCTCGTGGTGTTCGCCGGTGTTGAACAGGCCATGGACAGGAAGGTCCGCAGCGCGCCGTCGTCCGGGAACTCCGACACCCCGCGGCGCAGTGTCTCCACCGCCTGGCCGAACCGTCCTAGGACGCGGTAGGTGCTGCCGAGTCCCAGGAGCGCTCCTCGGCGCTCGTCCTCGGTCAGCCCTTCGCCCTGGAGGCAGCGCTCGTAGTACGGCACCGCCTCGGCCTCGAGGCCCAGCACATCGTGGACCCAGGCCGTCTGGTAGGCGACGTCGACCGCATCGGGGAAGGCGGCGGTGAGTGCGAGGAGACGTTCCCTGGCCTGCTCGGGATGGCCCTGTTCACGCAGCCGCACGGCCTCGGCCAGTAGTTCGTCCTTGTTCTGAGCGCTCATGCGCACATGGTCGCACCTGGTCGTGGGTGTGGCCGTCGGGGTTGGGGGCATTCGTTTCGCCATGACAGTCGAGGCGGGTCGTGGTGCACGACGCAGAAGTGTGGGACGTCTTTTGCTGCGGATAGCGGTGTTGGCCGCAGCGTTTCTCGCCCTCGTGGCGTTCTCCGTGGTGCTGGCGAAGGTGACGCTCACACCGTCACCCGCCTCCGAGGACATCGTCACCTCCAATCTGAAGCCGGGGCGCTCCCTCCGGCAGTACGCCGAGGACTACACCTTCCTCGCGGCGTGCAAACAGGCGGGCGGGAATCTCCTGCTCGGAGCACCGTTCGGTGTGCTGCTGCCGATCCTGGTGCCGCGCAGACTCCGCATGCTCCGGATGACGGTGCTGACCGTGCTGGTCATGGCCGTGGTGGAGCTCACCCAGGGCGCGCTGGTGGCGGGACGGGCGTTCGACATCGACGACGTCATCCTCAACACCGCCGGAGCGTTGCTGGGCTACGCGCTGGTGGGGCGTCGTGTGAGTCACCGCTATCACGCTCTGTCCGACGAACCGGTCCAGGTCGCGGGCGCTCCCGGTGCGGCAGCGGGAAGCCGGCCGTTCTTCCGGGGCGGGCCGAAGTCCGGGCCGGGGCAGAAGTCCGACCGAGGGGCCGCCTCCGGGAGCAGGGGTGCTGCCGCCGCGAAGGTGAAGGCCGCCGTCGGGGGGAGGACGAAGGCAGGAGTCAAGCCCAAGGCCGGAGCCACGGACAAGGCCGGAGGCAAGGCCAAGGCGTCGGAGGGCCGGCCGGCCGGGGCCGCCGCGCGGCGGAGCGCGCCCGCGCCGGTGGCTCGCGGACGCGCTGCGTTCGACAGGTGGCGGGGCCGCCGGGGCGGACCGGGCGGGGGAGCGCCCGGTGAGGGCCGGCGGCGGGCGTAGCCCGGCGAAGAGGCCCGCTCGTCCGGCGGGCGGTGGCCCCGGGGATGTGCTCCGGGGTCACCCTGGTGGATCCGCGCCCGGGCGGAGGCCCGGACGCGGACGGGTCCGCCCCGCAGACGTCCTTCCGCGGTTCGGACCGGTCCCGCGGATCATGCGGCGGACGCGGGGCCGATCAGGCATCGTGTCCGCCGCATGATCCGACCCGCCGGGCGGGGTCAGAGCGCCGGGTACGCGTTCTTCATGAGCTCCTGGAACTGGGCGGAGAACCACTTGCCCGAGACCGGGGCGTCGCCGAGCGCGCCGGACATGTTGTTGTTGTTCCGGGCGTTACCGGTGTACGTCGGGTCGCACATCCGGTCGAATCCCTTGCCCTCGTCGTTCGGGATCTCCTCGCTGGAACCGTCCGACTCCCCCGGGGGCTTCATCCAGACGTACGCGTCTATGCCGGCTTCCGGGGCCGCCTGCGGCCGTTCGCCGAGGCCCGCTCCGGACTGGTTGCACCAGTTCCCGAGGTGGATGCGACGGTCGATGCGGCCACCGTCCACATAGGTGTCGACGCTGGTGCTCGCACCGGGACCCGTCGGCCGCTGTGAGCCGCCCCAGCCGTTGCGCGAGGTGTCGATCAGCATGCCGATGCCGGAGTCGAAGCCCACGGAGACCAGTTTCTCGCGGAACGCCTGGGCGAAGGACAGCTCGTCCGTGTAGCGGTTCCAGTCGACCCACTTCGACTGCCGCACCGAGGTTCCGTTCACGGCGTCGTCGATCGTGAAGTTCTCCTCCTTCAGGGCGCTGTAGTTGGCCGTGTTGGTGATGAAGCCGGCCACGTCGTTCACGGTCGCGCCCTCGGCGGTCGCGGCCTCGTGGAAGATGTCGGCCGACGCGCCGAAGTTGTCGTCCCAGCCGATCCAGCCGTGGTGGCCCGCGTCGATGTAGTTGTAGACGTTGGGCGCGTCACCGAGCTTGTTCAGGGCGTAGCCGACGCCCTTCACGTAGTTGCCGTTGGCCTTCATCGCGTCGCACTCCGGCGTGGCGGTGGCCCGGCTGCCCGTGTTGGTGACGAGGTTGGGCAGGGAGTCGATCTCGACGGTGGTGACGATGCGCAGGTCCGCGTACTTCTCGTCGGCGAGGATCGCCGCGATCGGGTCGATGTACTCGCTCTTGTAGCGGTCGATCTCGGTGGGGCCGAGCTCGCCGTTGGAGGCGAGTGCCGCACAGTCCCGCCCGGGCAGGTTGTAGATGACGAGCTGGACGACCATCTCGCCCGAGCCCTTCTGGGCCAGCGCCTCGTCGAGATGGTCCCGTAGGCCCATTCCGCCGTTGGCGCCGTCGATCGCGGCGATGCGGTCGAGCCAGACGCCGGTCGGCTGGTCCGAGATCCGGCTGCCGCCCGGTTCGGCGGCCGCGTTGGCCGACCACTCCGGGTTCACATAGACCTTCGCGTTCTCGTAGGGGTTGTCGACTCGCTCGCCCGCGGCGGTGGTTCCGGAGGGCGCCGCGGTGGCGGTGCCGGCGGTCGCGGCGATGATGGCGCCGGCGGCGATGAGCGCCATGCGGGATCGGCGCGGGGTGGTGCGGCTCGTGCGGCTCATGCGAAATCCGTTTCCTCAGCTGTCGGGGATGCGCGATACGCGGGCGCAGCCCTCTTCGTACGGGTGGTGGGGTCTTCCGTGTCGTCGCTGATCGGGGACGGGGCCGTGGGGCAGCCCCCGGACGGTCCGGGTCTGCCCGGGTAAGGGCTCCCGCGGTGCCGGACTCCTGGTGCGACCGGTGTGAGTGGGGTCGACAGCCGCCGCTCACCCGGGACATGAGGAGCCCGGGAACGTGCCACGCGTCGTCGGGGCAGTCCTGTGCGCCCGCGGTCGGCGTGGTCGCGCCGGTGGTCTCTGGCGTCGGCGCGGATTCCGGAACCGGCTTCGTGTCCGATGGGGGGCCGGCCCCGGGTGGGGGGATTCGTCGTTCAGGCCAGGCGGGTTCTCCTTGTTCGCGTGGTGTCTGCGTGCCGTCCGCCGGTCTCGCCGGCACGCGGGCGTGTTCGCGAGCCCGGTGCTCAGGCGCGCGGTTCGGCCGGTGGGGTTGTCGTGTGGTGTGACTCCCCGGAGCGGCGCCGGTGGAACGCCCCAGCCCGGTTGCTCCGGGCCGGACGGCGCGTGCCGCGTCGGGCACGTGTGCTCGCCGGACCTCTGCCGACCCGGACGGACGGCTCCACGAGCTGTCGCTCGCCGCCGCGCGGTCATGCTGCTCACCGTGCGTGCGAAAGCTGGTCCGGAGGCCATGACCACGGTCGCGACGGTGCTGCGAACCATGTCGGGCACCGCTCGGGTGGAGAGGCGCGAGCCCGTGCGGTACGTCCGGGTGCTGCATGAGCGCTTCCCCCGGATGCGAGCGTGCCCCTACAGCACGTCCGCCGGTGGAACCGCTCCCACTGGTGTGGCATGACGTTAGAGCGTCAACTGGTGTTGGTCAACAAGGCAGTTCAGATCTTCTGCTGTCGAAATTATTCGACTCTTCACGTCCCTTGACTCTCTTTTTCCCCGTCCCCATCCTGGGAGCGCTCCCACTGGTTCAAGGCCTGTGCTCAACCCGCACACCCCCCATGTCGTCGAGCCGCGAGGAGGACCTGCGCATGCCATCGGGACGCGCACGAAGAACCTGGCTGACCGGAAGACCGGGCAGACCCGGACACGGAAGCCGTAGATTGTGGACAGCGCTGGTGGCGGCGCTGGCCCTGCCCCTGGGTATGACCGCCGCCGCCGGCACCCCGGCCCATGCCGCCGCAGTGCAATGCAGCGTCGACTACAAGGCCAACGACTGGGGTTCGGGCTTCAGCGCCGAGCTCACCATCACCAACCGGAGCACCACCGCGATCAGCGGCTGGACACTCACCTACGACTACGCCGGCAACCAGAAGCTGGCCAACGGATGGAACGGGATCTGGTCCCAGTCCGGCAAGACGGTGACGGTCAAGAACGCGGCCTGGAACGGTGGCATCGCCGCCGGCGCCGCCGTCTCGACCGGCGCGCAGTTCTCCTACAGCGGCACCAACACCGCTCCGACCTCCTTCGCCATCAACGGCACGAGGTGTGCGGGCGCCCACCAGCCGCCCATCACCGTCCTCACCAGCCCTCAGGCGGGTGCCGTCTTCAGTGCCGGTGACCCCGTACCCCTGGCCGCGACCGCGGCCGCGGCGGACGGGGCGGGGATCAGCAAGGTCGAGTTCTACGACGACACCGTGCTGCTCGGCACCGACACCACGTCCCCCTACACCTTCAGCGCCCAGGGGCTCTCCGCAGGCGGTCATTCGGTGTACGCCAGGGCGTACGACAGCCTCGGAGCCTCGTCGGAGTCCACCCCGGCGGGCATCACCGTGGCCGCGGGCCCCGCCGTCGTGGCCACGCCCGCGCAACTGGGCGTCCAGTCGGGCAAGTCGGGGACGTTCAACGTGTCGCTGTCCACCGCGCCGTCCTCCCCGGTCACCGTCACGGTGGCCCGGAGCGCCGGCAACACCGGTCTGAGTGTCACCGGAGGGGCGAGCCTCACCTTCACCGCGTCCAACTGGTCGACTCCCCAGAAGGTGACCGTCTCGGCCGCCGCGACGGGCACGGGTGCCGCCACCTTCACCGTGACGGCACCGGGGCACAGCAAGGCCGAGGTCACCGTCACCCAGCTCGCCGCGGCCAAGGAGTACGACTCCCGCTTCCTCGACCTGTACGGGAAGATCACCGACCCGGCCAACGGCTACTTCTCGTCGGAGGGCATCCCCTACCAC
Organism: Streptomyces sp. NPDC059166; assembly: GCF_042755185.1. NCBI lineage: Bacteria > Bacillati > Actinomycetota > Actinomycetes > Kitasatosporales > Streptomycetaceae > Streptomyces > Streptomyces sp. NPDC059166. Next base: position 7,504 of record NZ_JBHZCI010000062.1, on the reverse strand, counting down.
TCCGTCGAGACGCTGATCGTCGAGGCTCCGGACCACGGACACGAGACGACCTCGGAGGCCTACAGCTATCTGATCTGGCTCCAGGCGATGTACGGGAAGATCACCGGGGACTGGACGAAGTTCAACGGTGCGTGGGCGACCATGGAGAAGTACATGATCCCCACCCACGCCGACCAGCCCACCAACTCCTTCTACAACGCGTCGAAGCCGGCGACGTACGCGCCGGAGCACGACACCCCCGACGAGTACCCGGCCGTTCTGGACGGCTCGGCCTCATCGGGCTCGGACCCGATCGCGGCTGAACTCAAGAGCGCCTACGGCACGGACGACATCTACGGCATGCACTGGATCCAGGACGTCGACAACGTCTACGGGTACGGCAACACGCCCGGGAAGTGCACCGCCGGGCCCACCCAGTCCGGGCCCTCGTACATCAACACCTTCCAGCGCGGTCCGCAGGAGTCGGTCTGGGAGACGGTCACCCACCCGACCTGCGACAACTTCACCTACGGCGGCGACAACGGCTACCTCGACCTCTTCACCGGGGACGCCTCCTACGCGAAGCAGTGGAAGTTCACCAACGCGCCGGACGCGGACGCCCGCGCCGTGCAGGCCGCCTACTGGGCGGATGTCTGGGCGAAGGAGCAGGGCAAGTCGAGCGAGGTCGCGACGACCGTCGGCAAGGCGGCGAAGATGGGTGACTACCTTCGCTACTCGATGTTCGACAAGTACTTCAAGAAGATCGGCAACTGTGTCGGTCCGACGGCCTGCCCCGCCGGCAGCGGCAAGGACAGCGCCCACTACCTGATGTCCTGGTACTACGCCTGGGGCGGTGCGACCGACACCTCCGCGGGCTGGTCCTGGCGCATCGGGTCGAGTCACGCACACGGTGGCTACCAGAACCCGATGGCCGCCTACGCACTGAGCACGGTGGGCGACCTCAAGCCGAAGTCCGCCACCGGGCAGCAGGACTGGGCGAAGAGCCTGGACCGGCAGATGGACTTCTACCAGTGGCTCCAGTCCGACGAGGGCGCGATCGCGGGCGGTGCGACGAACAGCTGGAAGGGCAGCTACGCCCAGCCGCCGGCGGGTACTCCGACGTTCTACGGCATGTACTACGACGAGAAGCCCGTCTACCACGACCCGCCGTCCAACCAGTGGTTCGGCTTCCAGGCGTGGTCGATGGAGCGCGTCGCCGAGTACTACCACGAGTCCGGTGACGCCCAGGCGAAGGCCGTGCTCGACAAGTGGGTCGACTGGGCACTGTCGGAGACGACCATCAACCCCGACGGCACCTATCTCATGCCGTCCACCCTCCAGTGGTCGGGCGCGCCCGACACCTGGAACGCCTCCAACCCGGGGTCGAACTCCGGACTCCACGTCACGGTCGCCGACTACACCAACGACGTCGGGGTGGCGGGCGCCTACGCCAGGACGCTCACCTACTACGCCGCCAAGTCCGGTGACGCCGAGGCCAAGGAGACGGCGGAAGGAATCCTCGACGGCATGTGGAGCCACTACCAGGACGACGCGGGTGTCGCCGTTCCGGAGACCCGCGCCGACTACCAGCGGTTCGACGACCCGGTGTACGTCCCGAACGGCTGGACCGGGGCGATGCCCAACGGAGACACCGTCGACAACGACTCGACGTTCCTCTCCATCCGTTCGTTCTACAAGGACGACCCGAACTGGCCGAAGGTGCAGGCGTATCTGGACGGCGGCGCCGCTCCGGTGTTCACCTACCACCGGTTCTGGGCCCAGACGGACGTCGCGCTGGCTCTGGGAGCGTACGCGGATCTCCTGGAGTGAGCGGTCGGGCTGGAGTGTGACCAAGGGGGTTCCGTCCGCCGGCAGTTCGCCGGCGGGCGGAACCCCCGCCTTTCGTACGTGAATTGGCGTAACCGGAGCCGTGGGTGGACTGAAACCGCCACGCCGGGTCACACGGAAGGAATGACGTCCACTGACGTAAGAACAGACAGCACGGGCGAGCCGGGGCACGGCGGCACACCGCGCCCGCGGGGCCGCATGCGAGGCTGCCTCCCGTTCGCCGGTGTGATCGCGGCGGCGCTGGTCCTGCTGTTCCTGGGGTCCCGGCTCAGCCTGATTCCCGGACTGGGCGACCTCTTCGAGGAGAAGACCACGGACCGTTCCGGGCCCGCGGTACTCAAGTCCATCCAGGACATGAGTGCCTACGAGGCGGCCTCCGGGAACTTCCAGGTGGTCGTCGACCTGGAGAAGGACGCGAAGTACCTTCCCGACGCCATCAGGGGCACGCGGACGCTGTACGTCGGCGCCGGAACGGTCGGAGCCTCCGTCGACCTCGGCAAGGTCGGGGCCGAAGGGGTGAAGGTCAACGAGGAACGCACCGAGGCCGAACTCGTGCTGCCCCACGCCGTGCTGGGCAAGCCCGCCCTGGACCCCGACCGCTCCTACGCGGTGTCCAAGCAGCGGGGAATCCTCGACCGGCTCGGGGACTTCTTCTCGGACAACCCGGGCAGCGAACAGGCCGTCAACAAGCTGGCGGCCCAGCACATAGGGAAGGCCGCCGAGGAGAGCGGTCTGACCGCGAGGGCCGAGAAGAACACCACCTCGATGCTGCAGGGACTCCTCGGATCACTCGGATTCGAACGGGTCACTGTCCGGTACGCCGATCCGTCGGGCTGATCCGCCGGCCCGCCCTCCTGGCCCGGCCCGGGTCCGCAGGCCCCGGACCGGGCCGGAGCAGGCCGACCAGGCGCCGCGTGTCGGAGCGGGGGACCCGTCCGCGGAGCGTCCATGGTGGACGTATGAACTGTGCAGGCATCCTCGCCGATGCGTTCGAGCGAATTCATGAGTCGGTGCACGCCGCGGTGGAGGGCCTCCCGCCGGAGGACCTCAACGCCCGGCTCGACGCCGACGCGAACTCGATCGCCTGGCTCGTGTGGCACCTGACGCGAGTCCAGGACGACCACGTGGCGGACGCGGCCGGCACGGAACAGGTCTGGTTCGCCCAGGACTGGGTCTCCCGCTTCGAGCTCCCGCTGGAGAGAGGGGCTACGGGCTACGGTCACGACAGCGCTCAGGTCGGATCGGTCCAGGTGGCTTCGGCCGATCTGCTTCTCGGGTACTTCGACGCCGTGACCGAGCAGACCCTGCGCTTCGTCCGCGGGCTGGAAGGCCATGCCCTCGACCGTGTCGTCGACGACTCGTGGTCCCCGCCCGTGACTCTCGGAGTGAGGCTCGTCAGCGTCGTCTCCGACGACCTGCAGCACGCGGGTCAGGCGGCGTTCGTCCGGGGCGCGCTGGAACGCCGCCGCTGACGAGCCGGATCGTCGGGCCGGATCAGCCCGGTTCGTCGGGCCGGATCAGTGGGGGAGCCCTGATCACGCGGAGGGGCACACGCCACCCGTGCGCGCGTAGTGCCCCGGGCTCGTGCCGACCACACGCTTGAAGTGCCTGGAGAGATGGGGCTGGTCGTAGAAGCCGGCCGAGACCGCGACATCCGGCAGGCGCATACCGCTCAGCAGCAGCCGCCGGGCGAGATCCACGCGCCGTCCCGTCACGTACTGGTGGGGAGCTATGCCGAACTCCCGGCCGAAGGCGCGCACCAGGTGCGTGTGGTGCGTGTCGAGCCGCTCTGCGGCGTCGCGGAGTGTCAGACCCTCGACGAAACGTTCGTCGAGCAGATCCCGCAGCGCGTACGCGACCCGGCGGCCGGCCTCGCGAGGAGCGGCGGGTCCACCGACGAGATGACCGGCCAGGCGCTCGGAGACCAGGGCCAGGCGGCTCTCGGCCTCCAGTTCCTCCCCTGGGTGCTGAAGCGCCACGTGCAGCTGGTGCACACGGTGGCGCAGCCGCGGATCCCGGAGCACCGGCCTGGCCACCGCGCGTCCGGCGAGATCCGCCCCCAGCCGGGTGGTGTCGAGGTACAGGACGCGCTTGCGGAAGCCGTCCGGAGAGGCCGCGCCGCCGTTGTGCGGGACGTGCGGAGGCAGCAGGGTCACCTCGGAACAGGTCGAGCCGTGCTCATGGCGGTCCAGGTCGTAGCGGACCATGCCCTCGTCGACGATGAGCAGGGTCCACGCGTCGTGAGTGTGCATGGGATACGTGTGGTCGGCGAAGTGGGCGTGGAAGACCTCGTCGATTCCCTCGACGTCCGGACGCCACGCGGTGATGTCCGGACGTGCACCCATGAGCCGAAGCCTACAGGGGCCGTGCCGGCCGTGGACCGGCGCAAACTTCGTACAAGACGTGCGACGCGCGTGCTCGGCAGACTCCCGGACATGAACGATCTCCCGGACACCGAGACGGACACCGTCACCGGCAACGCACCCGTACGTTTCGACACCAAGATCGCCGTGCTGCTCCGCGACGACCTCGAGACCTGGCAGCGGCTCAACGTGACCGCCTTCCTGGTGAGCGGTCTGGGCACGCAGGTGCCCGAGGTCGTCGGGGAGCCGTACGCCGATGCCGACGGCACCGCGTACCTGCCCATGTTCCGTCAGCCCGTCCTCGTGTTCGCCGGGCCGAAGGAGCTCCTGTCCTCCGCACACGCCAAGGCGGTCGGGCGGGGTGTGACCACGGCGGTGTTCACCTCGGACCTCTTCGCCACCGGACACGACGCGGCGAACAGGGCCGCGGTCCGCGCGGTGCACCGACACGGCCTGGACCTCGTGGGCCTGGCTGCGTACGGGCCGCGGAACGCCGTCGACAAGATCCTCAAGGGCGCCTCCATGCACCCCTGAACGGCCCCTGGGCGTCACGGGACGGACACCCACGGACACACCCATGCGGGTGAAGGGTTCCGGTGCCATACTCGGAACCAGTCCGCTTGACAGGCTTGTCATTGTCCCGAAAGGCGACGCGTCATGAACTGGGCATCGTGGACCACCCTCGGTGTCTTCGCGGGAACCGGCGGAGTACGCACCGAAGAGGTTGGGGTCGTGAGCGGTGATCTGACCGTGCACACGACGTGGACCGAGGAGCAGGCGGAGGTGGCCGTGCAGTACAGCGGCGCCTCCGACTGGTTCACACTGGCCGGCAGTCCGGTGCCGTGCCCCTCAGAGGAAGCCAGCAGGGCCCTCCACCAGTGTGTGGTGGAGGCAGTACGTGCCGGGGGCGGAGCGACGGTTCCAGCTCCGCACCCGGTCGACTGACCCCACGAGCGGCGCGCCGCCCGGCTCACCGCGAAGTGCATCACCCCGCCGCTGCCTGGGCGCCTCCACCGCCTGGGAGCGGCGGACGCGGGGTGCGCGGGCGACTGCCTCGTCCGACGGAATTCCCCCGTGGGCGGCGGGGCCACGCCCCGTGTCCGCCCGGACCGCCGCTGAACGCGGCCTCTCCCCACGCACCGTGCGAGGAGCCCGATCCTGACGCACCGTGCGAGGATCCCGATCCTGGGACGGCGGCGGGCAGGCAGGAGCCCACGCCCCGCCGGAACCTGGAGACCTGCCATGTTCCGCGCCCCGGACCCCCGGCCCCGGCACCCCGCACGGGACGCGACGGCAGGCCGGAGGCACCGCGGTCGCCCATGACTTCACCGGAGGCGACGCGACCACCTGGAGACCGGCTCTCAGCCGCACCGGCCGGCCGCTCCGTGACTCAGTGGCCTCGCAAGCAATGGCGCCCCCAGGACCTGATGCCCGCCGCTCGCGTGCATCCGCACCTCGCCGCGTTCACTGATCTCGGCGCGCACGATCCCGGTCTCGTCCTCGTAGACCGGGTAACCACCGGCGCCCGAGCGGGCCGTGAGGTGGACGACCACCACGTCGTCCTCGGCGCCGCCCGCCTGGAAGATGAGTTCGTAACTCTCCGGGTAACCCATGGCAGAGACCTCCCGACCGGGCGAGGCGACAACCGCTCGCCCGCTCCCTCCATTGTTTCCCAACGCAGCGTGGACTGCTCCGGGAGAAGCGGCGGGGTGACCTTCCGTGACTGCGGATGCGGAATGGGTGAGGCGGGGCGACCATCATCTGCAAGGGATCGGACGCGTGCTGTCAGCTCGCACGGCCGCCCGTGACGCCAGGCGGTTCCGCCGGCGCGATCGGACTTCGTCGGCGCGGGGCCCACGGGCTCCCGGCCGCCCTGTGGAGAGGAACTGCCGTGCTGATGGCCAATCCCGCAACGCTGCGGAATCTCGTCAAGCGCTACGAGACACTGCGGAGCACCCATGCACGGCTGGGCACCTCCGAGAGCTCCCGGCAACTCGAGGACGTCTCCTACACCCTCTGCGTCACCACCGGAACCCGGACCGTGCCCGACGCGCTGGCCGCGGCCGAGGCGCAGTTGCGCGCCGTTCCGGCCGCCGGATCGCTGGGGACCGCGTCGGCGCCCGGCGAGGTCCAGCTGACCGCATGAGGTGACACGACCTCTCCGAAGGGGATGGCGCCGGTTCCGTCGAACCGGCGCCATCCCCCTGTTCGGCCGCACGGCGGTGGGTGAATTCAGGGCACGCCGAACGGGCGGACCGGGCTGTCGTTCGGGTGACAGCCGCCGGTCGGACAACATGACCGCGGAAGAGCGCGGCTAGGCATGCAGGCATGAGACCTGAGCCCCGTCGAAACATGACCGTACCCGCGCGTACCCGCCGGCTTCGCGTCGCCGGTGGCGCCCTGTGTGCCGCTGCGCTCGCCGCCGCACTTGTGACCGGATGTGGACAGGACAGCGGTGACAAGACCGCCACGGAGACCTCCGAGGCGGCGAAGGTTCTTCCGAACCAGACGACCAGCCCTTCGGGAAGTCCTACGGCGCAACTGACCGAGGACCAGACCAAGCGCAAGGATCTGCTGTCCAATGTCAAGATCACCTTCGACAAGGCGGCCACGACGGCTGTCGGCGAGGTGTCCGGCGGCAAGCTGACCGACCTGGATCTGGAGGGCCTCGACGACGAGGACGAGGCGAGCGGCAGCCCGAGCCCCAGCGGCAGCCCGAGCCCTTCGGGCAGCCCGAGCGGGAGCCCCAGCCCCGGCGGGAGCCCGAGCGGGAGCCCGACCGGCAACGGCAGTCCGACGGGCAGCCCGAGCCCCAGCGGGAGCGCCGCAGCTCCGCGGTGGGTCGCGGAGGTCGCGGAGGAGGACGGCACCGCGCACAACGTGACCATCGACGCGGTGTCCGGCAAGGTCATCGACTCCGCCCCCGACGCGGATCAGACCGACGCCGAGAAGCAGGAGCTCGCCGACCAGCTCTCCAAGGCGACGCAGACGCCTGAGCAGGCGGCCAAGGTGGCGACGGACAAGAAGGACGGCTGGGTCACCTCGATCGGCCTCGACGAGAACGACAGCCAGGTCCTGGTCTGGCAGGTCGACGTGGTCTCCAAGGACTGGAACAAGACCACCTTCGACGTGGACGCGGCCAAGGGAACGATCACGGACGAGCAGGTCGACGACTGACCATCGTCCCGGACGGACTTGTCGGCGGTGGACCGCGGTGGGGGTGGAACCCCCCCGCGCGAGTACGGGGGCGGGGGTGGTCGCGGGAGGGGAGAGGCCGACAGGCGTGGAGTATAAAAAAAAAAGAGCCCACAAGA
>NZ_JBHZCI010000061.1:0-27402 GCF_042755185.1 Streptomyces sp. NPDC059166 | reverse complement strand
CCGACCTGCACGCCCCGTTCACCGGCCTCGTCCGCCGCTGACCCACCCCTCATCTGGAGAAACGTCATGCCCCGTACCCGCGCCAGCGCCTCCCCTCTGTTCGTGCCCCGTAAGACGACACGCGCCGAGCAGCGGGCCGCCCGAGCCGGTTTCACCGAAGCCCGCCGCCAGGCACGCCTCGCCGGAAACCCGCCCAAGCACCGCGCCGAGCAGACCCTCGACCCGGACCTGCGGCCCACCTACCCGCTCGCCGGTCGCCCCGGGCCGGCCTCCGCCCGCGGCGGCAAGCTCGCCCTGCCCGCCCACCGGATGACCACCGCCACAGCCAGCGGCGCCTACCCGTTCGTGGCCGAGGGCGGCCTGGGAGCGGAAGGGGTGTTCATCGGCCGCGATGTGCACGCGGAGGCGGCTTTCTGCTTCGACCCGTTCTCGCTCTACAACAGCGGCCGGGTGGAGGGCTTCACCAACCCCAACGCGGTCCTGGCCGGGATCATCGGCATGGGCAAGTCGGCGCTGGCGAAGTCGATCGCCACCCGGTCGATCGCCCACGGCTACCGGATCTACATCCCCTGCGATCCCAAGGGAGAGTGGACCGGTGTCTCGCAGGCCCTCGGCGGCTACAGCATCGCCCTGGGCCCCGGGCTCCCCGGCCGGTTGAACCCACTGGACGCCCCGGCCCGCCCCGCCTCCGTGAGCGAGGAGGACTGGTTCACGGAGGTTCGCAAGCGCCGTCTGCTGCTACTGGCCAGCCTCGCCCGCACCGTGCTGAAGCGCGACCTGCTGCCGATGGAGCACACCGCCCTCGACCTGGCCCTGGATCTGGTCGTCGACGACGCCGCCGCCCGGGGCACGGTGCCGCTGCTCGGCGAGATCGCCCACGTACTCGGCTCCCCCGAACGCCTCGACCACGCCCTCAGCCACCAGGCGGGGCACCTCGGTTCAGCCGCCCAGGACCTCGCCCACGCCCTGCGACGTCTCGTGCACGGCGACTTGAGCGGCATGTTCGACGCGCCGAGCACCGTGTCGTTCGACCCGACCACACCGATGCTGTCCATCGATCTCTCCCGTCTCGGCGGCTCCGGTGACGACACGGCACTGGTGCTCGCGATGACGTGCGCGAGCGCGTGGATGGAGTCAGCCCTCAGTGATCCCGACGGCGGTCGACGCTGGGTGATCTACGACGAGGCGTGGCGGCTGATGCGGCACGTCGGCCTGCTGGAGCGGATGCAGAGCCAGTGGAAGCTCTCCCGAGGGCTGGGCATCGCGAACCTCATGGTGATCCACCGCCTCAGCGACTTGCTCTCGGCGGGCGACGCCGGTTCACGCGGCCGAGTCCTTGCCGAGGGGCTCCTCGCGGACTGCAGCACGCGCATCATCTACCGCCAGGAGCCTGACCAGCTCGCCGCCGCTGCATCTCTGCTCGGCCTGACCGGCGTCGAGACCCAGGCGGTGTCCGCCCTGTCCAAGGGCCGGGGTCTGTGGAAGGTTGCCGGCCGCTCGTTCATCACGCAGCACATCCTCCACCCGGCTGAGCGGGAGCTGTTCGACACCGACGCCCGCATGGCCGCATAGCCCGACGACCAGCACAGCAACGGGAATCGATCATGTCTGCTTCTTCCACTCCTTCCTCCGGTGACAATCAGCCGTCGCAGGCCACCGACCCTTTGGCGTGGCGACGGCACCTCCCGGCGCTGGCCTCGGCCGCCGCCGGGATCAACGAGGCGTGCGACGCCTGGGACGCGGTCTCGGACTCCCTTTGCGACGCGGACGGCTGGCCGCTGGACGACAAGGTCTACGGGGACGGGAAGGTCAAGCGGGACGCCGAAGCGTGGAAGCACGCCGAGGTGTACCTCGACCACGGACCCGAGGTGCTGGCCGGGGTCCGCGCCGCCGCCGCCGGCCCCGACTACGTCGAGGGGCCGATCAGTGACGACCTCCGTCGGATACGCGGGATCGACACCATCCTGTTCCGGGCGCAGGAGCTGCGGCACGAATGGGCCGACGTCATGGCGCTTATGGACGGTTCGCAGCCGAGCGTGCTCCACCTCTACCAGGAGCGCGCCGAGGAGCACCGCAACACCGAAGGCTGGCACTACTCACACGAACTCGGCTCCAAGGGACCGGCGTTGGTGCGCGTCGGCGAATACCTCGCTCACCGGGCGGACACCGAACGGCCGCCGCAGACCGAGCGGGCTCGCGTCGCCCTGACCCGCTCCACGCACAACACCCCTGCCATGTCACCTGCTTCGCCCCAGGTCCCGCCGGCATCGCATCCGCCGGCTCCCAGTCGCTCGCGGTGATCCCTAGCACGCAGTCACGGCCGTACCAAACCGCCCGATCGCCGGATCCTCATGGGCCACCGCACTCCTTCAAGCTCCACGCCCCGTCGGCTCCCGCCGTGCGGCGGGGCGTTCGCAACGGAGAACTCCATGCACCACGAAACCCCGCCCTCGACCGCCGCGTCCGTTCCGCGTCGTCTTCAGGCTGCACTCCGTTCCGCGCTCGGGCAGCGCGGCCTGGAGTGCACCGTCGAGTACGGCCTGAGCGACTACATCGTCCACGCCGAGCTTCCCGACGGCAGTTCACTGATCATCTCGCCGCCGCAGGAGCCGCCCTCCGAACACCCAGAGTCCCCGGAGAGCTGGCTGGTCACCCGCCACCGGTCCGCCGAGCCCGCCGTCTACGAGGTGATCTACGACTCCGAGCCGGACGGTCCGCATGCGCGTCACGGCGGCAGCGTGCCGGATCTCCTCTCCGCTGTCGACGCCCGCCTGGACCAGCTTGGCGTACCACCACGCCAGGAGCAGGGACGTTCCGGCGAGGCGCGCGCCGCCACCGTGTTCCCGCCCGACTCCGCTCCATCCCGGGCGAGGGTCGCTCTCGCCTCTTCGCCGTCGGTCGGCCAGCGCGTACTCCCGACCGGTCCGCCGCCGGAGTCTTCCGCGCGGGCCGCGCCGCCGCCGGCCAGTTCCTCATCCGCCCCCCGGCTCTGACCGACCGCGATCCAGGAGTCCTCCGTGCACCGCACCCTCAGAACTGATCCGCCCGTCGCCCGCACCTGCAACCGCACCCGCCTCGGATGGATCTGCCATGCCCAGCCACTACGACGTGCTGCCCGACCTGGCCTTCGGCCACCACCCCGTCCACGGCATCGTCGCCGCCAACCCGAAGAACCTCGCGGCCAGCACCTGGATGCTCAAGGGATTCGACTTCCATCCCGTCCCCGACCAGCCGACGTTGTACGCGCTAGCCGACCAGAACCGTGACGGACACGGCCGTACGAGCCGGGCCATCGAGCTGCTGCGCAAGGCCGGCTACCAGGTCGATGTGGACGTCGCCCTTGACCCTGCGCTGGCGCCCGAAACGGCACAGGTACGCGACCGCGGTCCGCTCGGTGAACCAGACGTCGCCTTCGCCGATCACCCGCAGCTCGGCATCGTCGCAGCCCTTGACAACCGTGTCTCCGGCCTCAGCGGGCTCGCGCTGGTGGAGGATGGTTGGCGGCACAACTCGAGCCTGGACATCTACACGCTCCCCGCGACCACCGATCGCGTCGAAGCCCTGGGGAGAGTCGCCGACGCCACGGTGGCCCTGCACCGTTCGGGGCTCCAGGTCGCAGTGCAGCCCCGCCTCGCTCAAGAGGTGACGGCTCGGCCCCGCCCTGCTGCCACGCCGGCCGTCGGCCGTGAGCGCGGCCGTGGTCCCGCTCGCGCGTCTCCGTTGAGCGCCGCCGCGCTCGCCGCCAGCCCGGCCCGTGCCGGAATCCCGGGCAGGGCGCCGGTCCCCGCCGCCGTCACCACACCGGCGGTCCGGCCGGTTGACCCCCGCGTCGCGTACTCCCGCGACCGCTGATCCAACTCCTCAAGGAGGCCCTTCCATGGCCGTGAAGACGATCTGGCCTATCGACCACACCTGCGGTCACCATGCCGACCGCGACTTGTCCGACCGACCGGCTGACCGACGCGCCGGCTTCGCCGAGTGGCTCGCCAGGCAGGAGTGCACGGACTGCTGGCGCGCCTCGAACGAGGGCGACGAGCAGGACAAGGCTGCCTGGCTCAAGGCGAAGCGCGCCGAGGAGCAGACGGCGTCCGAAGCCTGGTCCGAGCAGTACCGGATGCCTCCCCTGGAGGGAACCGAGCGGGCCGTTCCCTGGGGCGTGCGCTGTCGTCACCAGATCCTGACCAATGCCTACACCGCACTGGTCACCGAAGGCACAACCAGCGAAGCGGAGTGGGCGGAGATCGAGGAGAACGCTCGTACGGTGACCCGTGCCGGGTGGTGGATAGACCAGCGGTCGTCCGAGCCCGAAGACCTCACCGAACTGCTCCGAGCCGCCACCGGGGCCGACCGGCCGACAGAGAATCCCTTCTTCTGACCGACCGGGTGCCCTGCTGCGGCGGGGCACCCGGCTGACCGCACCCGTGCGGCCTCTACCAGCGATTCTCGGCCGGACCAAACCCCGCATTTGCCGGACGCTCTGCCCACTGGCCCACCTCCAACGGGTCCTTCGCTCCCTCTGCCCCGGAGACTTCCGCGCCTACCTCGATCACCATCACGTCCGAGTTCAGCGGCAGCGTCGTTGCCAAGGGCGCTACTGATGACCTCTCCGCGCAGCTCCTCCGTCACGCCGGTTTCAAGCAGATCGACGACTGGCACGGCCGACGCCATCGCCTGCCCACCACCACTCCGCTCGCCGACCAGGTCGCCATCGCCAGCCATGCGGCCGAGATGCTTCGAGCCGCTCGCTATGACGTCACCCTTCCGCCGTCTCTCGACACGGCCCGGATGAGCCCTCCGGTGCATGCGCTGGGGCCCTACGCCGCCGGAGCCGAACTTCTCAGCATCACGGAGCAGATCCGTGCGGTCGAAGACGGAGCCAGCCTTCAGCGGGCAGTCGACCACCTCCTTCACCCCGAGCACGGTGCGCTGGAGCGTGTCCGGGAGGCGCTGGAAGCAGCGGGAGAACAGGTCAACGACTTGGACGACGACGCGTATGCGCTCGCCGACCGGTTCGGCTTCGCCTCGGAGTTCGTCAGCTCGGCCCAGTCCGAACTCGTCGATTCCGAGGCCGAGCTACGCCGCGTCGGCACCGCTTCGACGAGTTACTCGGCAGCACGGACCGTCCGTGATCACCGAGGTGCCGCTCTGGCCACTTCCCCTGCGGCGAACCAGGCCAAGGTCTCCTCGGCATCCAGTTCCCAGACGGCGCCGCTCACTACGACGGGTCACCCGCCGCGCGCCGCAACCCCCCGACGGTGACCCCGGCGGCTCTCTCCGCCGTCGGCCACCAGTACGTCCCGCGCCCCCGCTCGACTCACCCGTCAAGGACCACTCACCCGAAGAGGCAAACGTGCCCGAGTACTACTCCAGCATCGGCGAGGCCGTCGGTGCGGCCATGCAGCACAACATCCGGCTCGCCCACCGCAGCACGGCACCGGCCTCCGACAAGCGGCTACAGGTCAGGCACCTGCCCAACGCTTCCGCCGACCCGTACTCGGTCCGCGGAATGATCTCTCGCCTCCACGAGGACGCCTCACCCGATGAGGTGGCGGGCATCATCGAGGAGGTCACCGGCGCACTGGTCGGGGCTCTGCCCGAGCTGACCGAACTCGTCGCCTCTGCCGCCGACTGGACTCGCGCCCGTCTCGACTTCGACGACCCGCATCACCATCCGACTTTCGAGACGTGGACCCGACTGGCAGCCGCGTACGGGATGCTCCAAGACGTCCGTGAGCAGTTGGAAGTCGCCAAGGACGGTCTCGCTGCCTGTCCCGCAGAGCGCACGGACCCCCGGCACCACCAGATGGTCAACGTCCTGCGCAGCCGGGAGTTGCTCGACGATGTCCTCGGTGCCCAGGCTGCTCCTGTGCCGTCCGCTGCCCAGAACGTCGATTCAGACCGGCAGCGGGTGGCCCGCGCCTCCTCGCCGTACGCCGGAACATCGCCGTCGACCGGCACCCCGCCGGCCACCCCGCCGCCTCCGCCCGCGCCTCGTCCTGTCGGCCGACCCCGCTGACACGGTCCGCTTCGCACCCTCAGGAGCCTCCGACATGAGCTGCACGAGAGCCGAGCGCGCCCCGCCCCGCCCGCTCGCACACCCAAGGAACCGCCGTGCCTTCCCCACGCACCAACGCGCCCTCGACTACCACCGGGTCGGACGCGCTCCTCTACCTCCTGTTCGGCATCCTCGGCGCCGCCATGGCCTTCGGCTCCCTGGCCTGGCTGACCGGAAATCTCACCAACACCTTTGCCGGGAGCGGGATATGGGCCCCCTTCCGCGTCACGGACGCGCTGCTGCACCCGGAGGTGCTGTGGCCGGCCCTGGACACGACCGCGCTGCTGGTCGGTGCCCGCGTCGTCCCCGCCCTGTTCACCGTTGCCTTGGTCGTCACCGCTGCGGTGCTGTGGATGCGCTGGCGTGCCGGGTCCAAGTCCGGCCTCGCTCGGAAGGCGGACCTGGCGCCGCTGCTGGACAAGGAGATCGTCGCCAAGGCGAAGAGCCTGCGCCCGAGCCTGGGCGGCCGGGAGAGTAAAAGAGGTCCTGCCCGCTGACCGCGGCATCCTGCTCGGCACCCTCGATCCCGGTCGTGCGGAGGTCCGCGCGTCCTGGGAGGACGTGATCGTCGCGATCATGGCTCCGCGTTCCGGCAAGACGTCCGGGCTGGCGATCCCCGCGATCCTCTCGGCACCGGGCCCGGTCCTGCTCACCAGTAACAAAGCCGCGAACGACGCCTTCACCACCACGGTGGACGCCCGTGCCGAGGTCGGCACGGTCTGGACCCTCGATCCGCAGCAGATCGCCCACCACCCGCGCGAGATGTGGTGGGACATCCTCGCTGACGCCCGGGATCTCGCCGGGGCTAAGAGGTTGGCGGGGCACTTCGTGACCGCGAGCGTGGACGAGTCCAGCGGCTCCGACTTCTGGTCCACCGCCGCGAGCAACACCCTCGGTGCCCTCTTCCTCGCCGCCGCGTCCCACCGGCGGCCGATCACCGACGTCCTGGCCTGGCTCGCGATGCCGGCCGACCGCACCCCGGTGGACCTGCTCACCGACGCCGGCCACCATGCGGTCGCCGCCCAGCTCCAGGGCACCGTCTCCGGCGCGACCGAAACCCGCGACGGCATCTATGAGACGGCGAGGCAGTACGCGAGCTGCCTGCTCGACCCGGACGTCGCCGCCTGGGTCACCCCGAACGACGACCTTCCCGAGTTCCAGCCGTTTGCCTTCGCCACGTCCCGCGACACCTTGTACCTGCTGAGCAAGGACGGCGGCGGCAGTGCGTCCGCGATCATCGCGGCGGCGGCCGACGCCGTGATGCGCGCGGCCGTGATCGTGGCCGAGCGCTCCGGCGGGCGACTCGACCCGCCCGCGCTGTGCGTCCTCGACGAGGCGGCGAACGTCTGCCGCATCTCGGACCTCCCTGATCTCTACAGCCACCTGGGCAGCCGAGGCGTCATCCCGATGACGATCCTGCAGTCCTACCGTCAGGGCCAGCGGTGCTGGGGCGAGGCCGGTATGGACGCCCTGTACTCCGCCGCCACCATCAAGATCATCGGGTCTGGCATCGATGACGCGGACTTCGCCGACCGGCTCAGCCGTCAGGTCGGCGATCACGACGTCCAGACCACCTCCGTGTCGACCAGCGAGGGCGGCAAGTCCACGTCGGTGAGCATGCGCACGGAGCGGATCCTTCCGCCGGACGCCATCCGCGCCCTGCCCAAGGGCAAGGTGCTGCTGCTGGCCACCGGCATCCGGGTCGCCATGCTCAACCTCAAACCCTGGTACAAGGAGCCCTCTGCCAAGGTGGTCGGCCCCGCCTCCGCCCGGGCCACGAAGGCCATCACCGAGCGTGCCCTCGCGAAGAGCATCGGCCAGGACGATCTTGGACTGTCGGCATGAGCGCGCCCACACCACAGCAGGGGCGGTTGGCCCACGCTCCGGTCGTCCTGCGCGGTGGCCGGTGGTGGCTTGACGGCGGGGCAGGCTCGGTTCCCGCCTCCGATCCCGCCTTCACCGCCGTCCTGGACGACTTCGCGCTGTCGATGGCCGCTGCCGACCAGGCAGTCGCCAACCTCCTCATCCGGCAGGAAGCGGCGTCCTGCGTTGATCCCGGAGGCCTGCGGTGAACCCGCTGATGAGTGCCGAGCAGGCGGTCCTCGGTGCCGCACTCCTCGACCCCGAGCAGCTGACGCACCTGGAATGGCTCGCTGCGGACCACTTCTATCGGCCCGTCCACCAGGCACTGTTCGCCGCGCTCCGCAAGCTGCGCGACGACGGGCATCCCGCGTTCTCGGCCGATGGTCCGTTGCCGCTGTCGTGGGTGACCGACGCGGTCGAGGAGGCCGGACAGCACGTGCGCGGGCTGACCGCGGCGTACGCCCACACCCTGATCCAGGCGTGTCCCCGAACAGAGCACGCCCCCGTGTACGGACGCATGGTGCTGGAGGGGGCGATTCACCGCACCGTCGCCCAGCACGCGATCCGTCTCCACCAGGCAGCTCGGGCCGACGCCGTCCAGGGCGAGGTCGAGGGAGCCTTGCGCACGGCCGACGTCCTGACCGGCGTACTCACCGACCTTGCACGACGCTGGGGAACCGACCCTCGACCGGTCCCACCCACCGCTGGGCCCTCGGCCGCCACGGACATCCCGCCTCCGGTGCAGAGCGGCCAAGTCGCCGAGGACGAGCGGTTCCTCCTAGCCGTCCTCGCCGAACAGCCGGGGGCCATGGGCGAGGTGGTGGCCTGGCTGCGGCCGGGAGACTTCGCCGACCCGACCCACGGGCAGCTCTACCGGTGCCTGGGCGCGCTGCACCACCGAGGCGAACCCATCGACCGGATCACCCTGCTCTGGGAGGCCCAGCGCCGCGGTCTGCTGGCCGACGGCACTGTGTCGAGCGAGCAGCTGACCGCCGTCTGCGAAGGAATGGTCCCCGGCAGCTCCGACTGGTTCGGCCAGCGGGTGATGCGCTCCTCCGTCACCCGCACTGCCGCCGCTTCCGCGCGAGCCATCCGGACCCTGGCCCAGGACGAGGTTCTGGGGCCCGGCCGGCTGATCAACCACGCCCTGCACGAACTCGGTCCGCTCGACGAGGTACGTGCCCGCTGGGCCACCGCGAACAGCAGTCCGGCTCCGAAGACCACCGCATCCGCTCCGTCGGCGGCCGAGCCGCCGCCCGACCGAGTGAAGGCCGCCCGCGCCCGCAGCACACCCCGCCCAGGCGCGTCACCCCCAGCCCCGGCCAGCCATCTCCCCACGCTGTCAGCAGCCCGACCACCCTCGCGCGGCCACCCGTGAGGCCCCCTCGCCACCAGCCTCTTCTGCCCCTTAACTCGCCTTGATCTACCCCATCTCCGCAGCCGCGCCGGACCTACGCGTCACGGCCCCGAGCCTCGCCACCCCGTTGATCGGGTCTCTCTGCTCGGGGTACGGCGGCCTCGACCTGGGCGTGCAGTCCGCGCTCGGCGGCACGCTGGCCTGGCACGCCGAAGTCGACCCGAACGCCTCACGCATCCTGGCCCGCCACTGGCCCGGCATCCCGAACTTGGGCGATATCAGCGCCGTCGACTGGTCCACCGTCCCCCGGGTGTGCGTCCTGACGGCCGGCTTCCCCTGTCAAAGACGTCTCGGTCGCCGGCCGCCGGGCCGGACTCAACGCCCACACCCGCTCCGGGCTCTGGCTGCACGTCGCCCGTGCGGTCGCAGCCCTTCGACCCTGCCTGGTTGTGCTCGAGAATGTGCGCGGCCTCCTCACCTCCCCCGCCGGTTCCCCTGGCGACGTGGAACCCTGCCCGTGGTGTCTGGGAGACACCGCAGGTCAGCCTGCTCTGCGGGCACTCGGTGCCGTACTCGGATCCCTGGCCGACCTCGGGTACGACGCGAAGTGGCTCGTGCTTCGTGCCTCCGACGTCGGGGCCCCGCACCGCCGCGAGCGGACCTTCCTCGCTTATCTGGACAGTTTTGGGTTCTGTGGCGGTGGCCTCCTTCGATCGGGTGTCACCCTGCCGAGTGGGGGTCGTCATCTCCTTGCCGTGCAGTGTCTGGCGCTGTCATCAGCGACAACACAGAGCTGGCCGATGAACTCGCGGTAGCTGTCGGGGGCGTCGCGGTCCTTGCTGGGCGGTCCATCGATCCACTGCTGCCAGAGGCCGTCCGGGGTGAGGAACCGGGCCGCCTGGCCGGCACCGAGCCGGGTGTCGAGCAACAGGAGCGCTCCGAGGGCGGCTGTCTGGTCGTAGTAGAGGTCGGGGCGGCGCAGGTAGCGGTCGAGGTAAGCGACCAAGAGGTCGGCGTCGGCAGGGGTGCCGAAGGTGGCGAGGGCGACGCAGTAGGCCTGCCCCGCGTAGGGTCCTTCGCTGGCGAGCAGGAGTTCGCCGAGTCGTTCGCGGAACTCGGTCCTGCCGGTAACGGCAATGAGCCAGGCTGCCGTCTTGCGCTCGCGCCATCCTCCGTCGAGCAGGACGCCCAGTTCGCGGGGGCTGATCTCACTGGCGGCCTTGCCCAGCTTCCGCGTGAACTTGGCGCGTTCGCGCCCGCTCATGCCGAGAAGGCTGCCACCGAGTTTGAGGTACCGCCGGTCGGGTGTGACGTAGCGGCGGATCAGCTTGAGCAGCTCGGATTCTTCGTCAGCATGGTGCATGGCGGCATCCTGTCGCGGACGAGGCTGTTCGACCAGCGATCTGGCTGGGCCGGCGACTCAGCCGGCCGGCTCGTCGTGGG
Organism: Streptomyces sp. NPDC059166; assembly: GCF_042755185.1. NCBI lineage: Bacteria > Bacillati > Actinomycetota > Actinomycetes > Kitasatosporales > Streptomycetaceae > Streptomyces > Streptomyces sp. NPDC059166. The sequence continues at coordinate 16,684 of NZ_JBHZCI010000061.1, read as the reverse complement.
ATGCGCCGAGGTCGTCGAGGAGGCTCGTGATGCGGTCGGCGACCCGCTGGTGGCGTTCGATCTCGCGATCCCAGCCTCGGTCCTGGGCATCGGCGATCAGTTGCCGTTCGACGCAGAGGCGTTCGCGCAGCCGGGGTGCGTACTGAGGTGTGGTGATGAACTTCGCGCAGCTCAGGTAGAGGTCGCACTCGCAGGGACCTTCCTGGGGCAGGCGCAGGCAGCGGCCGAGTTCGAGCTCGGTCTTGTAGAAGTTGGTCTTGAGCCAGTCCAGCGCGTCCTGGTCCAGCTGCCCGGAGCGCAGAGTGTCGGCGAGCGGCCCGGCGATGACCGCGCCGGGCTTGAGCACGGCCTGGTAGTCGGCCAGGACCGTGGGGTCGGAGATGTGCGTGTAGGTCATCGACATGCCGGGGCTCTTGTGGCCAAGGACCTTCATGATGGTCTGCATCCGGGCGCCTTTCTCCGCGAGTTGGGTGCCCAGGGTGTGCCGGAAACGGTGCGGGTGGATCGCTGGTTTGCCGACGCCGTTGAGGATGCCGAGCTCCTGGCAGATGGAGCGGAGCGGGTTGGCGAAGAGGTAGTCGGGACCCGCGAGGCGGCCGTTGCGAAGGAACAGGTAGCGCACCGGGCGTCCGAGATCGGGGTCGTGGATGCCGCGGTCGTGCTGGGTCTGCCGCAGTGCGACCAGCGCGCGGATGGCATCGGCTGCTTCCTCGTGGAGCGGGACGGTGCGTTCCTTGAGGGCCTTGCCGGCCGCGAGCCGCAGCCGTGGGGTGCCGTCCGGGTAGGCGTCGAGGCAGTCGAGGTGGAGTTTGCGGATCTCGGTGCGGCGTGCGCCACTCCACCGGGCGACCAGCAGCGCGCACCGCTGCAACGGGCAGTCCAGTTGCCGGACGCGGTCCATGACCGGCGCGAGCTGGTCTTCGGGGATGAAGCGGGGGACGCGCTCGACGACGCGGGGCATGTCGGAGTGTGTGATCAGAGGGCGGGCCGGGACGTCGTCCCATTCGGCGACGGCGGCATGGCGGAAGAACACGGCGACGGTCGAGATGATGCCGGCCCGGTAGGCCCGGCTGAGCGGCTCGTCGGGATGCTTGATCTTGCGCAGCCGGTGGACCGACTCCATGAACGCGACCAGGTCGGCGCGGTCCAGCTGGTCGAGGCTGTCGATGTGCGGGCGCTCGGTGTCCAGCCACAGGCCGAAGCGGCGCAGCCCGCTCGGGTGCTGGACATGCTCTCCGGCCGCAGCACCAAAGCACGTTCGACGAGGAAGCGTTCGAAGACGGCGTCGATCCGCGGTTTGGAGCACAGCCGCGGCGGCGGGGTCGTCTCCTCCCGCAGGGGCGGCCGGTCCGTGATGCCGGTGTGGAACAGCGCAAGGCCGGTGCGGAAGGCGTTGGTCGCCCAGGCCAGCTTGAGGGTGGGGCAGTGGTCTGCGCCGACGACCTGGAGCAGGCCGGGGATGCGTTCGCAGTGGCGGATGGCGTGCCGCATCTCCTCGACGTCGTCACCGGTGAGCGTGTTCAGGTCCGCATCGCCGCGGTGCAGGGCCAGCCGGATCAGGCCCAAGGGAACCCGGAATCCCTCATCGTCGCGGACGTGGCCGAGCGCCAGCAGGCTCTCGCGCAGCCGCTCGCTGTGTTCCCGCAGCGGCAGCCCGAGCTGATCGGCGACGTGGAACGGCTTGAGCACGCCGATCCCCAGCAGCCAGCCCCAGTCCATCCGCAGCCGGCCGGTGAGAGCGAGGTAGGTCAGGTAGTGGCGGGCGTTGAAGTTGATCCATCCCGCGGTCGCGTCGAAGCCGGGCTCGGGGCCAGGCGCCGGTTCTGGCCCTCGCCGTTGCGCCAGCCCAGCCGGACCCGCAGAGGCTGCATGAACCAGGTGTGCAGGTCCGGGTAGGTCTGGCGGAAGCGCAGGTGGAACTGGGCGTGCTTGCGCCGCCACTGGTCGCTCATCGGCAACGAGGCAACGAAGGCCGCGTACTCCGCCTCCGGGCAGTGCCGGGGAGCCCAGCGTGCGGGGGTGTCCGGTGATGATGCCGCCCGCAGAGGTGCGTTCGCGTTCACGTGTCCCGTTCTCCGATCGCCCGGCGGTAGTCCTTGACGACCTCGGGATCGCTTACCCGGGTGTAGACCTTCATCGAGTCGGGCGTCGCGTGGCCGAGCCGGGTCATCAGCGTCAGCTCCCGCATACCGCCCTCGAACATCCTGGTGGCGTGGGTGTGCCGAAGGCTGTGCGGGGTCAGCCACGCGTCCCGCACCCCGGCCCGCTGGGCGGCCCGGGCGAACATCCGCACCAGCGCGTCGTAGCCCAGCGGCTCGCCCCGACGCTTGCCCCGGCCTCCGACCAGAAACACCCACGGTGTGTCCACGTCGGCCGGACGCTCGCGCATCACGTAGGCGTTCAGCGCCGCCAGCGCCCGCCCCTCCCACAGATCGACCACACGGTCGCGGCGCGACTTCTGCCGCACTCCGCGCGGATGATCGTCCCGTTTGCGGACCGTCACCCGGCGCTGACCGTAGGAGATGTCCTCCAGTTGCAGTCCAAGCACTTCCCCTGGGCGCAGCCCGCCCTCCCACATCACCTCCAGCAGCGCCAGGTCGCGGCGAGTACGCAGCTCATCGAGCAGGGCCCGGTAGACGTCGTCGGGCATCGGCCGCGGCACCGGCTCCACTGTCTTGACCCGCAACACCCGGCGCACCGGCTGCTGCCGGCGAGCGTTCATGAGCGGCGGCCTGTAGCGGTCCGGCACTCGGGCCGCGGCCTGGTCGACGTTCTTGACGATCGGGTTGTCCCGGCCGGCGTACTGCTCGCTGACGATGAGGAACTCGTAGAACGACGACACCGCGGCGAGCACCCGATTGCACGTCTTCGGCGACAGCAACCGCCCCTCGCCGGTCGCGACACCGAGTTCCAGGCGCCGCGCGCGCCGCGACGACGACACCAGCCGCAGCCACTCCAGGAACTCCACCGCCCGCGCCGGTGTGAACTCACCAGCTGTGATCCCGTGTTCCTCGCAGAACAGGTACAGCTTCAGCAGGTCGTACGCGTACGCACGGACGGTGTTCGTGGAGTGCGCACGCACCGTCAACAACCGCAAGAACTCGCCGACTTCAGCCACTGGCTCACCAGCCGCGTCCACCAGCCGCACCTGCGGCTGACCGGCCACAGCATCGGGCACCTTCACCACTCGCACGGTCGGAACCCTACGCACACCGCACAGCGTGCACAGTCGCTGAATCAGGCGAATCGTCCAGATAACTTCGTCGCATGGCCCGCCGGGCACCCTGCTGAAGATGCCGACCAGCAACATCGGGAAGAACGGCGGCAGCCAGCATCCATCGAAGCGGAAGAGCGGGGGCCACGGTCCGAACCTGGCCGACGAGGTCGAGTGGCTGCTGCTGCCGACCCCGAAGGCGTCGGACGGAATCAAGGGCTCGCCGAACCAGCGGCACGGCAATGGCGACATGACCCTGCCCAGCGCGGCTGCGTCGTTGTTGCCGACACCGAGGGCGAGCGACACGGGCACCCCGGGCCTCCGCCCCGGGAAGGGATGGCGGCCTCCCTTGTCGGCGGTGGTCCTGCCCCTCTGGGCGGAGGAGACGCCGGAGGCGGGGACGCGGACCGGCGATGGGGAGCGTACGGATCCGCCATCACCCGATGGGAGAGCCTCACCCGCCCGGCCCCGGCCCCCACGGACGCGGCCGGTCGGCTCCGCGCGGACTTCGTGGAGTGGATGCAGGGCCTCGACGCGGGCTGGGTCACCGCGACTCCGGGGCTCGGCCGTCCAGCGCAGCTCACCGCGCTCGGCAACGGCGTCGTCCCACAACAGGCTTCGCACGCCTTGCAGTTGCTGGCGCCACGCTTCCCCCGCTGTCCCCACTGCGCCGACCGATAGCGCTCCACTACCGCGATTTTCCGGCCGCACCAAACCGCTGATTCTCCGGATCCTCTCGGGCATGTCGCCGTCTCACAGATGGAGCACACCCCCATGGCCGACACCAGCCCGACCTCCCCCGGCCCCGAGCCGTACCGCGTCCCCGACGCAGACCTCGACGATCTCGCCAGCACCCTCGCCAAGACCATGGCCGAGGTCAGGCAGCACGGCGTCATCCTCGACCGCCTCGGCTCCGAGCCCGACCCCGGCGCCATCCAGCCGCCGGACGGTGCTCCGGAAGCCGAGGCGGCTGACGGGAAGAAGCCCGACGGCCCCGCCTCGGTGTTCATCCTCGCCCTGGGTGGCAAGGAGTATGCCGTCGAACTCGCTGCTCTCAGCGACTGGGTGAACTACCTCTTCCTGCCGGTGTACGGCCGGGAGATCAGCACGAGCCGTCCCTGGTGCGCGCACTGGCACGAACACCCCGAGGCCGTCGCCCGGCTCCACGCACTCTGGCTCGCCTGGCAGCAGTTCACCGACACGGAGGCCGGCCTGTCCGGCCCCTCGACCTGGCACCGCGACCACCTGGACCAAACCCTGGCGCACCTACGTGCGCCCGACGGACCGTTCGCGGCCTGCACGACCAGCGCAACTCGCCCCAATCACCGGGTGCTGGCCACCCCGGCGCCCGAGCAGGCGGAGATGGCGGCGTGAACGACATTCTCGACTTCGACCTCGACGGCCTCTCGCCGGTCGACGATCTCACCGTCCAGGTGGACCCGCAGACCCAGAGGCCGGGCGCGCGCTGCGAGGTTCTCGACACCTACACCTCCGGCGACGACACCAGCGAGTCGTGGACGCTCGTCCGCGACTCCCGCGCCGCCCAGGCGCCGGTTCGTCTCTTCCACGAGGAGTGGGACCACGACGCCGGCAAGTACACGATGCGTGAGGGCGCCTTCGCCGACGTCGGCGTCGCCCGGGCCTGGCTGGACGAGCGCAGCGAACCACTGCCCGAGTCTCCGGAGTACAGCGACCACATCGGTGCTGTCGTCAGGTCCCGCGTTACCCTCTCCCGGTCAGCCGGTACCTCTCCGACACCGCAGACCGGTCTCGACGCGCCCCGCGCGACAGCGGCGGTACCTATTCAGCGCCCGGCCCAGGGCAGGCTGCTGTGAGCCGCGCCCGCTTCGCCTTCGCCGCGCACCCTGACGCCATCGCCGACCTGCGGGAACTCCCGGCCGAGATGCACGATTTGGCCTTGCTGGAGCTGCAGAACCTGGTCCACGGAAGCGACGACTGCTTGCCGTTGAAGGGCCGCCTTGTCGGCTTCCACAAGGTGTACGTCGACCCGGAAGTCTCTTACCGGCTGGTCATCCAGTTCCGCCAAGCGCCACCGACCTCGACCCACAAGCGCGAGATCTACCTTGTGGCGGCTGGCAGCCGGAAGGAATACGCGGTCTACCGCACGGCCCACCTGCGGACCGGCCCCCGACAAGAGGTCGGCCCCGACTCCGCCACGGAGGCCCGCGTGCAGGCCGCCCGGTCCCGCTCGACGCTCACCACCGAACGGCCGACAACGGGCCCCGCGACTGCCCCGCCACCAGCGCCGCCCTCAGCCGCTGCTCCTCGAAATGCCGCCCAGCGATGACCAACAACCCTACTGCGCTGACCCGTTCAGAGCTGGCGGATCTCCTCACCGAGGCCGCTCAGAACGTCACCGCCATCCCTGCCGCCAAATACCCGCCGCCCGCCGCCCGCTCCTACCTGCATCCCGTCTTGGGTCCGCTGGCCGCCGGGCCCCGCGTGATCACCGAGCTGAACAACCAGTTCGAGGACTTCGTGACCGCCGAGCCACGCCTCACCACGCCGGCGGGCCTGTTCGCTCTGGCCTCCTACGCCTCCGCGTTGGGGTGGCTCACCGAGTCGTTCGCCGAGCTGACCGCCTCGGTCGACGAGATCTGCACCCGCGTGGGCATCCCCGCAGAGCCCAGCGCCCCGATCGCCGCTACTTCCGGTGGTACCGGGCGCGACGACGAGTTCGACTTCGGCTTCAGCGCGCTTGAGCTGGAGTCGGTCCGCAACGCAGCCGAGGCCGCCGGCCTCGCGCCGGACGACTACGTCGAGGTCCTCTCCCAGTCGCTGCTCGCCGCCGCCCGGATCACCGACGCCTGCATGGAGATCTCCAGCGGTCTGCTCGACGACGCCATTCTCCTCCGCGAAGCAAGCGACCGCCCTCGGCTCGGCAACGACCCCGGGAGCCTGCCCGCTCTGGTCCGCTCCCTGCTCGCCCGGATGGAGGCTACGGAGTGAACCCGTACGACGCAGACACCCACCCTGGGCCCTACCTCGTCGTCGAAGTGCTCGGTGTCGGGGATATCAGCGTGCCCGCCCTCGCGCATGCTCCGGAGGAGCCGCTGCACCAGGCCGCTACACGCGTCATCGAAGCCGCAGCAGCGTTGGACGAGCGACACGAGAGCGTGCTCGACGCGGTCCAGCGCGCTCAGCAGCTACTCGAAGGCATCGGCCGCGGTGAAGTCGGCCGCGCCCAGGTGTCGTACGCACTGCTGCGGACCGCCCTCCCCGAACTCGGAGACGTTCTGGCCCAGCAGGACCGGGCATACAGCCAGCTCGTCGAGTCCCTGTCCGCCTACCGCCGGCTTCGTTCCTCGCCCGAGCCTGCTCAACACACGAGCAACAAGAGCCACGGGCAGGGCCAGAAGACGAGGCCCCACCGGGACGACGACTGGGCCGTCGCAGGGGAGCGCGGGCTGGTAGCCCTCGAAGCGGTTGCGGCCGGAGGCGTTCGCTTTCGCCGCAACGCGATCGGCGAGGACCCGTACATCTCGCGGGAGAAGGCCCAGTGGCAGGACCCGGCGGTCTTCCCGCAGACCGTGCAGCGGCTGGTCGCCGACGGGCTACTGCATCAGGACATCACCGAGAGCGTGTATCGGCCCGGCCAGCTCCTCTCGCTCACTTCGCAGGGTGAAGCCGCCCTGCGTGATGGTCGCGCGACGACCTCCCGGGTGTCCGCCGCCCTCGGCCGCACCACCACGCAGACCACGTCAGGCACGCTCGCCGACCCGGCCGCCGCGCCCGTCGCCAGGACCTCCCTCGCGACCCCCCGCTCACGCTGACCTCATCCCGACAAGGACCCCACCATGGCTACCCCCGGCCTGCCTCCCACCTTCTCCATCGCCTCCATCGACGCCCAACGCGTCGAGGAGGCTCTCGCCCGGATCGGGCCCAAGTGGACCACCTGGACCGCGATGACCCTGGCCCAGGTGAACGGCCCCATGCGCGTCCGCGACGTTGCTGCGCAGCTCCCCTTCGTCAGCGAGCAGTTCGTCGGCAAACGACTGGCCACGATGCACGCCGACGGACTGGTGAACCGCGAGGACGACCGGCGGGGCGCGCCGTACCGACTCAGCGCGCTCGGCACGTCTCTGGCCCCCGTCCTCCGTACGGTCTCGGACTGGTCCCGCACCCACCTGACACAGGAACCGATGGCCGAAGCCGAGCGTGTCGAGGACGCGCTGCGCCGCTTGCATCTTCGGCACTCAACTGCCGTGATTCAGGCCCTCGACTCGGGCGGCCAGATGCGGTTCGTTCACATCGCCGAGGCGGCCGGTCTGGACTACGGCCTCGCACGGCAGCGACTTGTCCGGCTTCAGGCCGATGGCCTGGTCACGCGGACGGGCTCCCGGCACGGAGACCCGTACGTACTCACCGATGCCGGCCACGCGTTGGGGGCCGTCTACGCGAGTGTCGAGCACTGGAGCCAGCCCCTCTCGCTGCGAGGTGGAACAGCGGCACCGCTTCCGGCAGCGGCAGCCACGCGCACCCACGTCGGCATTCCGCTGGGGGCGGGAGCCAACAGCGCCCGGACCGCGGCGGCCCTACGACGGAGCGCCGCCGCGTCGAACGTCATGTTCAGCCACGCGCCGCAGCCGCAACCGCGGGTGCCGGCGGCCGTGACCGCTCAGTCGGCACCGGGCCGGGGCCGGTGACGGGGGTGAGAACGAGAGGCCACTCGCCGCCACTACGGAATCCGCGTGCGCTCCGGCGGCTCCCGCCGCTGCATACGCGGATCCGTTCTCCTCCTTCGCTTCCGGAGACTCGACCATGTACGACCCTGATGACCCGACCCGGTACCAAGAGGTACTGGTCAGCCCCATGTATCTGGCTGGTTCCAACGGGACCGGCGAGGCTGGCTTCGCGCCCGTCGCCCACTGGCCCCATCAGTACCTCGATGAGGGCCCCTGCCAGCTCCTCGTGACCTCTCCCGACCAACGGATTCGGATCGGCTGGTTCGGCGACGACTTCGAACTGTGGAAGATCAGCGCAGCCGAGGACGCCTTCTCGGCGCCTCGCTGGACGGCGACGTTCAACCACGTCACCCCGGCCGAGATGGTCGCCGGCCTCACCGCCGCACTGGTCCAGGACTACGACGAAGCCATCGCCTCCGACACCCCCGGCCGCTTCCTGACAGGGCCAACCGTCCCCTGGAGGGACACCGTCCGGCCGCTGACCGATGCCGGCTGGAACCTTGACGGAGCTGCTGAACTCGGCACCGTCGAGATCATCGCTCCTAACGACCAAGCGGGCATCCTCATCGATCGGCGCGGCTACGGCTCCGACCGCACGACCGTCGAGCTGTGGGCTGGCCCGCCGGGCTGGGGCACTCGTGCCGAAGCGACGTTCACGGCCCGCACCCCGTCGCATCTGATCGCCGCAACCGCCGCTGTGATGGCGAAGTCGACCCCGGTGGTCCGCGAGCGCCACCAAGTCGACCGGCGGATGCAGCACTTGGTCACCATGACCCCTGTCGCTTCGGCCACGCCGATCGCCGAGGCTCAGGTCCGGCGCGCTCCGACTCCACTGGCCGTACGCCGCACCGCGGTCACCCAAGCCGTACACCGCGCCGCGCGGGCACCACGCACAGCAGCCGACCTCCGGGTGATGGCCGCGCAGAACCGCTCCACGGGGGCGGCGCAGAAACAGACGGGACACCCCGCACCCGCGACCTCTGCCCGGCTGCCGACCAGCTCGCCGACGCCCCGGCGCGGACGCTGACTCCCACCCCAAGCCGCACTCCAATCGCCACCGTCCCCGCCCAACAGGAGTTCCACCATGCCCACCACCATGCTCGACCAGGCCACGGCCATGATCGAGAACGCCTGGGGCCAGCCCATCGAAGCACTTGAGGTCCTAGTAGGGCTTGGTCAGGTCGGTTGTGGTTGTGCGTGTCCTGGGGGCCTGGTGTGTCGTTGAGGGGGTGTGACTCCGGACGAGATTGCTGTGGTGCGTGGTGAGTTGGAGGCGTTCGCGGCGGAGGTGTTCGAGCCGTTTGCGCGCAAGGATCAGCGCCGGTGGGGGCAGGTCTATCTGAGAGGGCTGCTGGCTGACGGGCAGCGTAAGTCGGTCGAGCCGATGGCCGCCCGGCTCGGGGAGGACGGCAATCGTCAGGCACTGGCCAACTTCATCACCACCAGCCCCTGGGACCCGGCACACGTCCGGGCCCAGCTCGCCTGGCGGATGGAAGAGGCGATCGGGCCGGACGCCCTGGTCTTCGACGACACCGGCTTCCTCAAGGACGGGACGGCCTCGGCCTGTGTGTCGCGGCAGTACACCGGCACCGCGGGAAAAGTCACCAACTGCCAGGTCGGTGTTTCGCTCCACCTCGCGTCCGATCATGCCTCGGCGGCGGTCAACTGGCGGCTGTTCCTGCCCCAGAGCTGGGATCCCGCCTCGCCGAAGGCCGATGCGGACAAGATCGCCCGCCGCACCGCCTGCGGCATCCCGGATGATGTCGGGCATGTGGAGAAGTGGCAGCTGGCACTGGACATGCTCGATGAGACCCGTTCCTGGGGGCTCGAGGTGCCGCTGGCCGTCGCGGACGCCGGATACGGCGACGCCGCCGCCTTCCGGCACGGACTGCAGGAGCGCGGCCTGAACTATGTGGTCGGGATCTCCGCCACGCTGTCGGCCCAGCCCGCCGAAGCGGCGCCGGCGGCCGAGCCCTACTCGGGGACCGGACGTCCACCGGTGGCGAAGTATCCCGACAAGCCTCGCTCGGTGAAGGAGATGGTCATCGCGGCGGGCCGGAAGGCGGCCCGGCCGGTGCAGTGGCGGGAGGGCTCCCGCCCCGGCACAGGCCGCTCGGGCCGCAAACGGATGTACTCCCGCTTCGTGGCCCTGCGCATCCGGCCGGCTGGACGCGAGGTCCGCCAGAGCGTCGACGGACCGGAACTGCCCATGTGCTGGCTGCTGGCCGAATGGCCTGCCGGTGAGAGTGAGCCGGTGCAGTACTGGCTGTCCGACCTGCCCCCCGGCATGCCCTTGACCACACTCGTCCGCCTCGCCAAACTCCGCTGGCGCATCGAGCACGACTACCGGGAGATGAAACAGGCCCTGGGCCTTGCTCACTTCGAGGGCCGGACCTGGAACGGCTGGCACCACCACGTCACCCTCGTCTCCGTCGCGCACGCCTTCTGCACCCTGCAACGACTGGCCCGCGCCCCAAAAGACGCGGCACCGGCCTGAGCCTCTACCAGGTCGTCCGAGAGCTACAGACACTCCTCGCCCTCTGGACCGGCGCCTGCCCCACCTGCCACCGCGACATACCCACACCCATACGAACCTGACCAAGCCCTACTAGGGGTCCGCCGCCCCAGCGAGGACCCGCTCCTACGCTGCGCCATGCACACCCGAACGGCCCTGGCCATCACGGACAGCACGGTAACCGTCCACCAGGACCGTCTTCACGCCCTGACCCGGCCCGGGTACGTACCGGACTTCTACGAACTCGACCGGATCACCGAAACGGCGGTCAAGCTCCGCGTCGCCCACGCGGAGAGCCGTGCGTACCTCCAGGCGATCCGGCGCGTGGTGGAGGCTCGGGAGGCCGCCGCACCCGAGGTCGAGGCAACGGCGGTTCGGCTGGCTCAGGCCGCTGTCGCCCGCTCCGGGCAGACGCGGCACGCCCCGGGGGCCGTGCCCGAACCGTCCTCTCCGGCGGCGGTCGTAGGGCCGTCAGCGCACACCACGGGCCCCCGACGTTGAACGCCTAGGTCCGATTCTCGTCGCGGTGGCCCTCTTCGGCCCGGGGGCCCACCGCGCGGGCCAGTTCTTCCACTGTCAGCTCCACGCGCCGGCCTTCGGCGACCCGGCGCTCCACCGTCGCCTCGTCCGGCCACCGGTCGGGCTGTGCACCGACTCCCCACTGACCGTCGGCGACCATCGCGATGTCGCCCACGGTCCAGGGCCGTCCGGCGGCGCGGATCTTGCGTTCCAGTCCGGCGCCGTCCCAGTGTCTGCCCGCTTCGGCCATCCCCTGCTCCCCTTCACCGACGTGCGGTCCCTCACCGCAACCCAGGTACGACAACCGCGGTCGCCGATCCATTCCCGTCCCGCCGACCGCTCGCTGGTGGTCTCCAGTTCGCCCACGGCAGACGGCATCCCCGGGGAAACGACTACGCACTTCGGCATGCCGCATGCCAACGTACTGGTAGCGGGAAACCGCAGGTCAACGAAGGGACCGTCCAACCGTGAACGCCTCTGCCACCCTCCTGCCCGCCGTCGTCCGCCCCGCCGTGGAAGACCGCCAATGGCTCTCCTCCGACCACTGCGCCGCTCCGGTGCTCGACCTCCTGGACGCTCTCGGCTGGACGATCGCCGAGACCCCGGAGGCCAACGTCCACGCGACCAGCCCGGACGGCGGCGTCTACGTCGGCTGGCTCCCCGAAGACCCCTCCGCCTGGGCGCGCGAGATCGTCTGGCGCGTCCAGGTGCTGCCCGCCGACGGCGAGGTATGGGTCCAGGAGTTCGGCGTCCACACCCCTTCCGAGGCTGTCGCCGGATTTCTCGCCGCCCTCGTCACCCACTCCTCGCGCTGACCGCCAGACCACGGGGCAGGCCGACGACGGCCCGCCCCGTGCACCGCGCTGGTTCCGGCCCTGTCCCCCACTGCTCTCGGAGTTTCTCTTGCCTCAGTATCTGACCGTCGGCCACCTGCTCCGCCAGCTCCAGGAACTCGACCCCAACCTGCCTGTCCGTCTCGCCATCAACCCCGACTTCCCCTTCGCCCACTTCGTCGGAGCCGAGGTCGTCGTCCGCGACGGCACGGCGTACATCGCGGATGACGGTCAGGAGGACTACCTCCCGATGGGGGCGCGCGATGCCCTCACCTGGGCTTGATCGTCCCTACCGCCACGGAGGCTTCCATCTCGTCGCTCTCGCGCCCCGCACCTCGTCTCGCGCTGCACGATGTCGCCATGCGCCCCATGCCGGGCGGCGTGCACAGCGCGCTTCTCCAGCGCATCTCCACCCGCCCCGACGGCCCCCTCGACATTACCTGGCTCGCCGCCAAGTCCCCCCAACTTCCCCTCGGGCGCATCCGGCTGCGCTGGGAGCCCGCCTCGCGCAGCGGCTGGGACGTCACGGCGTACCTGGGGCTGACCACGGCCGAGGTACTCCTCGGTTCCTGGCCCGCCGCCACGGACGACTGGCCGCGCCTGGTCCGTCCGACCCTGTACGAGGTGACCGGCCTGTGCGCCGCCCTCTCATTCGCGACCGACGCCCTCGAACTCTCCAACCGGCTCTCCGGAGTCTGACCGAGGACCGCCGAAGGCCGCCCCACGCCGCTCAGGCAGGGGCGGCCTCGTCGTGCGTCCACCCGTTCGTTCCGTACGCTCGACCCGACGAAGGAGGACACCATGGCCGACGACCAGAGGCTACGGTCCGCGTACATGATCACGGTCATCCCCGCGAGGCACGCCAGGGCACCGATCACGTCCCAGCGGTCGGGCTGGTAGCCATCGGCGGCCATGCCCCCAGGCAATCGCCCCCGCCACGACCCAGCGCCGATCCAGACCCAGCCTTGGTGCTCGCGGAGCAACGGTCAAGAACTGTGAATGGGACCTTTCGACGGGGTGATCTCAGCAGCCGCGAGGTGGTATTGGCGGATAGCAGCGCGGCGGTAGCCCCAGCGTGACAACATCAATGCATGGGCATCTTCAACTCCATCGCGCGTGGACTCGGTAGCCTCCGACCACTGTCCGACGCGGAACTTGCAGACGAACGCGAGGCGCTGCGAGAGCGTTACGTATCCGCTGGGGATGTCAACGAAGCGGACAAACTGCACGACGAGCTGCACCGCTACGACGCAGAGATGATTCGCCGCGCAAACGAGGCTTACGACCGCGAGAACCCGAACCCACCAGAGCCCAGGCATCGCGAGCACGGGTGGTACCTGCCGAACGATGACTAAGCGACGACCAAGCGGGCGTCTACGGGTGACGAGTAGGTCCTTTCGCATGCAGTTCCGGCGAACCGACATACTGCAGAGGTTCGTTGGGCGAGAATCTCTGCATGCTGGCACCGATCCCCCCTCCTCCACCGTCGCAGCGGAGCGTCATCATCAAGAAGCCCCGCAGTCTGGCCCGACGGCTCATGCAGGAGGCTGGCAGTGGGCCTCTGCCCGTTCTCGCCCTGCGCATCCAGGACCGCGCCCGCGCAACCGCCAATGACTTCCTTCGCGAGCACGGGTACCGTGAGCATCGGCTCTACGTCCTGGAGATCGCAGGACACACACCCCGCATCAAGATCGGGTACAGCAGCGCTCCACGAGAACGCCTCAACCGGCACATCGGGGATGCTAATCGCTGGCATCACACGCTGATCCAGGCCCATTTCTCCGACGCTCTGCCCGACAAGACCACGGCCAAGAGCGCCGAGCAGCAGGCGCACGCGTTCATGAGTAAGTTCTATGACTGCGTGCCGCGCTCTCCGGAGATGTTCGTTGGCAGTGACTTCCGCGCCGGGAAGACCTGCGTGGAGACTGCCGTGGCCTGTGCGCTATTTGGACGGTCGGAGCAATAGTCAAAATCCCCATCACCGGTGACTCCCTCGGCGTTCCGCCTGGTGCTCGCCTACTCCAGGTAGATGCCGGCGAATACGCCGTCGAACCCGAGCGCAGCCAAGCCCGCCTCGACGCTCGGGTAGGTCGTTCCGTACGGGCCGCCGACCAGGGCGTCGAAATCAGCGCGGCTGATCTCGGACTCGAGCCACTGGTTGCCGCACCGGCAGCGGACCCAGACGTTGCGCCCGTGGTTGATGAGCAGCCAGTCGCGTCGGGCACGGCAGGCGGAGCACATCACGGGCATGCCGCCGAGAGCGAGTTCGCGTGAGTGGCCGACGCAGCGAATTGCCCCGGGGCCGTCGGCCGACCGCGTCTCGGCCTGGAGCTGCAGCAGGGGGTCGGTACCAGTGGGCAGAACGGGCAGGACGGGTGCCGGCTCCGTGGTGCGGGTGGTGGTTCTGAGCACGAGCGTCATCTCCCGGTTGTCGGTCCTGTCTTCATCCGTAACAGCCGGTGGAACCGGCTGTCCATACATTTCGCGGCGTCCGCTCGGACGGTGGTGGTCTACGTCCGGTTCGACGTGGTCAGCGACGTGGCGAGCGGCGATTGGGGTCTTGAGCAGTCCCGAGCGGTACGGCCGCCGTCGCGTTTCGTTCACTGGTGCGGCTGCTCGGCGCGATGGCCTGGCGGGTGGCGGCCTGCGGACGACGGGCACCGTCACCCGGGTGTGCCGGGAGCTGGGCGATGCGCCGCAGGCGCCAGACCAGGACGTCGTTCACGTCCTCGGCGGTGTCGAGTTCGCGTATGTCGATGGCTTGGCGTAGGAGGGCTTCGGAGTCGTGGCCCGCCCGCTCGGCCTGGGCGAGGGTGGCGAGCAAGGCGTCGGTCCTCGCTTCCATGCCCCCTGACCGTACGACCTCCTCCGGTAGGACGGCGCGAAGGGTGGCTTCGTACGTGCGGCGCTGCGCTTCTGGAAGGGCCCGACCTTGGTCGTGCAGCATGCGCATCGGGGTGGCGGCGGCCTGCCGGTAGGCGGTGCGCAAGTGTTTGGCGGCTTGTCGGGAGGCGTGGGCCTGCTGGGCGTGTCCGCGGGCGGAGTGCCAGTGGGCGGCGGCGAGAGTGACGAGGACGAGGGTGGAGAGGAGCATGGCGGTGGTGCCGCCGTCCTCGCCTCGGCCGAGCGCGCCGCCGACCTGGATGATGCCCCGGGCGGCTGAGCGGAGGGCCCGGATGTCGGCGCGTTCGGCGCGGACGTGGCTGCGGGTCGCCCGTTCGAACGCGCGAGCTGCGGCGGCCAACTCGGCGCGGGTGGTGGCCGGTGAGGTCTGGGCCACCGCGTCGAGGAGTTCTCCGACGCCGACGAGCTGGGCGGCGGCCTCGCCGTCCTCGTCGCATGCCAGGAGCGTAGCCGAGCGCTCGGCTATGACGGTGGCGTTGCGTCGTTGACGGGCGGGCGGTGACCAGTTCGTCCGGTCAGCGGCGACCGCGGGCGCGCTCGGCTCGGCGGCCCCGTCGGTGAGGCGTAGGCGGATCTTCGGAAGGGAGAGGTCGGGGGCCATTTTGGAGCCGGGGTACCAGATCGGCTCGCCGTGGCGGTTGCGGTCGCCGGGCAGGGCAACGTTGTAGCCGAGCGCGTCGCCGGATGGTGCGTGCCGTAGTTTCACCCGTACTCCCGCCTCTTGGAGCCGAGTGAAGAACTCCTCCTCCGAATCCGCTCCCGCCACGGCTCGACGGACGGCCTCTCGGAGCGTCTCGCGGGAGGTCTCCGGGCGGCCGGTGCGCTCGGCCTTGAACTTCTCGGCGCTGGTGGGGTTCTTCGCTGCGGTTCCGTCGCCTGCGTTGAGGCGGCGCAGGCCCATCTCCTTCTCGATGCGGCGGCATTCGGCTTGGGCCTTGTTGAAGTCGTAGTTCAGGCGCGGGTTGCGCAGGTCGCCGCGTACGAGGGTGGCGACGATGTGGATGTGGTCCTCCGCGTGGCGGACGGCGATCCACCGACAGCCGTCGGGGTCTCCGGCCGGGGCGATGCCGGTGGCGTGGACGATGCGCTGGGCGACGGCGTTCCACTCCTCGTCGTCCAGCCGCCGGTCCCCGGGGGCGGTGCGGACCGAGCAGTGCCAGACGTGCTTGACGGGCGCGCGGTCGCCGGCCTGCTTGACCCGCAGGTCCAAGGCGGCGGTGAGCCGGGCGAAGGTGATCTTCGGGTCGGGGTCGAGGCTGGTGTCGCGGCCGGGGTCGGGGGCGAAGCCGTCCCAGGAGCCGACGAGATGAGCGTCGGTGTGCTCCTCGCGTCGTCCGGGGCCGTACAGGTAGACGAGGAGGCCGTGGGTGCGGGAGCCGCGTCCGATGTCGGGAACCATCACAGCCGCCTGGTCACCAGGTCGTTCGCCGCGTCATCGACGCGGGCGAGAAGTCCGGTCAACGCGCCTAGCGCGTGTTCGAGTTCGCCGGCGCGCGGGTGGCCGCCGCTGTTGAGGACGTAGGCGATCTGGTTGATGTTGTTGCCGATGCGGGCCAGCGCGGTGCGTAGGGCGGCGAGTTCGTCGATGGCGGTGTCGAGCTGGTCGTTGCTGTGCACGGCGGCGTGTCCGCGGGCGGCGCTCAGGCCGGCGGTGGCGAGGAAGCGTGCGACGGTGACGCCTCGCTGCGCGGCAGCGGCGGCGATCTCGGCTTTCTCGTCGTCGGAGAGGCGGGTGGTCGTCTTGCGGGTGCGCTCGCTCGGGTTTCGGGTGCGGCGGCGCGGTTTGCGGTCGGGGTAGGCGGGCGTGCTCGGGCTCGGCTGCTCGCGGTGGTCGTCGCGGTCGGCTTCTCCCCCGGTGACCGGCGCCCCCTGGTGCCGGTTGCCCGGCTGGTCCCCGTGCGCCCTCGCTCGGGGACCAGCCGGGCTTCCCCCTCCCTCCTGGGCCAGGGTCGTTTAAACATATCCCAGACCCCCCGACACACACCCCACACGG
>NZ_JBHZCI010000060.1:0-28562 GCF_042755185.1 Streptomyces sp. NPDC059166 | reverse complement strand
ACCCCCCAGGTCATCCGTTCGACAGGGGGACACAGTCATGCCAGGCCCGGAGGCCAGCGGCCCCATTGCGGAGCCGCAGAAAACATAACGGGGGGCGGGGAAGCGCCCGCGTCGCCCCCGGGGACGGCGGCCAACGAATCCGCACCAGCCGCCGGGAGCGCGCCGCCGTCACCTGAGCCCGTGCGACGGGGCACCCACGGAGATGAGTACACGGGCTCAGGACCGCGTCCCCCACGCGGCATGACGATGGACTCCCACCGACGTGCTCAGTCTGGAGTCAGTCCCGTGCTCAGTCGCATCGCCGCCGCCGTGATCCCTGTCCTCGGGCGCCTGACGGTCTCCTCCGACCTTTCGGAGGAGACCGTCCGCGCTCCCGGCATCCTCGTCGCCAACCACACCTCACTCGCCGACCCCGGCGTGGTCCTGGCCGCACTGCGCCGGATGGGGATCGACCCGGTGGTACTCGCCACGGCCGGCCTGTGGCGCGTCCCGGTCCTCGCCCGCCTCCTGGAGAGCGGCGGGCACGTCCCCGTGCACCGCAGGACCGCACGGGCGGCCGACGCCCTGGAGGGTGCCGCCGCGGCGCTCGCCGCCGGACGCCACGTCCTCATCTACGGCGAGGGGGGCCTTCCCGCACGCAGGGACGCCGCCGAAGCCGCACCTGAGCCGTTCCGCAGCGGTCCGGCGCGGCTGGCCGCCCTGTCCGGCGCCCGCGTGATCCCCGTCGGCCAGGCGGGCGCCCGGCGTCTCACGTCGGGGAGCACGGCCAAACAGGTGGCGGGCTTCCTCACAGCGCCGGTGCGACGACCCCGGCTCCATGTGCACGTAGGCGCCCCCCTGCACCTTTCGACGGAGGTCCGAGCGGGGAGCGAGGCCGCGCACCGGGCCGTCACAGCGGCCTGGCGTACCGCCGCGCGACGGGCGGCGGCCCCCTGAGCCGGGGACCGCGCCCGTCCCGCCGGGCCGCCCCCGCCACGACTTCCGCAACCGCGTTCTTCCAAGGGGTTCCCCGCGGGTGGACATGTGCGCGAAAAAACGAAACAGCGGCCCGACTACCCATCCGGGGAAGCGGACATTCGCGCTCTTTCGTGTGATGACACGCCAAGTAGGTGCGAGGGAGGCTGAGCGGACGAAACTACAGGAGGGCTGAGAACCACACATGACAGTTGAAGCCGACCGGGAAGCGGTGCAGGCACCACCGACCGGGCAGCAGAGTCTGGCGACGGCAGCCGCGCGACAGCTGGCGACGACATCGAAGTCCGCCCCGCAGAACCAGGAGACGTCCTCCCGCTGGCTGATGCGGATGCTGCCGTGGGTGGACGTCGGAGGGGGAACCTACCGGGTGAACCGACGGCTCTCCCACGCCGTCGGGGACGGGCGCGTGACCTTCGTGCAGACCGGCGGACGGGTCTCGGTGATCCCGGCCGAGCTGGGTGAACTGCCCGCGCTGCGCGGATACGACGACGAGGCCGTGCTGGCCGAGCTGGCCGGCCGTTGCGAGCAGGCGGAATTCGCTCCGGGTTCCGTCCTGGTCTCCGCGGGCGGGACGAAGGACCGCGTCTTCCTCCTGGCGCACGGCAGGATCGACCGGATCGGCACCGGCCCGTACGGCGGGGACACGGTCCTCGGCACTCTCGCGGACGGCGCCTACTTCGGCGACGGCTGCCTGACGGAGCCCGAGACCGGCTGGGAGTGCACCTTCCGGGCGACCACCCCGTGCACCGTACTGGTGCTGCCCAGGAGCGAGGTCGCCGCACTGGCCGCCCGCTCCGATTCGCTGGGAAGCCACCTGGACGCCTTCGCGGCGCTCCCCCGGCAGCGCACCAACACGTACGGCGAGGCGGCGGTCGACCTCTCGGCCGGCCACGTGGGCGAGGCACGCATCCCGCACACCTTCGTCGACTACGACCCGTCTCCGCGGGAGTACGAACTCTCCGTCGCGCAGACGGTGCTGAAGATCCACAGCCGGGTCGCCGACCTGTACAACGACCCGATGGACCAGACCGAGCAGCAGCTCCGTCTCACACTCGAGGCCCTGCGCGAGCGCCAGGAGCACGAGCTGGTCAACAACCCGGAATTCGGGCTGCTGAGCAACTGCGACTACTCCCAGCGCATCCAGCCCCACGACGGGGTCCCGAGCCCCGACGACATGGACGAGCTGCTGTCGCGGCGCAGGGGCAACAAGTTCTTCCTGGCGCACCCCCGAGCCATCGCCGCCTTCGGCCGGGAGTGCAACAAGCGCGGGCTGACGCTGGATCCGGTGGACGTGGGCGGCCACCGCATTCCCGCCTGGCGCGGTGTCCCCATCTACCCGTGCGGCAAGATCCCCGTCTCCCCGGCGCGCACCACGTCGATCCTCTGCATGCGTACGGGTGAGGACGATGCGGGCGTGGTCGGCCTGCGCCAGTCGGGCATCCCCGACGAGATCGAGCCCAGCCTGTCCGTGCGGTTCATGGGCATCGACGAGCAGGCGATCATCTCCTACCTCGTCACCGCCTACTACTCCGCGGCGATCCTCGTCCCCGATGCACTCGGTGTCCTGGAGAACGTCGAAGTGGGCCGCTGGCGCTGACCGCGGCCGACCGGTCAGAGATCAATTCCCAGCACGAGTGCGGCAGTTGCCGCAGCCCGTCTCCGGCGGGCTCGTGACCCATGAGCGGTGGACGCCGCGTCCACCGGCTTCCGGCACCACCGAGCGCAGCCGCCGGTGTGCCAACCCCCTCCCCGGCCGAAAGGCTCTCTTCGCATGATTCCGATCAGTGGTGCCGGTGGCCCTCCGTGGACGCGGATCGGGTCCCCTGGCAACCTGCCCCCGGCCTCCGCGCCCAGGGCCGCCCCAGGGGTTCCCTCCACCTCTCCTCCCGCCGCACTGCTGGAGCGTCTGCTCTCCGGCCCTGCGGGCATGGGCACCTCCGCGGCGCGGCTGTTCCACTCCCCCGTACCGGCCGCACGCGCGGCGGGTGGGGCAGATGCGGGGCATCCCCGTTCCTCGGGAGGGACCGCTCCCGGTCCGGCCGGCGCGGTACGCATCCCGCCCCTGTACTGCCCCGACGCCGTACGCGACGATCCGGCACTGGGGGAGGTGGTCAACGAGCGCCTGGTCGAGTGGGCGGCGGAGACGGGCATCTTCACGGGCCGTCTGGAGCGCCTGAGATCTCACCAGTTCGGCCGGCTCTTCATGCTCGCGCATCCGGACTGCGACGACCCGGACCGTCTGCTGGCCGCCGCCCGCTGCGGGCTCGCGGAATGGTCGGTCGACGACCACTGGGTCGACGAGGGGGAGGACACGGAGCCGGAGCTCCTGGGCGCCCGGCTGGCCATGGCCCACGCGGTGATCGATCCGGTGCGTCTGCCGGCGCGCTACATGGCCCAGTTCGAGGAGCTCGTGCAGCGGCAGCCCGTACTGCGGGCCTTCCGGTCGAGCCTGGCTCATCTCTCCGGCATCGCGAGCACCACCCAGGTGGCGCGGCTGCGCCACGAACTCGCCGTCATGTTCGTCGCGTACGGCCAGGAGGCCCAGTGGCGCAGCAGCGGACGCACTCCGGCGGTGTGGGAGTACCTCCTGCACCGGTACGAGAACGCCTTCTACCCCTGCATGGTGCTGATCGACCCGGTCGGGGGCTACGAGCTCCCCGCCCATGAGTTCGCCGACCCCACCGTGCGCCGGACCTATCTCTACGCGGGCATGGCGAACGTCCTGCTCAACGACGTCTATTCGATGGCCAAGGAGGACCCCGGAGACACCAACCTGCCCAATCTGATCGCGGCGGAGGAGAACTGCTCACTCCAGGAGGCCGTCGATCGCACGGCCGCCATCCACGACGAGCTCATGCACACCGTCGAGGCCGACTGCGCCGTTCTGGCGGCGGCGGGCTCGCCCCAGTTGCGCCGGTATCTGGCCGGGCTGTGGGCGTGGATGGGCGGCAGCAAGGAGTGGCATGCCACCAGCGCCCGTTACCAGCAGACCGACTGACCCCGTAGCGGACTCCGAGAGTCCCGTATCCGAGGAGATTTCCATGACCGTTCAGGACACCGCCGCACACCCCCTGCGCAGCCTGTACCAGAAGTCCGTCGCCAACTACTGGAACCAGGAGAGGAATCCGGTCAACCTCCGCCTGGGTGAGGTCTCCGGGGTCTACCACCACCACTACGGCATCGGTGAGGTGGACTGGTCTGCCCTCGAGGGCCCTGAGGCGTCCCGCCAGGAGCGGCTGACGGCAGAGCTGCATCGCCTGGAGTGCGCGCAGGCCGACCTGTTGATGAGTCACCTGGGGGACATCCTTCCCGAGGACCGGCTCATGGACTCGGGTTCGGGCCGCGGGGGCAGCAGTTTCGTCGCCAACAGCCGCTTCGGCTGCCAGGTCGACGGCGTATCGATCTCCGAGACCCAGGTCGCCTTCGCCAACGGGCAGGCCAAGGAGCGGGGGGTGGACGACAAGGTCCGCTTCCACCTCAAGAACATGCTCCACACGGGCTTCGAGACCGACAGTTTCCAGGCGATCTGGAACAACGAGAGCACCATGTACGTCGACCTGTCACTGCTGTTCCCCGAGTACGCCAGGCTCCTGAAGCACGGCGGCCGCTACGTCACCATCACCGGGTGCTACAACGACGCGTACGGGCTGCCCTCCCGGGCCGTGAGCGAGATCAACGCCCACTACATCTGCAACATCCATCCACGCAGCACGTACTTCCGAGAGATGGCCGCCAACCGGCTCGTACCGGTCAGCGTCGTGGACCTCACCGCGGCCACCATCCCCTACTGGGAGCTCCGCGCGACGTCGCCGCTGGCCACCGGCATCGAGAAGGCGTTCCTGGACGCGTACAAGGGTGGCAGTTTCCAGTACCTGCTGATCGCGGCGGACAAGGTCTGACGGCCGCGGGCCGGGGGTGACGGTCCGGCCGGCGATCACCGGACGGGACTCCCCCGGCTCGACGGTGCCGGCCGGCTCCCCCCGGCCGGCACCGTACGCACGCGGGACGGGTCAGTGCAGGCGCAGCTGCATGAGGGTCAGGTCCAGCCACCGGCCGAACTTGGTGCCGGCTTCCGGCACCGTGCCGACATGGCGGAAGCCGAAGCGTTCGTGCAGACGGACCGACGACGCGTTCTCCGCCTCGATCCCGGCGATCAGGCTGTGGTGGCCGGCTTCCCGGGCCGAGGTGATCAGTGCGTCGAGCAGGGCCGAACCGATCCCGAGGCCGTGCCGGCCCTCCCGGACGTAGACCGAGTTCTCCATGGTGCTCCGGAAGCCGTCGAAGTCCTTCCAGGGGCCGTAGACGGCGAAGCCGGTGACTTCGCCCCCGGCTTCGGCGACGAACGCGGAACCGCGCTCCAGGTGCGGGGCGAGCCAGGCGGCGCCTTCCTCGGGTGTCGTCAGTGTCCGGGTGGTCCACAGGGCGGTCGAGTGCTCCACCGCGTGGTTGCGGATCTCACGGATGACTTCGGAGTCTCCGGGCCCCGCCGGGCGCACGGCCACCGCCCCATTGCTCCCGTATATTGGATTCATGTCCAACATAGTAGAGCCTCTGGTTCTCCAGATCGCGGCGCGTGTGCGTACCGAACGGGAGAGCCGCAGGTGGACGCTGGCCACGCTCGCGGAGGTCTCCGGAGTCTCCCAGGCCATGATCAGCCGCATCGAACGAGGTGAGAGCAGCCCCACGGCGGTCGTCCTCGGCAAGCTCTCGGCCGCCTTCCAGCTCAGCGTCTCCTCCCTGCTCGCACTCGCCGAGAGCACGAGGGACGACGCGCCACCGGCCGCGGGGGTACGCCGCGGGGCCGACGCGGAGCAGTGGCGCGACCCCGGGACGGGGTACCGGCGCCGGCAGATCACGGGCCGGCACTTCCCCGCCGAGATCGCGGAGATCCGTCTGCCCCCCGGGGCCCGTGTCCCCTATCCCGCCGCCGCCTTCGCCTTCGTACGGCAGGTCGTCTGGGTCATCGACGGGCACCTGACGTTCCACGAGGGCGACACGGTCCATGAACTGGGCGAGGGCGACACCATCGAGCTGGGCGAGCCCACCACTCGTGTCTTCGCCAACACCGGTGACGCGGAGTGCCGTTACGTCGTGGTCCTCGCGCGCGGCGCGCGACCGTGACCGCCTCCCTCTCCCGGGGCGGAACCCTCCTGCTCGCCGCCATCGCGGGAACGGCGATCGCGAACAACTACGCGCTCCAGCCGGCGCTCACGACCGTCGCCCGCGATCTCGGCGCACCGCTCTCCATGATCGGCCTCGTACCTGCCGCGGCTCTGAGCGGCTGTGTGCTCGGGTTCGCCTTCCTGCTGCCGCTCACCGACCACCACGCCCCGCACCGTCTGGTGTCTGCACAGCTCACCGCTCTCGCGACGGCCCTCGCCCTGGCCGCGTCCGCACCGGGCGCCGCCGTTCTGCTGACCGCCTACCTGTTCGTCGGCGCCGCCGCCGGTGTCGCCGCACAGGCCGGGAACATCGCGGGCCGCAACGCGCCGCACGGGCGGCGGGGCACCGGCGTGGCCACCGTGGCGGCGGGCATGTCGGCCGGCATCCTTCTCAGCCGCATGGTCGGCGGGGCGCTCACCGATCTGCTCGGCTGGCGCCGGATGCTGCTCGTCTTCGCCGCCCTCGCACTGCTCGGGGCACTCGCCGCCGCCCGACTGCTCCCCCGGCAGCGGCCGCACTCCCGTAGCGGCTATCGCGCGACCCTCGTCTCGCTGCCTCCGCTGCTCCGGCAGCACCCGGCGCTCCGCCGGGCGGTGGCCACCGGGGGCCTGTGGTACTTCGCCTTCAACCTGGTCTGGGTCTCCCTGGCCCTCGCCCTGGCGGACCAGCCCTACGGTCTCGGCCCGACAGCCATCGGGATGTACAGCCTCGCCGGTCTGCTCGGATTCGCCGTCCTGCCGCTCACCGGGCGGCTCGTGGACCGCCATGCCCCGCAGACACTGATCACCGCCGGGATCCTGACCGCCGCCTCGGGCGTCGCGCTGCTGGCCACCGGCCTGGACACGCCACCGGTGACCGCTGCCGGGCTCGCGCTCTTCGACGCGGGCTGCTTCGCCGCCCAGGCCGCCAACCAGAGCCGTGTCATCGCTCTGGACCCGGCCAGGTCCGGCGGCCTGAGCAGCGTGTACCTCGTCCTGTACTTCACCGTCGGAGCGCTCGGGACGTCCCTGGCGGCCCCGCTGCTCGACGCGGCCGGATGGCCCGGGGTCACGCTGACCGCCCTCGGCGCGCTGCTCCTCGCCGTCCCCGTCGGGCGGATGAAGCTCCGAATGGTGGACGGCGAGGGAGGGGCGCGGGCCGTCGACGCGGGCGGTGAGGGCTCGGCCGCCGCCGGAAGGACCGGCGACATCCGGTAGCCGGGCGACCGACTGCACGACGACGCCCTCGGCACGTTCGGCGCCGCCGCAGGAACCGCTCCGGTCCCGGCATCGCGGTTGTTCGTCAGCGCTTCATGAGGGCGAAGACTCCCCGTCCGAGGTACTCACGCGTGGAGCCCGCGCAGCGGGCGGGCTCGGTGGTGAGTTCGTCGCCAACCCGGGTGCCGGTTCGTCGTGAGGATTCCGGTCGAGCCAACGGCGCATGCTGAGCCACTGGGCCGCGGCGTAGCGGTCGCAGCTGTCCTGGTCGGCCGGCACCATGTCCGCGATGTCGTAGCCGAGTCCCTGGAACCGCTCGATCAGTTCCGGGAGCGGTGCGAAGTCCGCGACGGCTGACGCGTGGCACGCCTTGGCGGTCTCCTCGTCGGGAGGGGTCCGCCAGAATCCTCTGCACCGAGCCTGCCGTCGGGCGGCCGGCACCCCGGCCGTGGTCCGGCGCTCTCGCAGCAGGTCGGTGCGGCCGCCGACGGCACACCACGGGGGCGACCTGGCAGGCAGCCGTCCGGCGTCAGGCAGATCCCGTCATCCCCGGCGCCCGAGGATGTCACCCACCGGGTCCTCGCCCAGGGAGACCTCGGCGGTGATCCTCTTGCCGACAGGCTCACGGTGCATCGAGAAGCCGCGCGACACGGCCATCACGATCTCCAGGCCGTGCTGGCCGATCCGGGTCGCGTCCGGGGCCTGGACCGAGGGCATGGCCGTCTCGCTGTCCCACACGCTCACCTCGACCGCACCGTTCTCGACCCTCAGCGTCAGCAGGCAGGGTCCCGGGGCGTACTTCCGCGCATTGGTCACCAGCTCGCTGACCACGAGCTGAACCGTACCCAGCACGCGGCCGGGGACGGGAATGCCGTGAACGGTCTGCACGTCGCCCAGAAAGGAGCGGGCCAGCTCGCGGGCCTGTGCGATGTCCTCACCGCGGTCGAAGGCGGCGGAAGCCCACGGGGCATCGCCGGTCGACGACCGCTGCTCACAGTTCTGCGCCACCATCCGGTCCATGCACCCCGCCCGATCTCGTATACCCTCTTCGTCCCGCTCAGGCGTCTACCCCGTATCACCGGTGGCAGGCCAGGGAATCCCCGACGACTTCCGAGCACGGCTCGCAACCACGATGTACAGCGGGTGCATGCGCCCCACCGTCCTCACCGAGCCCATCGCGTATCGCGTGGCGACCCTGGGCCGGTCCGGTGGGCATGGCCGCCGACGGAATCCCGAGGGGGCGGCGTAGCCCGGTCCTGCGGGGCGGGCTCCGTCCGCCGCCCGGATTCGTCGGAGCCCGAACCGCGAGCAGGTCCTCGAAGCGGTGCTTCGAGGACCTGCTCGGTGAAAGCCGCTGACGCGGAATCAGGCGGCGGTGATGTTCTCCGCCTGGGGGCCCTTCTGGCCCTGGGTGATGTCGAAGGTGACGGCCTGGCCTTCCTGGAGCTCACGGAAGCCGGTGGCGTTGATGTTCGAGTAGTGAGCGAAGACGTCCGGCCCGCCGCCGTCCTGCTGGATGAAGCCGAAACCCTTCTCGGCGTTGAACCACTTAACGGTGCCGCTGGCCATGCTGGTGCCCTTCGCTTCGATATCCGGACCCGCACCGCGCGAGCTCCGGGGCGTCGTGGTCCCACCGCACAGCAAGACGCCCGCACCGGAGCGCGGGCATGAACGGCGAACCACGACAGCTGGCAGGAACGCTACATGGCGAAGCCGCCCGCCACCAGAGAGCCACATCTGAACATCTGCCGTCGCCTGCCGCTCTTTACGCGCGGTCGAGTTCGTGATCGAGTTCGCCATGCCGGTTCGGACGGCCTCCGGGGAGGGGTCGAGGGGGAAGGGAAGCACTGCGACGGGAGCTGCCGCCACGGACGTCCCGTGCCTGTGCCCGCTCTGTCGTGCCCCCGACCGTCACCTGCGTCATTCCGCCACCGGGCGCCCTGCACCCACCCTCGCGAACGCTCGTTCTGTCACGGAAGGGATCCTGTGCCGGAGACTCGACCTGAACCTGCCGGGAAGTATGATCAAGCGATGTCTGACATGACGGAAACCACGCCCGGTTGGCTCAGCACTGACGAACTGGACATGGCCCGGGCCCGGATGCCCGTCCTCTACGTCGAGGCCGTGCCCGTGCGGGTCGACGAGAGCGGCGAAGTCACCAGCATCGGGCTGCTGCTGCGGATCGGCGCCGACGGAACCATCAGCCGTGCCCTCGTGTCCGGGCGGGTGCTGCACCACGAGCGCGTCCGCGACGCCCTGCTTCGGCACCTGGAGAAGGACCTCGGCTCGGTGGCGCTCCCCCGTGTCCCGTCGTCCCTGCAGCCGTTCACCGTCGCCGAGTACTTCCCCACGGCGGGCGTCACGCCCTTCCACGACCCCCGTCAGCACGCGGTGTCCCTCGCCTACGTCGTCCCGGTGACCGGTGACTGCCGGCCGCGGCAGGACGCCCTGGACCTGGTCTGGTTCAGCCCTGAGGAGGCAGCCTCACCGGCGGTGCAGAACGAGATGCCGGGCGGGCACGGGGTGCTGCTGAAGCAGGCTCTCGCCCATGTCGGACACGTCTACTGACACTCGCCGGGCCTTCCGCGCGGTCGTCCCACCGCGCCCTCCAGCACCGCGCGGCCGAGCGCCGTCCGGTGGTGGAGGACACGCACTCCCTGACGCCGGGAGAGCAGGAGACCGGCCTCACGGAGCACGGTGACGTGCCTGCTGGTCGTGGACGGCGCGAGTCTCAGGGCCGCGGCGAGGTCCGTGGTGGTCAGCGGGTGGTCCAGCAGGCGCAGCAGTTCGGCACGCGAGACGCCGATGAGCTGCGCCACCGGGGCATGCCCGTCGTGCCCGCTGCCGCGATCCAGCCATCCGGGCGGTGGTGAGAGCGGGTGGACGAGCACCGGCGGCAGTGACTCGTCGACCAGGGCCAGCGGAGCACGTACGCAGAAGAAGGCCGGAACGAGCGTCAGAGTCCTTCCTCGCAGGGCGAGTCGGCGGTCGACCGGATAGGGGGCTCGCAGGGTCTGGTCCTGGTAGCGCCATCCGGGCAGCTGATCGTATCCGGTGAGCAGTCCCTCCGCCCCGCGGACGAGAGCGGCGTGAGCGCGTACGGTACGGTCGGCCGCCGCGTGTGCCCGCATGGCGGGGAGGTAGGGCGCGACAGCCACCCGGTGATAGGCGCGGAGAGCGGCTCCCAGGCGGCCGAGCGCCTCGGGGCAGCCGTCGGCGAGCGTGCGCATGCCCGCCGGCACGGGCCCCGCCCTCCGGGCGTGCAACCGGCCGATCTCCGCCCGCAGCCGTCGTCTCGGAGTGGAGAGCAGCCGCTCGAGCCCGCTCTCCAGGTCGGTGTCCCCGCGTCCCGGCGTGAGGAAGTCGGGGAAGTACGCACCGTCCGGGCAGAGGCGCATCAGGGCCTGCGCGGCCGCCGCGAGGCCCGATCGCCGTAGTGCGGCACTGACCTCACGCCGCCAGGGTCCGAAGACGAGTGGCGCTTGGCGGTTCTGCAGGAGGTGCAGGCTCAGCGCTGTTTCCCAGAGCGGGTCCACATCGGACGCGACGCACAGCCGGGCCAGCTCCTCGCTCGTGAACTCCACCCGAATCACAGCGCCCCCCGGTGGTCACGGGCTCTCGACGGCGCCCGGGCATCGGAACTCTACGCGCATCACAAGCCTGACGCATGCATGTCAGACGCATATACGGCGCACGAGGGCTGATACGGCCGGAACCCACGGCTGCCCGACCGGATCCGGATCCCGGCCGGGCAGCCGTGAGAAGGCGTCACATGTCAGCAGAGCGGGACGCCGGGCAGCTTCGCGTCGGGATGATCGATGTAGATGTTGCTGATGAAGCCGTTCTGGTCGCGCAGCTTGCTCCACCAGTTGTTGCTGTATCCCTCGGCGTTGACGGTGTCGCCCTGCTTCTGGCACAGCACGCGGACGGCGGTGGGGCCGCCGAGGGTGGCCACGACAGCGGCGCCGATCCGGGCAGCCGCGCGTACGTTCACGCCGCTGCCCCAGGTGGTGAACGGGACACCGGCACCACCGCAGCCGTTGTCACTGGTCAGGTACGCCTGGTTGTAGCTGCCGGGGTAGGAGAGGCCGGCGCCGTTGATGACGATGTTCTGTCCGACCCCGTTGAACAGCTGCTCGTAGTGGATGTGCGCACCCGAGGAGTTGCCCGTACTTCCTGTGACACCGATCTGCTGCCCCTGGGCGACGTAGGCGCCGCCGGCCACGGAGTAGGCGGAGAGATGGAAGTAGTAGGTCGTCCAGCCACCGCCGTGATCGATCGCGATGTAGTTGCCCGCTCCGCTCGGCTGCGAGTACCGGGTGGCCGTGCCGGCTGCCGAGGCGAGCACCGGGGTGCCCGCCGTGGCGCCGCCGTCGGTGCGTACGAAGTCCAGCGCGCGGCGCACCTCGGCGGAGTGGTGGCTGTAGGTCCACCGCTGGCCGCACGGATAGGGGGCCTTGAAGACCGGTGCGGCCGTGGCACCGGACCCGCCCGCCTGCGCGGGAGTCGCGGTCAGTCCGGCCACGGCCAGGAGGGCCGCGACGAACAGCACGGGAAGACGTCTGAGGAACCTCACGGATGCTCCTTGGTGGGGGCGGCGGCCCGGAGGCGACCGGGCCGGTGCACGGTGAGACGTCGGGAACGTAGCGGTGGCCCTCGGCGCTGACAAGCGCGCCCACGCCCACTTCGCCCAGGAACGAATTCCTTGCCGCCCCGTCCGGTCGCCGCCACCGTGACGTCACGCGTCACAGCGCCTCCGGTTCGGGGGCCGGACGCGTCCGCGCAGCGAAGCACTCCCCCTCATGCTCATACCTTCGTCGACCACCCTCCCCGTCCCCCCACGAGAAGGAGGCGCCGCCGTGCGCCACGCACCGAGACCGAACCCCGTCGTCCGCCGGATCCGCCGGGCGCAGGCGGCCACCGCCACTCTGTCCGCTCTCGTCGCCCTGACCCTGACGTCCGGACCGGCCGAGGCGCGCGAGGAGGCCCGCCTCGGGCCCCTCAGCTGGGAGGCGGACCTCTCGGCGCCCGCTGCGGAGGGGAGCAACGTCAGCCGCACAGGGTCGGGGTTGCGCCTCCAGGACGCGGGCCTCGGCCCCGCTTCCTCCCGGTCCTCCCGGGGGCAGGGCACGGTTCTGCTTCCTCCGCGCGCCCTCGACCGCGCCGTCGATGTGATCACCCCCGACCTCGACGCCACCGTCCCCGCCGGCGCGCAGGTTTCCGTCGACGTCCGCGGCCGGGACGGGCTGGGCAGATGGACGGAATGGCGGGAGGCCCGGGAGGACTCCCCCGCCCTGCTGCCCCGGGCCGTCACCCGTGTCCAGACCAGGATCATCCTGGCCTCGGGGCCGGACGGCGCGGCGCCCGCTGTCCGGGGCCTGCGGCTGAGCGCCGGACTGGAAGCCGACACGCAGAAGGCGCTCGCCGCCGAAGCCCTCTCGGCCACGGTCTACGCGACCCGGGAGGGCCTGGTCGGCGGGACCACCGCGAACGGGCATGTGATCGTACCGAACGACCACTTCGTGGCTCTGCCCTCGCGCCGCGGGCTCTCGCCGAAGGGCAGCGGCCAGTACTCGGTGCGCGTCTGCGGTCCCGTACGGTGCGAGACGGCACCGGTGTGGGACGTCGGCCCGTGGAACACCCGTGACGACTACTGGAACCCGTCATCGGTGCGGGAGACGTTCAAGGACCTCCCCCAGGGCAGGCCCGAGGCCCAGGCCGCCTATCAGAACGGCTACAACGGCGGACTGGACGGCTCCGGCCGCCGGGTACTCAACCCGGCCGGCATCGACCTGGCCGACGGTACGTTCCACAACGTCGGTCTCGACAACAACGGATGGGTGACCGTCACCTATCTGTGGACCGGCACCGGGGCGCCGACGAAGTCCTTTCCCACCTGGGGAACCGCGGTGAACATCCGCCGGCAGCCCACCAGCACGTCCGCGAGTGTCGCCCAGCTTCCGGGACCCACGACGGTGCGTGTGCAGTGCCAGGTCCACGGCCAGCTCGTCGAGGCCGACGGGCACAGCAACGACGCCTGGTCCTACCTGCCCGACTACGGCGGCTACGTCTCCAACATATTCATCGACGTGGCGGACAGCTGGTTGCCCGGCGTCCCGAACTGCTGACCGTGACGGGGTCTTCGGGGAGCCCCGTCACGGCCGGCGGTCCGGCGCCCGAGAGAGAAGGCCACTGCTGGGGCCCGGTCTCACCCGGCGTGGCCGGCGGCTGACAGCCGGAGCGTCAGGATCTGGAACGGGCGCAGCGCGATCCGTACGCCGCCGGCGGTCACGGGCAGGTCGGGGCCGTCGGGCGACGGCCGTTCGAGCAGGTCGGTCACGGTGGCTGCGCGCAGGGGAAATCCAGCTCGCAGAAAGGCCGTGGCGCGGCCGCCGAGCGACTCGTAGAGGCGCACGATCACGTCTCCCGAGCGGTCGTCCGCGAGCTTGACCGCCTCGATCACGACAGCGTCGTGATCGGTCCCTGCCAGCGGGGCGACGACGGCGCTGCCGGGTACGGTGCGTTCCGCCAGGTTGAAGTGGTATCCCTCACGGACGGCGTCCGCGATGTCCGCTCCGAGCACCAGGCCGTAGCGCAGGCGGTGCTCACCCTGGTCGGCGTCAGGGTCCGGAAACCGGGGTGCCCGCAGGAGCGAGAGCCTGGCGGTGGTCGTCGTGCCCCCGTCGGGACGCACGTCGCGGGTGACGTCGTGGCCGTAGGTGGAGTCGTTGACCAGTGCCGCTCCCCAGCCGGGCTCGGCAAGGTGCAGGAAGCGGTGGGCGCAGATCTCGAAACGGGCCGCGTCCCAGCTGGTGTTGGAGTGGGTGGGCCGCTCGACGTGTCCGAAGGGGATCTCCCCGGCGGAGTGGCCGGCCCGGAGGTCGAGGGGGAAGGCGGCCTTGAGGATCTTCTCCCGCTCACGCCAGTCGACGGTGGTGTCGATGTCGAGCCGGCGGGAGCCGTCCGGCAGGGTCAGCACCTGGCGGATGCGCGAACGGTTGACGGTCCGCACGATCTCGATGCCGTCAGGGTGAACCGTGACCGCGTCGGCCCGGGTGAGGTCCTGGACCGTGTTGCGGTAGAACGCGTCGACGTCCCAGGCGTCCCACTGGTTGGGGAAGTCCTGGTGGAGCTGGAGCAGGTTGCCCACGGCCCCCGGTGCGAGCGCCTCGCGCCCGGCGGTCAGGTCGTAGGCGGAGGTGATGAGGCCGCGGGCATCGACCGTGACGCGCACCAGCCCGTTGTCGAGGACGAGGCCGCCGTCGGAGCTGTGGCGCGCGGTGGTGGTCGGCACGGGTGCGGTGCGAGGTGCGGCGCCGAGTGCGGGCACACCTTCGCGGCGGTGCGGTGCGGCGTTGAAGACGGTGGCACCACCGTCCGCGTGGGGAGGGCCTGCCAGTGCACGCTGGGCGGTGTCGATGACCGCGTTCAGTTCCCGGGCGACCTCCTGATGGGCCTGCTCCGTCTCCCGGTGCACCCAGGCGATCGACGACCCGGGCAGGATGTCGTGGAACTGGTGCAGCAGCACGGTCTTCCACACGCGGTCGAGCAGCGCGTACGGGTAGGGCTCACCGGTGCGTACGGTGGCGGTCGCGCACCACAGTTCCGCCTCCCGCAGCAGGTGTTCGCTGCGCCGGTTGCCCTGCTTGGTGGCGAGCTGGCTGGTGAGTGTGCCCCGGTGGAGCTCCAGGTAGAGCTCGCCGACCCAGACCGGTGCGTCGGCGTACTCCTCACGCGCCTTGGTGAAGAAGTCGGCGGGTCCCTCCATCGCGACCTTCGCGGAGCCTTCCAGATCCGAGAGGCGCTCGGCACGCGCCAGCATCTCGCGGGTGGGTCCGCCGCCCCCGTCGCCGTAGCCGAACGGTACGAGGGAGCGGTTGGCGGCCCCCTTGTCGCGGAAGTTGCGTTCGGTGTGGCCGATGTCGGCGCCGGAGAGGTCTCCGTTGTAGGAGTCGACGGGCGGGAAGTGGCTGAAGATCCGCGAGCCGTCGATGCCCTCCCACCAGAAGGTGTGGTGCGGGAACGCGTTCGTGGTGTTCCACGAGATCTTCTGGGTGAGGAACCAGTCGATGCCCGCGAGCTTCATGAGCTGGGGCAGCGCGGCGTTGTAGCCGAAGGTGTCCGGGAGCCACATGTCGCGTGTCTCGACGCCGAACTCCTCCAGGTAGAAACGCTTGCCGTGGACGAACTGGCGGACCAGGGACTCGCCGCCGGAGAGGTTGGTGTCGGGTTCGACCCAGAGACTGCCGGTCGGCAGGAACTGCCCGGTCGCCACCTTCTCCCGCACCCGTGCGTACACCTCGGGACGCTGTTCCTTGAGCCAGGCCAGCTGCTGGGCCTGTGACATGACGAACCGGAAGCCGGGGTGGTCGTCCATCAGCGCCGTCACGTTCGAGACGGTCCGTGCCGCCTTGCGCACCGTCTCGCGTACCGGCCAGAGCCAGGCCGTGTCGATATGGGCGTGGCCGACGGCCGAGATGCGGTGGGCGCCCGCGTGGGCCGGCGCGGAGAGAGCGGGGGCCAGCAGCTCCCGGGCGCGCCCGGAGGTGCCGCTGACGTCCTGCAGATCGATCGCGTCGAGGGCCTTGCCCACCGAGTGCAGGATCTGGGCGCGCCGGTTGGAGTCCACGGGCAACTGGTGCATGAGCCCGGAGAGCACGTCGAGGTCCTGGACCAGCTCCCACACCGTCCGGTCGAAGACCGCGAGATCCGTCCGGGTCAGCCGGTAGAGCGGTGGCCCGGACGGCCCGGCGGGTCCCTCCGGGCGCAGCCAGGAGGCCGCATCTCCGGACCGGGTGGGGACGAACGGGTCGCCGCCGGAGCCGGAGTCGAAGATCAGCGGGTTGGCGGCGGCCTCGACGTGGAACTCGAACTCCTCATCGCCGCAGGCGCGTTCGGCGACGGGAAGCCAGGTGTTACGTGGGTTGAGAGCC
This sequence comes from Streptomyces sp. NPDC059166, assembly GCF_042755185.1. Lineage (NCBI taxonomy): Bacteria > Bacillati > Actinomycetota > Actinomycetes > Kitasatosporales > Streptomycetaceae > Streptomyces > Streptomyces sp. NPDC059166. Next base: position 12,295 of record NZ_JBHZCI010000060.1, on the reverse strand, counting down.
TTGACCGGGGTTCCGTCGGGCCGGTACACGAGGCCTTCCGCGGAGAAGCCCGGCTGCGTGGCGCCGAAGCCGAGGTCGAGCACCGCTTCGACGCGCTCCCCCGCCCACTCGGCGGGTACGGTGCCGCGGATCCTGAACCAGCTCGTCGACCAGGCAGGCCCCCAGAGCTCACCGGTCCCGACCGGCTCGTACGGTCCGGCGATCCCCTCGCTCACCGGGACCGGCTCACCGCGGACATGATGGGCGCTCACCTCCAGCGGGAGGGAGCGGGCGTGGACAGCGGGCCTGAGCCGCTGGTCGAGCACCCGGGCGAGCCGGCGTTCGGTCAGCGTGCGGTCGTCGTGCATGAGGGCTCCATCGGAACGTTCCGCGCGGTGGGCGGCGGAAGCCCACGGAACGGTGTGTTCCGGAGGCGTGGGGACGCGCGTGGTTACGGTCGGCCGGTCCCGTACCGGATGACCTCGGTGGGGACCACGGAGCGTCGTGCGGGCAGCGGGGTGCCTGGGCCTGCCTTGATCCGGTCGATCAGCATCTGACCGGCTCTGCGCCCGATCTCGTCGGCGTCGTAGGACGCGATCGTGAGAGGCAGTCCGAGCACGTCCGCGAGGTCGAAGTCGTCGAACCCGGCCAGGGACACGGGGACGTCGAGGGTGCGCACGGCTCGGATGGCCCCCTGGGTGAGGCGGTTGTTCGTGCAGAAGAGGGCGGTGGGGGCGTCCGGCGCCTGGAGCAGGGTCGCGGCGGCACGCTCCGCCGCGGCCACATCGGCCAGTCCGCGGCGGATGTGGCGTTCGTCCGGCTCCAGACCGGCGGCCTCATGGGCGGCCCAGTAACCGCGGAAGCGTTCGGCACCCGTGTAGAGCGCGGGCGGGTTCCCGAGGAAGCCGATGCGGCGGTGGCCGTCCTCGATCAGCCGGCCGGTGGCCGCCTCCGCCCCGCCGAAGTCGTCGACCAGCACGCAGTCGGCGTCCATGCCCGCCGGGGGCCGGGAGGCGAGGACGATCGGCATGCCGTGCAGTGCGGCCGGTGCGAGATGACGGTGGCTGCCGCCGGCGGGCACCACGATCATCCCGTCGACCTGACGGGACGCCAGGTCCTCCACCAGACCGCGCTCGCGTTCGACCTGCTCTGCGGTGTTGGAGAGCAGGACCCTGAGACCGTGTTCGTAGGCCACTTCCTGGACGCCGAGGGCCAGTCGCGAATAGAAGGGGTTGGCCAGGTTGGTGACGACCAGGCCGATCATCCCGCTCCCGCCGAGGCGGAGCCGGCGGGCGGTCTCGTTCCGCCGGTATCCGAGCTCGTCGACCGCGCTCAGCACCCTTTCCCGGGTGGCTTCGGCGACCCCGGGGTCGTCCTTGAGCACCCTGGAGACGGTCATCGCGCTGACCTTGGCGCGGGCAGCGACGTCACGCATCGTCGGCATGGCGACGTCACTCGGTCGGTGCTGCACCACGGCCGGTCCCTCCTTCGTGCCGTAAGCGGGTCTGCGCCGTCGGTGGGCTCCCGGAGCCTCAGGCGCCGTCATTGTAGAGAGTGGTGGGCCTTCGGCGCCTCGAAGGGCGTGGCCCCGGCGGCGAGAGGGCCCTGTGCCGGCGGGCCTCCCTCCGTCCGTCGCTCCATCGCCCAGTGCGCGGCGCCGATCAGCGGCGCGTCGTCGGGCCGTCGGGCGGTACGCAGATCCATCGCGGCGACCACCGCTCCCTCCCCCGCGGCCTCCGCGCCGGCGGTCAGTCCGGTGCGCAACGCGGGGCCGATGAGATCCCAGGAAGCGGTCATGGAGCCGCCGACGACCATCACATCGGGCCGGAACGCGGCGCACCAGGGGGCCAGTGCGCGCCCCAGTGCGGTGAAGCATCCGCTGATCGTGGCGAGGGCGTGCGGGTCGTTCCGGCGCGCCAGCGCGGCGATGGCTCTGACGTCGGGGACACCGGCACGTTCGTCCAGGCCCGCGGCCCCGGCGTACCGGGCCCGGATCGCCTGCCGCGAGACCACCTCCTCCAGCGGCCGTCCGTCGACGGTGATGCGGTGGGCCCGGCCCTCGGGCGGCACGTCGGGGCCCTCGGTGACGGGACGGCCGTCGCGGAGGAACGAGGATCCGACGCCGGTGCCGAGCGTGACGCACACGGAGCGGCCGGGCTTCGCGAGGTCCGCGCCGTGGTGCTCCCCGAGGGCGAAGGCGTCCGCGTCGTTGAGGAAGCTGATGGCACGCGGATGAGGGAGCCGGTCGCGCAGTTCCGCCCCGACGTCCACGCCGTGCAGGGCCTCGAACTTGCCGATGCCCCGGAACCTGCCGATGCCGGCTGCGTAGTCGAAGGGTCCCGGGACGGCGACCCCCCAGTGTGCGCCGTGCGGCGCGGCGAGGTGCCGGGCGGCGTCCGCGAAGGTGTCGAGGATCTCCGCGGCGCCCCCGTCGGCCGGCACCGGCCGCCGTACGGCGGTCCCGGCGGCCGGCGGACGGGTGGTCATGTCCACGAGCGCGGCGGTGACATGGGTACCGCCGATCTCCAGCACGGGCACCTGGGTCATGCGGACTTCACCAGGGACTTGACGACCTGTACGGGCCCCGTGCCGACGGGGTGGAGGCGGTAGCCGCCCACGCCCGCCGGCACGGTGAGGGTCTCGGCGAACGCCAGGTCGTGGCGGAGGCCGCCGGCTGTCTCGACCACGACCCCGTCACCGGCGGTGACGTTGAGGATGTGGAAGCGCCCCGCGGTGTCGTCGTCCGCCGGGGCCGTGCCGTCGAGCACGAAGCGGTGGACCGCGTAGAACATCTCCGGCAGGCGACCGATGACCTCCTCACGCCAGCCCTCGCCCTCGCGCAGGACCCGGGGCCGCTGGACGAGGTCCTCGGCGACGTCGGCACCGCGCCGTGCGGAGTCGAGGTTGGCGAAGGCGTGGGCGTGGGACAGCGGCCTCGGAACCCCGGAGCCGGTGCGGCGCAGCCAGTCGTAGAGGCGGAGCGAGTAGAGGTAGGGCGTGGCACTGATCTCGAGGACGAGGTTGCCGGCCCCGGAGGCGTGCGGGGTGCCGGCCGGGATCATGAACAGCTGTCCGGGGGCGGCCGGGAAGGTCTGGACGTGGTCCTCGACGCGCAGGGGAGTGCCGTGCTCCGCCGACGCCTCCACCTCCTTGCGCAGGATGTCCACGTCCGTACCCTGCCGCAGCCCGAGAAAGACCTGGGCGCCGGGCTCGCTCGCGGTGACGTAGTACGTCTCGTGCTGGGTGTAGGGCCACCCGAAGGTGTCCCGCATGTACCGCTCCTGCGGGTGGCAGTGCAGGGACAGGTTGCCGCCTTCGACGGTGTCGAGGTAGTCGAAGCGGATGGGGAAGGAGGTGCCGTAGCGCTGGTGCACGTCCGCGCCGAGGAACTCCTCGGGATGCAGGACGCACATCAGCTGGAAGGGCAGTTCCACCTGCGCCCCGGCGTCCTGACCGACGAGCACGCCCGCCTCGGGGGCGATCAGTTCGTAGCCGAGTGCGGTGTTGCCTCCGTCGGCCGCGAAGCCGAGCCGCTCGGCGGCCCACCGGCCTCCCCAGGGTGTGGAGTTGAAATAGGGGCGGGTACGGACGGGCTGCCGGGCGAGCCGGGCGAGGCTGGCACGGAACTCCTCGCCGCTCAGGGACGCGGGGGCCAGCGGGTCCTGTACGTCGATCCACCGGTCGATCCGGGGCGCGAGCCCGTCACGGTGGCGGTCGCTGACGGGCCAGTCCGTGTAGAAGAGGCTGCGCAGCTCACCCGGGACGTTCGGGCGGCCGAGGTTGACGCCCACGGGCAGCGTCCCGGAGGCGACGGCGCTCTCGGCGTACCGCTTGGGCAGGTCGGCCCACCAGAGCAGATCGGGTGAGCAGAGGGCCGCACCGGGGCCGAACACCAGCAGGACCCCGCTCGCCGGGCGCTCGACCGCCGGGCCCGCCTCGAAGAGGTCCGCCATCTCGAACTCGGCCAGCGGCAGGAAGAACGCGTCGGCCTCGGCGGCGGGCACGCACAGCCGCTCGACGGCCGGCGCCGACCAGCGCTCGCGTACGTCCAGGACGGCGGTCTCCACCGACCGGGCGCGCAGGGCTTCGGCGATCCCTCGGGCGGCCGCCTCCCAGTCCAGGGCCGCGGGCCCGTCCAGCGCGAGCACGACGGGCCGGCCGGGCAGGGTCGCGACCGCGGCGTCCCATCCGGTGAGCACCGTTCCGGCGGCCGGATAGCGGGGGTTGCGTTCGTAGGGGCGGGGCTCTGAGTGCACAGCTACTCCTGAAGGACGAGCGGTCGACCATGGGATGGTAACGATAACAATCAAGGCGAACAAGGGAGCCGCCCATCCGCCTTGAATAACCCCAGCTAGATGCCGCACATCAATGGATTCTCGCCACAGAGTCTTGTTTCAGCGCGCATGGTGTCGTTAACATCCAGGCCATCCGAACCGCCGACTCCGTGCGGTTCGGCGAGATCTCTCCGAGGGCCCTGCCCTCACCCACCACACCCCACAGCCAGGGATCCCTGCCGGGATCCAAAGGGAAGGGAACCCATGAGATCAATCGGCGGGGCGACACAGTGGTCGTCCCACCCACCTGGCCGCCGCAGCGTTCTGGCGGCCATCGGAGCGGGCGGTGCGGCCCTCCTGACCGGTTGCGCCCGGGGAGACAGCACCGCGGTGAAGCCGGGCACCACCTCGCTCGCCAACGACAACGCCACCTGGGACCAGGGCTATGTCGCGGCCGGGCGGGAGCTGAAGAAGCTCACCGGGCACTCGTTGCGTCCGCTGTCGAACCCGAACCCCACGTCGTACCGCCAGGTCACGCAGATCTCGCTGCAGACGACCAAGGCCACCGACATGATCAAGTGGGCGTCCGGATACTTCCTCAAGTCGCTCGCCCGCACCGGGGAACTCAGCGATCTCTCCTCCGTGTGGACCGACTACGAGCGCAAGGGCTGGGTCACCTCGCAGGCACGTGAACCGATGTCCTACCGCGGCTCCGTGTACGGGATCCCCCTCTACGAGTCGTACTACGTGCTCTTCTACAACACCGCGGTCTTCCGCAAGCACGGACTGCGGGCTCCCGGCACGTGGGAGGAGATGCTGCACAACGCCGAAGTGCTGAAGAAGGCCGGTATCACCCCGTTCGTAGCCACCCAGGCCGGCAACTGGCCGGCGTACGAGTGGTTCCAGGAGCTGGTCAGCAAGGTGGACCCGGAGTTCTACGCGGAGCTGATCGCGGGGAAGGCGAGCTACACCGACCCGCAGGCGAAGCAGGCCCTCCAGATCTGGCAGGACTTCATGCGCAAGGGCTGGATGACGGCGGCGGACTTCGACCAGAACAACGGTCCGGCCGCGCTCAAGGCGGGACGGATCGGCATGTTCCTGCACGGTTCCTGGCAGTCGCAGGGAATCGCGGCGACCGGGATGAAGCCCGGGGTCGACTTCGACGCCTTCGTCATGCCGCCCGTCGGCTCCTCCACCCGCCGCTCCGTCATCACCGAGTCCGGGGTGCTCGCCGTGCCGCGCAAGGCCGTCTCGCACGACGCCGCCATGGCCAACGCGGCGAACTGGCTCGACCCGAAGGTCCAGAAGGTGTGGACCGACTTCCTCCAGGACTCCTCGGCCAACCCGCTCTCGCGGCCGGGCAACCCGGTGATCGCCGGGCTCAAGGACCGGGCGATCGAGGAGCGCTGGACGCTGCTGCCCCGGTACGGCGAGTCGGGCCCGCCCAACCTCATCCAGGGAAACACCGACGACCTGGGGAGTTTCATGACCGGTGCCGCCTCGGCCGACGCCACCCTGCGCGGCATGGCGGGCCGGGCGGCGAAGGAGTGGGCGGCATGGGAGAGGGACGAGTCATGAGCACCTCCCTCGACAGGAGCACGCCGCCGCGCCTCCGGCCCGGGGTCCCGCCCGGCCCCCGTCCGTCCGGTTCCGGGCCGGCCCGACGGCCCTCGCGCCCGCTGCGGGACAGGCTGGCGAGCGCCGGCTTCCTGGCCCCGGCCGTCGTGCTGGTGGGCGCGCTGCTCCTCGCCCCGTTCGCCACCACCGTCTACCGGAGCTTCTTCGACGACCGCCGGATCTCCGGGTTCGCGGGGCTCGGCAACTACACCCTCTTCCTCGACGATCCGGTGCTGACCCGGTCGATCCAGAACACCCTGATGTGGGTGGTCGGCACGGTCGTCCTGCCGCTGGTGCTGGGCCTCGCCATCGCCGTGATGACGGACGGCGCCCGGTGGTCGCGGGTGGCACGACTGGTCGTGGTCCTCCCCTACGCGCTGTCCGGTTCGGCCGTCGCGGTCGTGTGGAACTTCGTCCTCAACACCGACGGCGCCGCGAACCAGGTCCTCAAGGCGTTCGGCATGGGCTCACTCGCCCAGGGCTGGTTGCTGGAGTGGCCCGGCAACACGCTGGTGATGATCGTGGCCAACACCTGGCAGTCGGCGGGCGTGGCGGTGATCCTCTTCCTGGTCGGCCTCCAGACCATCCCGCCGGAGACCCTTGAGGCGGCCTCCCTCGACGGGGCCGCGGGCTGGCGGAAGTTCTGGTACGTCGTGCTCCCGCAGCTGCGGACCGTCTCCGTCGTCGTCGTCGGCACCAGCCTGGTCAACGGGCTGAAGTCCTTCGACCTGATCTGGGTGCTCACCCAGGGCGGTCCCGGCCGGCAGTCCGAGACCCTCGCGGTCTCGATGTACCAGGAGACGTTCCTCGCCCTGCACCCAGGGGCCGGCGCGGCGGTCGCGGTCGTGCTCACCGCGATCGTGCTGTTCGCCTCGTGGCTCTATCTGCGGCGCCAGCTGACCCCGAAAGGCGACTGATCATGTCCATCACCCGAACCGCCTCGGGTCCCGGCCCGCGAAGGCGGCCCACCCCGGGCCGGATCATCCGCAACACGAGCCTCGTGGTCATCTCCCTGATCTGGGCCCTGCCCACATGGCTGCTGCTCGTCAACGCCCTGGTCCCGGCGGCGGAGTACGGCGGCACGCCGCACTGGTGGCCGCAGGGCTTCGGCCTCTTCGACAACATGTCGCAGGCCTGGACCAAGGCCGGTCTCGGCCCCTCCATGGGCAACAGCCTGCTGTACGCCGTCACGAGCGCCGCCGTCGCGATCGTCGTGGCCACCACCGCCGCGTTCGCGACCGTGATCATGCCGGTCCGGCACAAGGCCCTGTGGTTCTGGCTCATCTACTCCGGGACGCTGCTGCCGCTGCAGGTCTTCCTGCGGCCCCTGTTCCTCGCCTACGCGGGCACCGGTCTCTACGACGCCCAGTTCGGCCTGTTCCTGGTCTATGCGGCGATCGCCATCCCCTTCGCCTACTTCATCATGCGCAACTTCGCGCTGACGCTGGCACCGGAGATCATCGAGGCCGCCCGGATGGACGGCGCGTCGTGGTGGCGCGTCTTCTGGCAGATCCACGTCCCGCTGTCCAGGTCCGCCATGGTGGCCGCCTTCGTCTTCCAGTTCGTCTCCGTCTGGAACGACCTGCTGTTCGGGATAACGCTCTCCACCAGCAAGAACATCCGCCCGGTGATGGCCGCGCTGGCCGAACTCCAGGGCAACTACTCCAACGTGGGACCGCCGGTGGTACTCGGCGGCGCACTCCTGGTCTCGCTGCCGACCGTCGTCCTGTTCTTCTCCGCGCAGCGCTTCTTCGTCAGCAGCCTCAAGCTGCACGGCTGACCCCGTCGCGGCCACCCGTCACCGTTCCACCCTTCCGAAAGGCAGACCGTGGTGAAGACACCCGTACGCGCCGCACTGGCCCTCGCCGTACTCTCGGGGGCGCTCTGGGCGAGCCCCGCCGCCGCGGCCGGCGGCGACCGGACGACACCGGCCGCCACCTGGACCCACCGCGCCGAGGTCACCTACGACGCACTGCAGCAGCACCTCTACCAGGGCCCCCGGGCGCACGGACTGTACCTGGAGAAGACGCCGCTCAAGGAGGGGGAGAACCCTCACTCCTACCTCTGGCCACTGCGCGAGGCGGCCGCCGCGACCGTCGACATGTCCGAACTGCCAGGTGTCGGCTCCCGCTACGACCGGGACGCGGCCGAGCGCTTCAGCACGCTGCGGCTGTACTTCGACCCCCGCGACGGCAGGCCCGGGTACGACTCCTACCTGCCGGCACCGCTCGGACAGGGCGGGGACGTCTTCTACGACGACAACGCCGTCGTGGGGCTCTCCTTCCTCGACCAGTACCGGGCGACCGGCGAGAAGGCCTACCTCCGACGGGCGCGGGAGACCTACGAGATCGTGAGCCGCGGCTGGGACGAGGACCCCGCCAAGCCGTGCCCCGGGGGCATGCACTGGGTCGACTCCCCCGGCAACACGATGCGCGCCGCCAACGTCACGGGACTGGCCGCGCAGCTCGCCGCGGAACTCCACGCGATCGACCACGACGCGGCGTCCCTCGCGAGCGCGAAGCGGTGGTACGCGTGGAACTGGTCGTGTCTGCGCCGGTCCCCCGGCCTGTACGAGAACAGCCGTGACGACGACGGCACCGTGAACACCACCCTGTGGTCGTACAACTCCGGCGCGATGATCGGGACCGCGACCACGCTCTACCGCGCGACCGGGGACCGGAGTTATCTCGACCGTGCCGTCGAGGACGCGCAGGGCTCACTCGCGTACTGGAAGGAGGGCGACAGGCTGCACGACCAGCCCGCGATCTTCAACGCCTTCTACTTCGACAACCTGCGCATCCTGGACGAGGTGCGGCCCGATCCCGCCTACCGGTCGACCGCGGCGACCTATGCCGAACGGACCTGGAGGGAGAACCGGACAGCGTCCGACGGCCTGTTCCGCTTCCAGCCCTCCGGCGGCGGCGATCACGCTCCGGAGGCACAGGCCGAAACACTCGAGCAGTCCGCGATGGTGCAGATCTTCGCCGGTCTCGCCTCCGACCGTTCCTGAACCGCCCACCCCGGACAGCACGTCCCGGTACCGAACACGAGTGGAGATCTCTCCCATGCCCCGCCCCGCACTCGCACGTCCCTCCTGGTGGGACTCGAACATGGCCCGAGACATCCTGCGCGATCGCGCGGTGTCCGCCGAGAGGACCCTCGGCGGACACCGGGTCAGGCTCTCCTGCGAGCCGCTCCTGCGCCATGACGGCGCGGGCGGCCTCCTCCAGTCCGTACGCGTCTCGGCCGGCCGCCCGGTGACCCGGGCCGGCGTCACCACGGTCTCCGGAAGCGTCCTGCGCTGCGACGTCCTGCCCGGGCCCGGTACGGACAGCCGGCTGCTGGTCCCGGAGGTGGAGACGCCGACCCCGGTCCTGGTCGAGCTGCCGGAGATCGCGGTCGGCGAGAGCTTCGAGGTGCTGCTGACCCCGCAGCGCCACTGGACGCTGCACCTGGTCCAGCACGCCCATCTGGACATCGGCTACACCGACCCGCAGAGCACCGTGCTCGCCGAGGGACGCAAGTACCTCGACTCCCTGCTCGAACTGTGCCGCACCACCGACGACTGGCCCGAGGAGTCCAAGTTCCGCTGGGCGGTCGAGGGTTACTTCAGTTTCGAGAACTGGTCCCGGAACCGGCCGGCCCGCATGGTCGCGGAATTCCTGGACCGGGTACGCGAAGGGCGCATCGAGCTGACGGCGATGCCCTTCAATCTGCACACCGAGACCTGCTCCACGGACGAGCTGCACGAACTCCTGCGGCCCATACGTGAGTTGCGGGACCACGAGGGCATCGAGATCACCACTGCCATGCAGACCGACGTGCCCGGGCAGGTCGTGGGGCTGCCCGACGTCCTCGCGGACAGCGGGATCCGTTACCTGTCCGTCGCCCACAACTGGGCGGGCCGGGCGGTGCCGCACCACGTGGGCGGGCAGGACCTTCCGCGCCTCTTCCGCTGGCGGGCGCCGAGCGGCCGCGAGGTACTGGTCTGGCGTACCGACACCCCTCACGGTCTCGCGTACATGGAGGGCTCGATCATCGGGTTCGACGAGTCGTTCGACCGCGTCGACGACCTGCTTCCCCACTACCTCTCGGCGCTGACGAACCACCAGTATCCGCACGAGGGCCGCGGCATCCCCGGATTCCCGGTCCTGGACGAGGAGTTCAAGGGAGACCCCTACCCGTGGGACTTCCTGCACCTGCGGGTGCTGGGCAAGTTCGCCGACAACGGGCCGCCGCGCCGCATCATCGCGGACACCGTACGCCGGTGGAACGAGGAATGGGCCTTCCCCGTCCTGCGCACCTCGCGCAACGAGGACTTCTTCCGGGACGCCGAGGAGAGGCTCGGCGACCGGATCGAGACGTACGAGGGCGACTGGACGGACTGGTGGGTCGACGGTGTGGGGGCCGGCGCCGTACCGCTGGCCGCCACCCGTGACGGACAGGCGGCGCTGGCCGACGCCCAGACCCTGGCGGGCCACGCGGAGATCCTCGGAGCCCCGGACGGAGCGCGTGTCACCGGGGCCGCGCCCGAGGTGTACCGTGCCGCCTCGCTCTTCAACGAGCACACCTGGGGGGCCGGCGACCCCTGGACGCACGGCGACCACGGCCACGCCTCGGGCGAGCGGCAGTGGCACTGGAAGTACGCCCAGGCCCTGAAGGCCGACGACGGGGCCCACACCCTGCTGGACGCCGCCTCCGCGGCCCTGGGCGAACGCCTGGCCCCGCGCGGCGGGACGCTCGCCGGGTACTACGTCGTCAACACCTGCAGCTGGGAAAGGTCGGAGACGGTCCGGCTGTTCCTCCCCGAGAGCACTGTTCCGCTCGCCGACGAGGTCCGGGTCGTCGACTCCCGCTCCGGCGCGCGGCTCGAGGTGACGGAGGAGGCGCAGAGCAACGAACTCCACCGGGCGGCGGGGCGTTTCCTGCTGTTCCGGCTGGCCGGTGTGCCGGCCCACGGCGCGGTCAGGGTGGACATCGAGCCCGCGGCCGCCCCGCCCGCCCGGTCCGCCGCCCCGACCGGCGATCCCACCGTCCTGGAGAACGAGTTCCTGCGGGTCCATGTGGACCTGCGGTCGGCGTGCATCGACTCGGTCCTGGACAAGCGGACGGGGCACGAACTGGTCCGCCAGGACGCCACCGTCGGCTTCAACGGATACGTGTACGACGAGTACGCCACGGCCGGCGGGTTCAACCACCAGTCGAGCAAGACGACCGCCGACGACTCGATGCACCTGCTGGCCACGCGCACGACGGCTCCCCCGGCGGCGCTGGTGGAACGGGTCTCGGACGCGACCGGCGAGACCCTGGTCTACGAGTGCGCCCCGGCGGGCACCCGGCGCCTCCGGGTCAGGGTCCACCTGCCCCGCGCGAGCGCCCGGATCGATCTGGAGAACCGGATCGACAAGGCGGCGACACTGACGAAGGAGAGTGCGTTCTTCGCCTTCCCCTTCGCGATGTGCTCCCCGGTGCTCCGGATGGAGGCGACCGGCGGCGTCACCGGGACGGGGCTGCCCACGGTGCCCGGATCCGCCCGGCACATGCGGGCCGTGCGCCGCTGGATCGGTCTCCAGGAGGGAGGAACGACCGCCGCGCTGGCCACCCATGACGCGCCGTTGGTCCAGGTGGGCGGGATCGCCATCCCCTATGTGCCGTACCCGCAGTCACTGGCTCAGGAGGAGCCGGGAACGGTGTTCTCGTGGGTGCACAACAACATCTGGGACACCAACTTCCCTTCGGAGCAGGCGTTCGACCACACGTTCCGCTACAGCATCGGCTGGGCGGGCGCGGAGACCTCCGCCGCCGTGCTGGGTATGCGCACCGCAGCCGTCGGCAGCCGGCCCCTGGCGGCGGTACGGGCGGGCGGGACGCCGGTGGCCGACCCCGCGGACTCGTACGCGCTCATGGCCGTCGACGACCCCCGCGTGCGTGTCGTCGGTCTGACCGTGCCCGAACCGGGGCGGCTGCTCGTACGGCTGCAGTCCTTCGCCGAGGAGCCGGTCACCTGCCGGGTCACCCCGGGCTTCGCCGTCACCGGTGCCGCGGCGGCCGGCTACCTGGGCGCGCCGGGAGCCGCCCTGCATCCCGAGGCCGACGGCTCACTTCTGGTACCGGTGCCCCGGCTCGGCACCACGGCGGTGTCGTTGACACGGGAGGAGTCGCCGGACTCCGGGAGGTGACCGACTCCGCCGGGGAGGCCCGTTCGTGAGGACGGCAGGGCCGCGGACACCGATGCGGCGGGAGGTGAGCCGGGCCTGCGCCTCCCCCGCCGACGAGGACCGTTCGCGACATCCGGGGGCGGGGCCGGGCCCCCCCCAGCAATGCCGGGGGCCCGGGGGCCCCCCGACCCAGTGCGGCCCCCCCCCCCCCGCGGGCGGGGAAATAAAAAATTAATAAAAAATATAAAATTGGTGGGTGTGGTTGTT
>NZ_JBHZCI010000059.1:0-32699 GCF_042755185.1 Streptomyces sp. NPDC059166 | reverse complement strand
CGCGCGGCGCGGCCGCGCGGGCGCGGGCGGGGGGGGGGTGGCGGGGGGGGGGGCGGCGGCGCCGGGGGCCGGGGCCCGGTGCGTGGTGGCGCCCGGCGCCCCCCCCCCCCCCCCTTCCCGCCGCACCGGAGTGCGTCAGCGGACCTGAGGGCGGCCCACCAGCTCACGCAGCACGTCCTCCATCGTGACCATTCCGGTCAGCCGCCCGGCGTCGTCGAGCACGGCGGCCAGGTGCGTGCGACTCCTCCGCAACGCGGTGAGCACGTCGTCCAGCGGGGTGGCCTCCCGAACCCTCGCGATGGGCCGAAGGGCCGTCACGGGGAAGGGCACATCCCGGGGTGCGGCGTCCAGGGCGTCCTTCACATGGAGGTAGCCGATGATGCGCTGCTCGCCGTCCATCACCGGGAAGCGCGAGAAACCCGACTCGTGGGAGAGCCGTTCGAGCTCCTCCGGGGTCGTGCCGACCCGGGTGTAGAGCACCCGGTCGACCGGGAGGACCACGTCCCGGACAGGCCGGCGGCCCAGTTCCAGAGCATGGCGCAGGCGCTCGGCGGAGCGGTCGTCGACGAGCCCGGAGTCCTCGGCGTCCTTGACGAGACGGGCCAGCTCGTCGTCGGAGAACGTCGCGGCGACCTCGTCCTTGGCCTCGACCCGCAGCAGCTTGAGCAGGGTGTTGGCGAAGGCGTTGATCGTGAAGATGACCGGCTTCAGCGCCCTGGCCAGGGCGACCAGCGGCGGCCCGAGCAGCAGGGCGGTGCGCGCGGGCTCGGCCAGCGCGATGTTCTTGGGCACCATCTCGCCCAGCAGCATGTGCAGGTACGTGGCGACGGTCAGGGCGATCACGAACGAGATCGGATGCACCAGCCCGTGCGGCACCCCCACGGCGTCGAAGACCGGCTCCAGCAGATGGGCGATGGCCGGTTCGGCCACGATCCCGAGGACCAGGGTGCACAGCGTGATGCCCAGCTGTGCCGCCGCCAGCAGGGCCGACACATGTTCCAGACCCCAGACGACGCTGCGCGCCCGCTTGTTGCCGGCCTCCGCCTCGGGCTCGATCTGGCTGCGGCGCACGGAGATCAGGGCGAACTCCGCGCCGACGAAGAAGGCGTTGACGACCAGGGTCAGCAGGCCGATGAAGAGCTGGACGGCGGTCATCGTTCGTCCTCCGTCGATTCGTCGTCACCGGGCAGCGGGGCGTGCAGCAGCGCACGCGCGGCGCGGTGCCCCGAAGCGTCCACCACGTCGATCCGCCAGCCCGCGAGCTCCACGGTGTCCCCGGCCGCGGGGATGCGGCCGACCTCCGTGGCGATCAGGCCGGCCAGCGTCTCGTAGGGGCCCTCCGGCACCCGCAGGCCGATCGTGCGCAGCTGGTCCGTGCGGGCGGCGCCGTCGGCGGACCACAGGGTGCGGCCGTCCGCGTCCTCGCCGGCGGCAGCCAGGTCGGGGGTCTCGTGCGGGTCGTGCTCGTCCCGCACCTCGCCGACGACCTCCTCCACGATGTCCTCCAGCGTCACGACTCCCGCCGTGCCGCCGTACTCGTCGATGACCACGGCCATGGCCAGCTTCCCGGAGAGCCGGTCCAGCAGGCGGTCCACCGTCAGGGTCTCGGGTACGAGGATGGGTTCGCGCAGCATCTCCGACACCCGCTTGCGCGGGCGCTCGTCCGCCGGGACGGCCAGTACGTCCTTGATGTGCGCCACGCCGACGACCTGGTCCAGGTTGTTCCGGTACACCGGGAACCGGGAGAGACCGGTGGCCCTGGTGGCGTTCGCGACGTCCTCGGCCGTCGCCTGGACCTCCAGGGCGGTGACCTGGACGCGCGGCGTCATCACGTTCTCCGCGGTCAGCTCGGACAGGTTGAGGGTGCGTACGAAGAGTTCGGCGGTGTCCGCCTCCAGCGCGCCCTCCCTGGCGGAGTGACGGGCGAGGGCCACCAGCTCCTGCGGGCTGCGGGCCGAGGCCAGCTCCTCCGCGGGCTCGAGGCCGAAGCGTCGCACGATGTGGTTGGCGGTGTTGTTGAGGTGGCTGATGAACGGCCGGAAGACGGCCGTGAAGGCGCGCTGCGGGGTGGCCACCGCGCGGGCCACGGTCAGGGGGGAGGAGATCGCCCAGTTCTTCGGGACGAGCTCGCCGACCACCATCAGCACGACGGTCGAGAGCGCGGTGCCGATCACGAGCGCCAGGGAGGACGCGACGCCGGGCGACAGCCCGATGGCCTCCACCGGCCCCCGGATCAGCTTGGCGATGGACGGCTCGGAGAGCATGCCGACGACCAGGTTGGTGACGGTGATCCCGAGCTGGGCGCCGGAGAGCTGGTAGGTCAGGCTGCGTACGGCCTTGAGAGCGCCGGACGCGCCCCGTTCGCCTCGCTCGACGGATCGCTCGAGTTCGCCGCGCTCGACCGTGGTCAAGGAGAACTCGGCCGCCACGAACACGCCGCAGGCAAGGGAGAGCAGCAGCGCCACGAGGAGCAGGAGTACTTCGGTCATCGGTTCACCTCCGTCCCATGATCGAACAGGGACGGACGGTTCGCGCGATGTCGGCGTTGTCTACTACTGGGAGGCTCGCCCATGGGCGGACGCTCACACCTTTCGGAGAGTCGGACGGTCGAGAGTCCATGGTAAAGGATCGGCAAAGTTGCTGGTCCGGGTGTACCGGTCGGTGCCGTCGGTGGTCCTGCCCGCCCGGTCAGAGGGGCTTGACCCAGCGCCGCCAGTGGTCCTCGCGATGGTAGTCGGCCGAGCCCCAGGCGTGGTGGGCCCGTGTGTTCGACTCCAGCACCATCGCGTCCACGCGTCGCCCCCCGAGTGCGGCGAAACGCTTCTCCGCGGCGTCCAGCAGGGCCGTGGCGATGCCCTGCCTGCGATGGTCCGGGTGCACCGCGAGCCGGTACGCGGAACACCGCCATCCGTCGTAACCGGCTATGACCGTGCCGGTGATACGGCGGTCGCGCAGGGCGAGGATCAGGGCGTGCGGGTCCCGTGCGATGAGCCTGCCCACCCCGTCGTGGTCGTCGGTGATGCTGGTGCCTTCCGCGGCGATGCCCCAGAAGCGCAGTACGGCGTCGATGTCGGCAGGGGTGGCGGAGCGGATCTCGAGATCGGTCATGGTGGGAGCCAAGCAGAGAGCAGCGGAGTGATGCCAGCGCCTTTGCGCCGGTCCGGGTCGTCGCCGTTCGCCTTGCGGGCGCTAGCGCCCAGGCGCTAGCGTGATGGCGTGCCCAAGACTCAGCTGAACGTTCGAGTGGACGAGGCCACGGCGGAGGCCGCGCGCCGGCGCGCCCTGCAGCGTGGGATCAGCGTGAACCGCTACATAGAAGAGCTCGTCAAGCAGGACGCGGGCGAGGTGGGACACACCTTCGTCGAGGCTGCGGCCGACTTCATGAAGCAGTACGAGTCGGTGTTCGCCGAGGAGTTCGGCCCGGAGCGCAAAGGCACCCGTTGAACCTCCAGATCGACCTTTCATGGCTGCTCATGGTCGCCGAGCACAAGACGCCCGGCGATCCGCAGGTTGTCGACTGGGGCGCGCTCGTTGCCGCGGTCAGCCGCCACGAGGCGGAGATCTTCGGCAGCCCCGTCTACAGCGACCCGCACTCCAGGGCTGCCGCCATGCTGCAGCTGCTCCTCCACGTGCCGGCGCTCGAGCACTCCAACGCGATGTTCGCCTCGGCCGTCGCCTACGGATACCTCGTCGCCTCGGGTCTGAAGGTCATCACCTCTCCCGAACAGGTACGCGACCTGGCCCGACTGGTCAAGGAAGGCAAGGCGGACGTCCGGGCCATCGCCGAGGAACTGCGCAGGTGGAGCCTGTGAGCGCGACGGCCCCGGGAGCGAACCCCGCCGTCGCGTCCTCGGCCGGGCGCGCGCAAGCGGGCGACCGGACCGCACCGAGCCCGCCCGAGTGACCGCGAACCCCTCGTCCCGCTGCCACGCCAGGGACGGTTCACGCGCCCGCCCTTCTGCACGGCGCCGACCGGGGGCCGGCGCCCGCTCTTCTTCACGGCGCCGACCGGGGGCCGGCCCACCCGCACGGTGATCCCGCCCCGCAGGGGGCAGGTCACGCCCCCGGCCCGCGGTCCACGACCGCCGAGCGGCGGGCCACGCCCAGCACACACGGGGAGCTCGGCAGCCGCACACCCGTCTCCGGGATGTGG
Source organism: Streptomyces sp. NPDC059166 (assembly GCF_042755185.1). Classification (NCBI taxonomy): domain Bacteria; kingdom Bacillati; phylum Actinomycetota; class Actinomycetes; order Kitasatosporales; family Streptomycetaceae; genus Streptomyces; species Streptomyces sp. NPDC059166. The sequence goes on along the minus strand of NZ_JBHZCI010000059.1, from coordinate 28,546 downwards.
AAGCGGCGGTACACCCCCAGCTCGAACCCCGCCTCCTCGATCGCCGCCAGTGTGTCCCTGGCCGTGTGACAGCCTCCGAAGAGCGGCGGCCAGAAGGTGCGGTCCACCACGCGCTGCGCGGTGGCGAGCGTGCGGCCCGCAGCCAGCGTGTGCTCGAAGAAGCGCAGCTCACCGCCCGGCCTCAGCACGCGGCTGATCTCGCTCAGGGCCCTCGGCAGATCCCTCACGGTGCACAGGACCAGCGACGCCACCGCCGCGTCGAACGCCTCGCTCTTGACCGGCAGCGCCTCCGCGGTGCCCGGCACCACGTCGACCGGGACCTCGGCGCGCAGGGCGGCTCGTACCGCCAGCCGGCGCAGTCCGCGCTCCGGCTCGATCGCCACCACCTCGGACACCGCACCGGGGTAGTGGGCGAAGTTGAGGCCGTTGCCGGCCCCGACCTCGATGACACGCCCCGAGAGTCCGGCGAGCAGTTCCTCGCGGCGCTCCGCCACGCCTCCCTTCAGGTCGGCGGTGACGCTCATCCGGGCGTAGAAGCGGGCGAACACCGGGTGATGCACCGAGTCGCGGGGGATCTGACTACCTGGCCGACGCATGGTTCGGACCTCCTCGGAGGGCACGTGAGGTACGGCTCTCCTTCGATTCTCCCCCGCGAGCGCCCGCTCAGCCGCTCCTCAGGGGAGTCGATTCCCGCCGAGTTCCGGTGCCAGCCAACTCGACGCCCGGGAACGGAAGTCCACCGGCGCCAGCGTGCCGGCCCCCGCGGGCACCGTACCGAGCAGCGGGGCACCAGCGGCGACGGGAAGGTCGTCGATGTTGCACCGCGAGGCAAGATCGGGTTCGGCGGGCATGCTTCCGACCACCACACCGCGGCACGCGAGCCCTCGTGTCCGCAGGGCCTCGGCCGTCAGCGCCGTGACGTTGAGGGTGCCCAGGCCCGCGCGGACCACCACCAGGACCGGAGCCCCGGTCAACCGTGCGGCGTCCGCGAGGGTGGCGCCCTCGTCGTCGAAGCGCACGAGTAGGCCGCCTGCCCCCTCGACGAGTACCAGGTCGTGCTCGGTCTCCAGTTTCTGCGCCGCCTCGGCGATCTCGAAGGGCCGTACGGGTGCGAGCCCGGCCCGGCGTGCCGCGGTCCCGGGTGCCAAGGGCTCCGGGAAGCGGGCCAGTTCGACCGCCGTCACATGGGGACCGGCCAGCCGGGCGACCTCGGCCGCGTCCCCCGGTTCGCCGGGGGAGAGGCCCGTCTGGGCGGGTTTGAGGACCGCGACCCGCAGACCGCTGTTCGCCGCCGCCACCGCCGCGGTCACGACGGTCTTGCCGATCTCGGTGTCCGTACCGGTCACCACCAGGATCGTCATGTCAGCCCTCCTTCGCCGCCGCGCACACGGCCCGGCAGATCCGTGCCACATCGTCGTCACCGGTCACGTAGGGCGGCATCGTGTACACGAGATCGCGGAACGGCCTCAGCCACACGCCCTCGCGCACCGCCGCCCGGGTGGCCGCCTCCATGTCCACCTCGTGATCGAGCTGCACGACCCCGATCGCCCCCAGCACCCGGACGTCCCGGACACCCGGCAGCCCGGCGGCCCCGGCCAGTCCCGCCCGCAGTCCGGCCCCGATGCGTTTCACCTCCAGCTCCCAGTCCTGGCCCAGAAGAAGGTCTACGGAGGCGCAGGCCACCGCGGCGGCAAGGGGATTGCCCATGAACGTGGGTCCGTGCGCGAGCACCGGGACCTCGCCGCTGGAGATGCCCTCGGCCACCCGTGAGGTGCACAGGGTCGCCGCCAGCGTCAGGTAGCCACCCGTCAGCGCCTTGCCGACGCACATGACATCCGGTGCGACACCGGCATGGCCCGCCGCGAACAGCTGCCCGGTCCGGCCGAATCCCGTCGCGATCTCGTCGAACACCAGCAGCACGTCGTTCGCGTCGCAGGCTTCGCGGAGCACACGCAGATACGCGGGGGAGTGGAACCGCATCCCCCCGGCGCCCTGCACCACCGGTTCCACGATCACCGCGGCCAGCTCATCCGCGTGGGAGGCGACCAACCCGCGCAGGTGCCTGACGTACGCCTCGTCCGGTTCCGCGTCGAAGCCGTCCGGCGGGGCGTCCGCGAAGACCTGTCGCGGGAGGGCTCCCGACCAGAGCTCGTGCATCCCGCCTTCGGGATCGCACACCGACATCGGCTGCCAGGTGTCCCCGTGGTAGCCGCCGCGCCAGGTGAGCAGCCGGTGCTTCCCCGGCCGGCCCGCCGAACGCCAGTACTGCAGGCACATCTTCACCGCCACCTCGACGGAGACCGAACCCGAGTCCGCGAGGAAGACGTGCCGCAGCGGCTCCGGGGTGATCTCCACCAGCCGGGTAGCGAGCCTGACGGCGGGCTCATGGGTGAGCCCGCCGAACATCACATGGCTCATCCGGGACAGCTGCCCGTGCGCGGCCTCGTTGAGCACCGGGTGGTTGTACCCGTGCACCGCCGACCACCAGGAGGACATCCCGTCCACCAACTCGCGCTGTCCGTAAGCGGGTTCGGCAAGACGGAGGCGCACCCCCGACGCGGACTCCACGACCAGCGGCTCCTGGCGGCCGGGCATCGGGCCGTAGGGGTGCCAGACGTGCGCCCGGTCCAGAGCGCGGAGTTCGGCCGGGGGGATGGCACCGGCGCGGAGCGGATCAGGCATTGGGCGCGAGATCCGTCCCGGCACCACGGCGGCGTACGGCGACCAGATCCGTGCGCACCGGACCCGGATCGCCCGCCGGATCCGCGTCCGCCGCTGCGGAGGGCCCCGGCAGGGCGGCTTCCGAGGGGTCACCGCACGGCGCACAGCCACCCTCGTGCGAACCGCAGCCGCCCGCGGCTGTCGCGCGGTGCTCGGGAAGAGTACGGGTGGTGGAACCCTCCACCTCGAAGCCGGCGTCCGCGATCATGTCGAGGTCGGTCTGCCCCGACTGCCCCTCGCTGGTCAGGTAGTCGCCCAGGAAGATGGAGTTGACCAGGTGGAGGGCGAGTGGCTGCATCGAGCGCAGGTGCACCTCGCGTCCGCCGGCGAGCCGCACCTCCACGTCCGGGCAGACGAACCTGACCATCGCCAGGATGCGAAGGCACCGCTGCGGGCTGAGGTGCCAGTCCTTCGCCAGCGGTGTTCCTTCCATCGGGATCAGGAAGTTCACCGGCACCGAGTCGGGGTCCAGTTCACGCAGGGAGAACACGACGTCCACGAGGTCGGCGTCGCTCTCGCCCATGCCCGCGATCAGCCCGGAACACGCCGAGAGGCCGGCGGCCTGGGCCTGCTGCACCGTGTCCACCCGGTCGGCGTACGTGTGGGTGGTGGTGATGTCCCCGTACGTTCCCTCGGACGTGTTGAGGTTGTGGTTGTACGCGTCGGCGCCCGCGGACCGCAGCCGGTCCGCCTGGCCCTCCGAGAGAAGGCCCAGGCATGCGCACACCTCGACGCCCTCGTGCTGCTCCTTGATGGCCTCGATGGTCCGGGAGACCCGGTCGACGTCCTTGTCGGTCGGCCCACGTCCACTGGCCACCAGACACACCCGCTTCGCGCCGCCCGCCACCCCGGCGGCCGCGGCGGCCTTCGCCTCGTCCGGCTTGAGCCAGGTGTACTTGAGGATCTCGGCCTTCGACCCGAGCCGCTGCGAGCAGTACGAACAGTCCTCGGGGCAGAGCCCCGACTTCAGGTTCACCAGATAGTTGAGCTTGACGCGCCGGCCGAACCACTCGCGGCGCACCTTTCCGGCCGCGGCCACCACGTCGAGCAGTTGGTCGTCGGAGGTCGCCAGTACGGCGAGCGCTTCGTCCCGGGTCGGCAGTTCGCGCCGCAGTCCCTTTTCCACCAGCGTGTTCAGCAGGTCCATGCCGTTGATCCTGACGCACGGCACCGCCTCCGGCCAAGGAGGAACCGGACAGGAGAGACGGCGGATGCTGTGTGTATTGCCACACCCTGGGGTGTTGCGCACCCGGTTAGGGTCTGTGAGCTGCCTACAAAAAGGGACCCGCTCATGTCCTACGACCCGTTCGACTGGATCGACGACGAGGCCCGACGGCGTGCCGACGCCGGGCTCGTCCGGGCGCTTCGCCCACGGCCCGCCGAGACGTCGCTGCTGGACCTCGCCGGCAACGACTACCTGGGACTGAGCCGGAATCCCGAGGTCACGGCCGCGGCGGCGGCCGCGGCACGCACCTGGGGCGCCGGCTCCACCGGCTCCCGCCTGGTCACCGGCTCCACCGCACTCCACGCCGAACTGGAGCGAGAGCTCGCCGACTTCTGCGGATTCGAAGCCGCGCTCGTGTTCTCCTCCGGTTACGCGGCGAACATCGCCGCGCTCACCGCGTTGTCCGGGCGGGACTCACTGATCGTGTCCGACGCGGGCAACCACGCCTCGATCGTGGACGGCTGCCGCCTCTCCAGGGCGTCCACCCGAGTCGTGCCGCATGCCGACCCCGAGGCCGTGCGCCGAGCGCTGGACGGTCACGAGGGGCGGACCCTGGCCGTGACCGACTCGGTCTTCTCGGTGGACGGCGACGCCGCCCCCCTGGCGGCCCTCGCCGAGGTGTGCAGGGCGAGCGGTGCGGCGCTCCTGGTGGACGACGCACACGGTCTGGGCGTCCTGGGCGAGGGCGGACGCGGGGCGCTCGCCGCCGCGGGGATCGCGGGCGGGGACGGGGTCGTCGCCACCATCACCCTTTCCAAGTCGCTCGGAAGCCAGGGAGGGGCGGTGCTCGGCTCCGCCAGGGTCATCCGCCATCTGGTCAACACCGCCCGCACGTTCATCTTCGACACCGGCCTCGCTCCCGCGGCGGTCGGCGGAGCCCTGGCGGCACTCCGGGTGCTCCGCAGGGAGCCCGGGCGTGCGGCCAGGGCCGGCGCCGTGGCGCTCGAACTGCACGGCAGGCTCACCTCGGCGGGACTTCGGACGGTACGTCCCGACGCGGCGGTGGTGGCGCTCCCGGCCCCCTCGGCGGACGCCGCGGTGCGCTGGGCGGCCGACTGCCGGACGGCGGGGCTGGCCGTGGGATGCTTCCGCCCGCCCTCGGTGCCGGACGGTGTCTCCCGGCTCAGGCTGACCGCGCGCGCGGATCTCACGGACGGGCAGGTGGGGTCGGCGGTGGAGACCCTCGTGGCGACCGCGCCCCTGCCGGTCAGCTGACCCGGGGGCCGTCCAGGCCGGCCAGGAAGACGGTCCATGCCGCGGCCGAGAAGCTCAGGGGCCGCAGGTCGGTGGCCTTCGAATCCCGTACGGCGAGCTGGTCGTCCTCGAGGCGTGCGGTCTCCACGCAGTTGTTCATCCCGGTACTCCGGCTGCTGCGGCGCCATTCGGGTGTGTGCTCTGCGGGACGGTAGGACATGGTGCCCCCCTCGGGCGTTCTTCGGGCTCCTCCCGACCGCCGCGGCCGATCCGGGCGATCAGGTCCAGTGAGCGCTCCGGCGACAGTGCGTGGGCCCGCATCGTGCGGAAGGCCGAGCTGTACGCCTCAAGGTCTTCTCTCCGCTCCAGGTAGAGGCTACTCGTCAGATGGTCAAGAACGACCACGTCCAGGTCGGAAGTGGTCTCAAAAGAGAAAATGACGAAAGGTCCCGACAGGCCGATATAGCTGCCCTTCTCGAACGGGAGTAACTGGAGTGTCACGTGGGGGAGTTGTGCGATCTCCGTAAGATGGCGCAATTGCTCTCTCATCACCCCGGGCCCGCCGACCTCCCGTCGCAGCACCGCCTCGTCGAGCACCGCGCTCAGCCGGAGGGGACGGGGCCCCATGAGGACGCCCTGCCGGGCGAGCCTCACCTCCACCAGGGAGTCGAGCTGTGCCGACGGCAGCCCGTCCAGGGAGGAACGGGTCACCGCCCGCGCGTAGTCGGCGGTCTGCAGCAGACCGGGCACCACCGAGGTCTCCAGCGTGCGGGCCGTGGAGGCCTGCGACTCCAGGCTGATGAAGTCCCGGTACTGCGGGGGGATGAGCCCGCGGTAGGCATGCCACCATCCGTTTCCGCCGCCGCCGGCGGAACCCGCCAGGGTCTGCAGCAGGGAGCGCAGCTGGCGGTCGTCCACCCCGTACACGTCCAGCAGCCTGGTCACGTCACGGGGGGTCACCCCGCTCGCCCCCGTCTCGATGCGGCTCACCTTCGACTGGTGCCAGCCCAGTAGGGCAGCGGCCTCCCGGCTCGTGAGTCCGGAGGTGTGGCGCAGGGCGCGCAGTTCCTCCCCGAGTTTGCGGCGGCGCACCGCGGGGCCGTTCCGCACGGCGGTCTCCTCCCGTTGTACGGAGGGCCGGCTCCGAGGGAACCGGCCTCAAAAGGGTCAGTGTCGCGCCAGCGCGCCGGTTCCGGGGCATAGTTCACCGTAATGGGCGACAGATATATGCATATCTTGGGGGATCGCCGTCATCGGGCGCGGTATCGGTGGCAGTCTGGCGCGAAGCACAGTCCAGGCCGACTCACATGTCGGTCCGGGTGGGAAGGGACGGCGTCGCCATGGCAGACCATCAGGAAGCAACCGTCACTCTGGCGAGCGATCCGGCCTCGGTCTCCGTGGCCCGCAGATACGTGGCCCGAGTACTCACCGAATGGGGACTGGCCGAGGAGGCGGACGCCGCCGACACCATCCGGCTGATCGTCTCGGAGCTCGCCACCAACGCCGTCCAGCACACCTTCGGCCAGTCACCCACCTTCACCGTGGGCCTCCGGCTCGACGAGGAGGGGCATTTCAGCCTCGGAGTGACGGACAGTCACCCGCGCCGCCCCCAACGGCTTCCGGCGGCCGTCCGGCAGGACAACGGGCGGGGCATGGTGATCATCCGGGCCCTGGCGAAGGAGTACGGCGGCCGACTCACCGTCACGCCCACGCCGGACGGGGGCAAGACGGTGGCGATCGCGCTTCCCTGGCCGGTACCGGCGCAGGCCTGATCCGCCGGCTCACACGCGCGGTCGCTCACGGTGCGCCCGGTCCCGCGGCGCCACCGCGCCCGGCTGCGGAGCCGCCCTGCCGCCCCCGCTGCGCGGCATCGCCCTGCCGGCCTCGGCGGTCGCGCTGCTCGCACTCGTCCGGTTCCCGGCCGTGGCGCGGCTGGTGGACCGGCCCGGGCCGTGGCTGCGCCGGCCGCGTGCCGCCGGGGCGTCGAGGGCGGCAGCGGCGCGGCGCTCACCCTGCCGGGGGTCCGGTCCTGGTGACCGGACCCCTGCCGCACCGGGCCGGAAGGGGCGAAAGGATCAGCGGACCCTCCCGTACCAGACGTTCGAGGCCCAGATCTTCTCCAGCCGGACCACGGCCCCCGTCTTCGGTGAGTGCCAGATCCTTCCGTCGCCCGCGTAGATGCCGACGTGGTAGACCCTGCGACCCGCGTGAAAGAAGACCAGGTCGCCGCGTTGCCGCTGCGACCTGGAGATATGACGGGTCTTGTTGTACTGCTGCTGGGCCGTGCGGGGGAGTTTCCTCCCGGCCTTCTTGAACGAGTAGAGAGTGAGCCCCGAACAGTCGAAGCGGTGGGGGCCGGTGGCTCCCCATCTGTACGGAGCACCCTTCTTGGAGGCCGCGATCTTCAGCGCGGTGGCCGAATGGGCGGCGGCCTCGGCTTCGTGCACGAATCCGGGGGCCATCATCGTGGTGCCCACGGCGAATGTGAGGACCGAGGCCGTGCCGACCCGGGCGAACAGAGACGGGACATGAACCTGCGCAGTCATGCGCAACCCTTCGTCAGCCGCCTGTGAAGGATGACCTGTCGGGTTCGGGCTGGCGAAGTTGCCCGGCCGCACGCTGCGGCTTCACCCCGAGGGTCGTCCGGTTGCCCGGCGACCCGTACTGCTCGGGTCCTCCACTCCTGCCGATCCACTCTGTCGACCAGTCATCCGGACGGCGGCAGGACTCGGCGTCCGCCCGGACCGCCCCGCCGCGGTGGCGGGGGCTCTTGTCGTCCCAGGGATCTTTACGCAAGGTCTGCCGGATTTTCTCTTCGAAGTGACGACATGTGAGGGTCGTCACGACTCGCCCGATCGGGTTGGCGCGGGTCTGCCGCGGGCTTCGGAGCCACGCCGGAGGCGCCGTGTACCAGCGATGGAAGGACGGATTCCGTTCAGAGCCCGCGCCCGTCGCGCAAGTTGGCCTGTCCCTCGGCCGGGGGACGTCCTACGCCGAACGAGCGGGGAAAACTCGTTCGGCCATCGGGCGTGTCGTGAGAAGGAGTACCGGCGCGGGACCCGGCGTCGGGAACAGCCGGTCCCGGATGCTCAGTCCGAGGGCGCCGGAGGTACGGCGACCCGGCCCGCCCGTCGCTCCCCGTCGAGCAGGCGCAGAGCCCGGGTCAGGGTCTCGGCGTGGATCTCCGACTCGCCTCGCTCGTGCATCAGCTTCAGTGCCTCCCGGAGGGCGGTGGCGTGAGAGACGAGGGCCTGTGCCGCGCGGAGCGCCCCGTACGTGTCGCCTCCCCTCGCCGGATTGATGCGGCCCAGCTGATCGACCGCCTCCAGGTAGCGGTCGATGAACTCGGCCTCGGCCCGGGTCAGGGCCGGGAGCGGTGGGAACGGGGAAGGGAGCATCTGGCGTTCACCTCGCGGAATGCGGCGGCCGGGACGGCGTGCTGCTCTCCGGACGTGGTGCACCGGTCCGAACGCCGGGACTGCCGGGGCGTCGAGCACGGTGTCCCGTTCGACGGCGGCACCGATCTCCACGGTGGTACAGCCCGTGTGACGGCCCGTAGGCCGTCAGCGGCGCGCGCTCACGCGCCGGCTCACGTGTGTGGATGCCGAGATCGGAGAGGCGGCCCCGCACCGGTTCGTCGGGAGAGAGTTGCTGGATGACTACCCGCGCGCCGGGCGCGGCATGTCGGGTCCCTGAGCCACCGCCGCGGGCGAGCGCCGGACGAGCAGGCCGTGCCCCGCCGCTGTGGCGCAGCACGGCCTCCTCGGGGTGCGGTGCGGGATCAGCCCGTCAGCGCCGGTGCGCTGACCCCGGTGCGGCGCTCCGTGCCTTCCGCCGTCGGCTCGGGGCGGACGCGTCCGCGGGCCAGGACGGCGGCCAGGCCGAGCAGCGCCCAGGTGGAGAGCACCGTGGTCGCCGTGCCCGCGGCGTTCCCGTCGAAGAACGCGACCGAACGCAGCAGTGAACCGCCCGCCCCCGGTGGCAGCCACTGGCCGAGCGCCCCGACCGGTTCGGGCAGCATCTCGGGCGCACTGGTGACACCGGAGAACGAGTTGCCCAGCAGCACCATCAGCAGGGCTCCCACGCCGATGCCCGGTGCGCCCATCAGCGCGGCGAGGCCCGCCACCGGCGCACCGATGGCGAGCACCGTCAGCCCGATCACGCCCGCCTCGGTCCACCAGTCACCGGTGAGCACCCCCAGCCAGCTGTCGGTCAGTCCGGTCGCGGCGATGCCGACCAGGGCCGCCCCGCCGACGAGTGCCACGACGCCGCGGACCCCGCGCAGCCCGAGCAGGGTCACGATCGCACCCGCGGCCACACCGGCGAGTGCGAGCGGCAGGATGCTGGCGCCGAGCGCGCTGCCGCGAGGGTCCGCCTCCGGTGCCGCGACGACGTCCGTGACCGGGACGGCGGTCCCGGGCGGTGCCGACGCCTTCACGGCCTCGGTCAGGAGCTGGGCGACGACCGGACCCGCCGCGGACGCGGTGAGCAGCCGCGGCCCGTTCCCCGTGATCACCACCGCGCCGTATACGACCCTCTCCTCGATCGCGGCGCGGGCGGCGGCGTCGTCCGTGTAGCGGTGGATCTCGAAGGCGCCGGGGCGCCGCTCGAGCCGCTGCTCCAGCTGATCGGCGGCCGGGGCCGCACCGGCGATGCCGACGGGCAGGTCGCGTGGCGCTGTCCGGGCCGCCGGCCAGGCGAAGGCCCAGAGCGCCAGGGTCACTGTCAGCGGGACGAGCAGGATGGCCGCCACCGCACGGCGGTTCGGTGCAGCTGGCATTGCGGACGCCTCGATTCAAAGAGAAGGATCGTTCGTTTTTATGGCGCCACCACTGTCACGCCGGGCCCGGGCGTTGTCAAGAAGGAACGTTCGTTTTATATTGGTCGCATGGCACGTGTATCCCAGGAGCACCTCGACGCCCGCCGCAGGCAGATCCTCACCGGTGCGGCGCGCTGCTTCGCCGGCAACGGCTTCCACGGCACCTCCATGCAGGACGTGCTGAAGGAGGTCGGCCTCTCGGCGGGCGCCGTCTACCGCTACTTCGCGGGCAAGGAGGAGCTGATCGCGGCCATCGCCGAGGAGGCCTTCGGCCGCATCCGCGGTGCCTTCGAGCGGGCGGCGGATCTCACGCCGCCGCCCGCCCCCGATGTGCTGCTGGGCAGGGTGCTGCGAGGCGCCCTGGAGGGGCAGATGTACGGACTCGAGCGCCGCGCCTGCGCCATGCTCGTCGTCCAGGTGTGGGCCGAGAGCATGCGCGACGAGAGCCTCGCGCGAGCGCTCGACGAAGGGTACGCGGGGATGCGCGCGGCATGGGTGAGGCTGGTCGAGGCGTACCGCGAGGCCGGTGCCATGAGCTCCGACGTGCCGGCCGGCGACGTCGCGCGCACCATGATCGCCGCCGCCCAGGGGTTCCTGGCGCAGGAGGCGCTGTTCGGGGGAGTGGGGCCCGAGGTGCTGGAGAACGGCTTGCGCGGCCTGATGTCCATCGATCCGCAAAAGATCAGTTAACGCGCCGGAAAAACTTCCGCCCTAACGTGCAATACCTGGTCGCGGAATCCTCTTCATCGTTCAACAGAGTGTTGAAGCCGGGATAGGGTCCCGCTGCGCCCGGGGCAGGTACCGGGCGGAACACGAAGAGGGTGGAAGCGTGCAACTGACTCCGCACGAACAGGAACGCCTGCTCATCCATGTGGCCGCCGACGTCGCGGAGAGGCGCCGGGCGCGTGGACTGAAGCTGAATCACCCCGAGGCGGTCGCACTGATCACCTCGCATCTCCTGGAAGGCGCGCGCGACGGCCGGACCGTGGCCGAACTCATGGCGTCGGGGCGGAAGATCCTCACCCGGGACGACGTCATGGAGGGCATCCCGGAGATGATCCACGACGTCCAGGTCGAGGCCACCTTCCCCGACGGCACCAAGCTCGTCACCGTCCACGAGCCGATCGTCTGACGGGGGAGCAGCCGATGATTCCCGGAGAGATCCTGTACGCGGAGGGTCCGGTGCCGCTCAACGAGGGGCGTCCCGTCACCCGCCTGACCGTGCTCAACGCCGCCGACCGGCCCGTCCAGGTCGGCTCGCACTACCACTTCGCCGAGGCCAACCCCGGCCTGGAATTCGACCGCCGGGCCGCCCGCGGCCTGCGCCTGAACATCGCCGCCGGTACCGCCGTGCGCTTCGAACCCGGTGTTCCCGTCGACGTCGAACTCGTCCCGCTCGCAGGCCTGCGCATCGTCCCCGGACTGCGCGGCGAGACCGGAGGTCCCCTCGATGCGTGAGCTCAGCCGCCCCGTGTACGCCGACCTGTTCGGGCCCACCAAGGGCGACCGCATCCGGCTCGCCGACACCGACCTCGTCGTGGAGATCGAGGAGGACCGGTCCGGCGGTCCCGGACACGCCGGTGACGAAGCGGTGTTCGGCGGGGGCAAGGTCATCCGGGAGTCGATGGGCCAGGCGCGCACCACCCGTGCCGAGGGCGCCCCCGACACGGTCATCACCGGCGCGGTCGTCCTCGACCACTGGGGGATCGTCAAGGCCGACATCGGCATCCGCGACGGACGCATCACCGGGATCGGCAAGGCCGGCAACCCGGACACGATGGACGGGGTCCACCCCGATCTCGTCATCGGACCCGAGACCGAGATCATCGTGGGCAACGGCAAGTTCCTCACCGCCGGAGCCATCGACGCCCACGTCCACTTCATCTCGCCGACCCTCATCGACCAGGCGCTCTCCTCCGGCATCACCACGCTCGTCGGAGGGGGGACGGGACCGGCCGAGGGCACCAAGGCCACCACGATCACCCCCGGCCCCTGGCATCTCGCCCGGATGTTCGAGGCGCTCGACGGGTACCCGGTCAACATCGGCCTCCTCGGCAAGGGCAACACCATGTCCCGAGAGGCGATGCACTCCCAGCTGCGCGCCGGAGCACTGGGGTTCAAGATTCACGAGGACTGGGGCGCGACACCGGCCGTCATCGACGCCTGCCTGGGCGTCTGCGAGGAGACCGGCGCCCAGCTCGCCATCCACACGGACACCCTCAACGAGGCCGGATTCGTCGCGGACACCCTGGCCGCCATCGCGGGACGCTCGATCCACGCGTACCACACCGAAGGCGCGGGCGGTGGGCACGCCCCCGACATCATCAGTGTGGTGTCGGAGCCCTACGTCCTGCCCAGTTCCACCAATCCGACCCGGCCGCACACCGTCAACACCATCGAGGAACACCTCGACATGCTGATGGTCTGCCACCACCTCAATCCCACGGTGCCCGAGGACCTGGCCTTCGCCGAGTCCCGGATCCGTCCCTCCACGATCGCGGCCGAGGACATCCTCCACGACCTCGGCGCCATCTCGATCATCTCCTCCGACTCCCAGGCCATGGGCCGTATCGGAGAGGTCGTCCTGCGTACCTGGCAGACCGCCCACGTCATGAAGCGGCGACGGGGCGCCCTGCCGGGCGACGGTGCGGCCGACAACCACCGCGCACGTCGCTATGTCGCCAAATACACCATCAACCCTGCTGTCGCCCAGGGACTGGACCGGGAGATCGGATCCGTCGAGACGGGCAAGCTCGCCGACCTGGTGCTGTGGGAGCCCGCCTTCTTCGGAGTCAAGCCGCAGACGGTGATCAAGGGCGGTCAGATCGCCTACGCGCAGATGGGCGACGCCAACGCCTCGATCCCCACTCCTCAACCGGTGATGCCCCGGCCCATGTTCGGCGCCGTCGGCCGGGCCCCGGCGTCCAACTCGTTCAACTTCGTCTCCTCGGCCGCCGTCGAGGCCGGGCTTCCCGGTCGCCTGGGACTCGGCAAGACCTTCGTGCCGATCACCAGCACCCGGGGTGTCACCAAGGCCGACATGAGGGAGAACGACGCCCTCCCCGACGTAAAGGTCGACCCCGACAGCTTCGCCGTGACCATCGACGGTGACCCCGTCGAGCCCGCTCCAGCCGCTGAACTCCCCATGGCTCAGCGCTACTTCCTCTTCTGAGGTCAGGACAGCACTTCATGACGACGCGCGCAGCCCTGCTCGTCCTCGCAGACGGCCGGTTTCCCGCCGGTGGGCACGCCCACTCCGGTGGCGCCGAGCCGGCCGTCAAGGCGGGACGCATCCGGGACGCCCGGGACCTGGCCGACTTCTGCCGGGGCCGGCTCCACACCACCGGGCTCACCTCCGCCGCCCTGGCCGCGGCAGCGGCACACGGCCACGACCCACTCGCCCTCGACGAGGCGGCGGACGCCCGTACCCCTTCGCCCGCACTGCGGACCACGGCCCGCAAGCTCGGCCGTCAGATGATGCGCGCGGCACGGGCCACCTGGCCCAGCCCCGAACTCGCCGCACTCGCCGAGGCCAGGCCGCGCGGTGCCCACCAGCCCGTCGTCCTCGGTCTCGCCGCACGCGCGGCGGGCCTCGGCCCCCCGGACGCGGCCCACTGCGTCGCCTACGAATCGGTCAGCGGGCCCGCCACCGCGGTGGTCCGGCTCCTCTCCCTGGACCCCTTCGAGGCCACCGCCGTGCTCGCCCGGCTCGCCCCCGATCTCGACAGGGTCGCCGAGCAGGCGTCGGAGGCGGCCAGGCGCGGCATCGACGCACTGCCCGCCGCCTCCGCCCCACTGCTCGACATCTCCGCCGAGGCGCACGCCGCCTGGCCGGTACGCCTCTTCGCGTCCTGACCCCCTTCCGCCCAGCCCCGCACGCCCGCCCCTCCCAGGAGCCGTATCCATGCATCTCGACCACGCACACCACGCGCCCGCAGCCGTCAGCGCCGACGCGACACGTCCCGACGGCACCCGACGGGCGCTGCGCATCGGCCTGGGAGGACCCGTCGGGTCGGGGAAGACGGCCACCGTCGCCGCGCTCTGCCGCGCCCTGCGCGACCAGCTGTCCATCGCCGTGGTCACCAACGACATCTACACCCGCGAGGACGCCGCCTTCCTCCTCCGTAACGCGGTACTGCCGCCCGAGCGCATCCAGGCGGTGGAGACCGGGGCGTGCCCGCACACGGCGATCCGCGACGACATCTCCGCCAACCTCGAAGCCGTCGAGGACCTGGAGGAAGCCGTCGGCCCCCTCGACCTCATCCTCGTCGAGTCGGGCGGGGACAACCTCACCGCGACCTTCTCCAAGGGGCTCGTCGACGCCCAGCTCTTCGTCATCGACGTCGCAGGCGGTGACGACATCCCGCGCAAGGGCGGTCCCGGTGTCACGACCGCCGACCTCCTCGTCATCAACAAGACCGACCTCGCCCCCTACGTCGGCTCCGACCTGGAGCAGATGGCACGCGACGCCGCCGAGCAGCGGGGTGAACTCCCCGTCGTGTTCACCTCCCTGACCGGCCCCGACGGCGTCGCCCCCGTCGCCGACTGGGTGCGGGCGCGGCTCGCGGACTGGGCCGCATGAGCGTCGAGGCCACGGCGCGGATCACCGCGGTCGCCGACGGACGGGGATCGACGGCGCTCCCGGTGCTCGAGAGCGAGGGGCCTCTCGCCCTGCGCAGGACCAGATCCGCGGACCCCGCCCGAGCACGCGTGACCGTGGTCGGCGCGATGAGCGCGCCCCTCGGCGGCGACCGGCTCGCCGTCGAGGTGAGGGCCGAGGGCGGCGCACGTCTGACGGTCGACTCGGCCGCCGCCACCGTGGCCCTGCCCGGACCGTCCACGGCCGGCGGCCCCGCCGCGTACGACGTCCGGCTGAGCGCGGGGGAGGAGGCCGAGCTCCACTGGCTCCCCGAACAGCTGATCTCGGCGTCCGGCAGCAGCCTCGACATGACCACCCGTGCCGAACTCGCCCCCACCGCACGGCTGGTGCTCAGGGAGGAGCTGATCCTCGGCCGGCACGGCGAGAGCACCGGACGGCTCTCCAGCCGTCTGACGGTACGCCGGTCCGGGCGGCCCCTGCTCGATCAGCAGCTGGCCTACGGGCCCGGCGCGCCGGGAGGGTGGGACGGTGCGGCCGTCCTCGGCGGACACCGGGCGGTGGGGCAACTGCTATTGGTCGACCCGGCGTTCGAGGAGAGCCTTCCCGAGGCGCGTCTGCTGGGGCCGGGTGCCGTGCTCACCCCGCTGGCGGGCCCCGCCGTACTCGTCACCGCGCTCGCCGCGGACGCACGGCTGCTGCGGGTCCTCCTGGACGAGGCGTCCGAAGGGCTCCTGAAGGGTTCAAGGCCGCTACGGCAGAGCTGAGTTCGCTCAGCGGGACAGCCGGTACCGGTTATTGGTTCGGTAAAGAAACACGTGTACGCCCTGTTCTCAGCAACCCCACAGACGAAAGGATCCGCCTGGAGACAAGAACCGACGCGCGGCCCCGGGCCGCGCCACACACAGGGGGAGGTTCCACGTGAAGCGCACAGCGATGCTCGGCTCGGCCGGCACTCTGATCGCGGGGACGCTCATAGCGGGAGCGATAGCCGCACCGGCGGCGGGTGCCGACAGCCGGCACCACGTCGACCAGCAGGCGCAGGGCGTGCAGACGGCCGCGGCCAGGGCGGCCCGGACGGGCATCGACTGGAAGGACTGTCCGGCCGACTGGGCGATCGCCGCACCCATCCAGTGCGGCTGGGTGAGTGTCCCCCTCGACTACAGCAAGCCGAACGGCAAGCAGATCAAGCTCGCGGTCGACCGGCACGTCAGTACGGGGACCAAGAGCGAGCGCCAGGGCGCCCTCGTCTACAACCCGGGCGGCCCCGGTGGCTCGGGCATGGCGTTCCCGAAGCGCATCGTGACCAAGAACCCGCTCTGGACGAAGGTCGCGCAGGCCTACGACTTCGTCGGATTCGACCCGCGCGGTGTCGGCCACTCGGCGCCCATCTCCTGCATCGATCCTCAGGAGTTCGTGAAGGCACCGAAGGCCGACCCGGTACCGGACAGCGAGGCGGACAAGCGGGCCCAGCGCAAGCTGGCCGCCGAGTACGCCGACGGCTGCGCCGAGCGCAGCGGCGAGATGCTGCCCCACATGACCACCCCCGACACCGCGCGTGACCTGGACGTCATCCGTGCCGCGCTCGGCGAGAAGAAGCTCAACTACCTGGGCGTCTCCTACGGCACCTACCTGGGCGCGGTCTACGGGACGCTCTTCCCCTCGCACGTCCGCCGCATGATCGTGGACAGCGTGGTCAACCCGGAGAAGGACAACATCTGGTACGAGGCCAACCTCGGCCAGGACGTCGCCTTCCAGACCCGCTGGAACGACTGGAAGGCGTGGGTCGCGAAGAACGACGCGGTCTACCACATCGGAGACACACCGGAGAAGGTCGAGCAGGCCTGGCTGACGCTGCGCGCGGCCGCGAAGAAGAGCCCCATCGGCGGCGTCGTCGGCCCCGCCGAGCTCATCGGGTTCTTCCAGAGCGCCCCGTACTACGACTCCGCCTGGGCGCCCACCGCACAGATCTGGAGCGACTACCTGGGCGGCGACACCCAGGCGCTGATCGACGCCGCCGCACCCGACATGTCGGACACCGCGGGCAACATCGGCGCGGAGAACAGCAACGCCGTGTACACGGCGGTCGAGTGCGCCGACGCCAAGTGGCCCACCAGCTGGAAGAAGTGGGACCGGGACAACACCCGGCTGCACAAGCAATACCCGTTCATGACCTGGGCCAACGCCTGGATGAACCTGCCCTGCGCGACCTGGCCGTCGCAGCAGCGGACGCCGCTGGACGTCCGTACGGGCAAGGGACTCCCGCCGGTGCTGATCGTGCAGTCCACCCGTGACGCCGCCACCCCGTACGAGGGCGCCGTCGAGCTGCACAAGCGGTTCAAGGGTTCCCGCCTGATCACCGAGAAGGACGCCGGATCGCACGGTGTCACCGGTCTCGTCAACCCGTGCATCAACCAGCGGGTCGACACCTACCTGCTCACCGGGCAGACCGACCGGAGCGATGTCACGTGCGGCCCGCACGCCACGCCGAAGCCGTGATCACCCCATGACGTGAGCGGGCGGCCGATGATTCCCGGCGGCCGCCCGCTCACCCCTGGCCTCACCGCCCGTGGCCGTGCTTCTCCAGCCAGGCGTCCTCCGCCGCGTAGCCGAACAGCACCCCGCCGTAGATCTCCGCCAGCTTCGGAAAGACACCCGCCCAGTCACGGCCCGCCAGCTCCGCCGCGAGCCATTCGACGGTGCGCGGCAGCGACTCCGCGTACCCCGTCAGCGGGCGGTATCCCAACTCCCCTTGGCGAGGCATGGAGCCCCGGCGCTCACGCCGCCCGGGCACGGGACTCTGCCCGCGGCAGATTCCCCGCTCAGCGTGAGCGCCGGGGGAGCTTCCCGGACTCCTCGGCCTGCGCGGCCTTGGCCTTCGCCGCGTACTCGTCGACGTACTCCTGCCCGGAGAGGCCGAGGATGGCGTACATGATCTCGTCCGTGACCGCGCGGATCGCCGCCTTCTGGTCCTCCAGGCCCGCGAACCGGGAGAAGTCGAGAGGCTCCCCGAACCTGATGGTGACCCGCTTGACCTTGGGCACCTTCTGTCCGGGCGGCTGGATCTCGAAGGTGCCGACCATCGCGCAGGGGATGACCGGGACCCCGGCCCTGATCGCCATCACGGCGACGCCCACCTTGCCCTTGTACAGCCGTCCGTCGTGCGAGCGGGTGCCCTCGGGATAGATGCCCAGGAGTTCACCCTTGCCGAGAACCCCCAGCCCTTCGCGGATGGCAGCCTGACCCGCTTCCTTCCCTGACCGGTCCACGGGGATCTGCCCGATGCTGTGGAAGAACGCGGCGGTCAGTTTGCCCTTGAGACCGGGACCGGTGAAGTACTCGGCCTTCGCCAGGAAGGTGATGCGCCGCTTGAGGATCGCGGGCATCAGGAAGTGGTCGGAGAAGGAGAGGTGGTTGCCCGCCACGATGGCCGCGCCGTCGTCGGGGATGTGCTCGAGTCCCTCGATGCGGGGACGGAACACCAGGCGCAGCAGGGGGCCCAGGACGACGTACTTCAGTACGTAATAGAACACAGCTTCTCTCCTAGCCTTCCGGACCGGGCCGGTGGCCGCGCTCTGCAAGGTCACACGCGCGATCAGATCGATCCCGGTCGGCCGCCGCCCGGCCTCTTCGGTCGGGTACCCGCTCCTCGCTCTCTCACCTGACGTGGCGTCACCGGGCGGACACCGTCCGCCCGCCACCGATGATCGATCGTAGCTTCGATCCGGTCGCATCCGTAGCCCGTGGCGTGCGGAAGTCCCCCCGCACGGTGAAAGGGGCCCGCGGCCCGTGCCGCGAGCCCCTCCCGGGGTGGTCGTGCGGGGCCCACGCCGACGCGGCGGAACCGCGGGGCGGGCGTTACGTCAGTCGGGGAGCACGTCGGAGGCCGCCACCACGGTGGCGAACACATCGGTGAGCATGGTCAGCGCGGCCGTCTTCAGGGCAGCCGCCGGCACGACCCCGCCGCCGGGGGAGACGAGAGCCCGGGTGGCGGTCGCGTCGGCCACGACCGTGGGGCGGTACCCCAGGTTGAACGCCTCCTGGGCGGTGTAGTTGACGCACATGTGCGTCATGAAGCCCGCGAGTACGAGACTTCCGCCGCGTTCCGCGCCGAAGCCCAGGCCGGTCAGGGTCTTCTCGAGCTCCGTCGCGTGGAAGGCGTTCGGGTGCCCCTTGACCACGACCGGCTCGTCCCCTGCCGGTGCGACCTCGTCGCAGACGGCACCGATCCGGGCACGGACGTCGTACGGGGAGCCCTCCCCGCCGTCGTGGACGACATGGACGACGGGGGCGCCCACGGCACGCGCCCGGGCGAGGAGGCGGGCACCCGCGGCGACGGCTTCCCCCGCGCCCTCCAGGGCCATGACCCCGTCGAGATAGGTGTTCTGGAAGTCGATCATGACCAGCGCGGACCGGCCCAGCCGGGGCGGGGTGTCGTCGAGGCCGAGGAGGGTGCGCAGGGGGGTGGAGGGCTGGGCGTGGGTCATCGTGGGTCCTTCCGGATCGGATTCTCGGGCATGGCTGCGCTGTCCCCGGAACCGCGGAACGGCCCCGGGGGGAGGTGTGCGGGATTCGGGCGGCGGGGGCGGAGGAGTGAGGGAGTCAGGCGGGCGCGGTCCTGAAGCGCCGGCGGTAGGCGGAGGGAGTGGTGGCGAGCTGCCGTGCGAACGCCCGGTGGAGGGTCTCCACCGAGCCGAGTCCGGCGATGGCCGCGACCTGGCCCAGGGAGTGGTCGGTGCTCTCCAGGAGCCGACGCGCCGCCTCCACCCGTGCCGCCTGGACGTACGCCGCGGGGCCCGTGCCGGTCTCCTGCTTGAAGACCCGTGCGAAGTGCCGCTCGCTCAGCCGCATACGGGCTGCCAGTGCCGGGGCGGACAGGTCCTCACCGAGATGGCCGGCGATCCAGGACCGCAGCTCGTCGATGTCGCGCCGGGTCGCGGCGGGGCGGCTGAGCGGCACCGAGAACTGGCTCTGGCCGCCCTGCCGCTTGAGGAACATCACGAGCTGGCGCGCCACGGCGAGAGCGGTCTTCTCCCCGAGGTCCTCGGCGACCAGTGCCAGCGAGAGATCCAGACAGGCGCTGATCCCGGCACCCGTCCACAGCCTCCCGTGGTCGGCGCGGACGAAGATCGGATCCGGGTCGACGGTGACCGTCGGGTGGTCGGCGGCCAGCTGGGCGGCGGTCGACCAGTGGGTCGTCGCCGTCCTGCCGTCCAGCAACCCGGCCGCCGCCAGCACGTGCGCGCCGACGCAGACGGAGGCCATCCGACCGACGTGGGGGGCGGTCGCCCTCACCCAGGCCACGACGTCGGGGTCGACACGGGCCGTGGGGCCGCGGTCCGTGATGTCGGCGGCCCCCGGCACCACCAGCGTGTCCGCCCCGTCCCCGACCTCGTCGAAGGTCAGATCGGTCAGCAGGCGCACGCCCGCCGACGTCCGCACGGCCCCCGCGTCCCGCCCGGCCAGGCGCACCTGGTACGGGGTGCGCCCCGGCGTCTCCCGGTTGGCCAGCGCGAAGACCTCGGCGGGGCCGGTGACGTCGAGCAGGTCGACGCCGGGGAAGACCGCGATCACTACGCGGTGGGTGAGGGACATGACCTCATCCTCGCCGTCACGCTCCCGGGGCCGCAATGACGGTTTCCTGTCACATCCGGACATGGCGGCAGTGCCCGGACCGTGCCGTACTCCCGGCGGTACTCCTGCGCCCGGGAGCGGGACCGTGCGGCCAGGACCGTGCCGTACTCCCGCGCCCCAGGCACGGGACCATGCGGTCCCGGTGCCTCAGGGACGGACCAGCCGCCCCAGCGCCCACCGGGCGGGACCGGCGTACGCGGCGACGAGGACGGCCGGCCCCTCGATCCGGAGCGTCGTCGCCGATCCGCCCGGACGGCGCGCGACCTCGTGGAGCAGACGCAGGCGTGCCGGTCCGAGCCGGACCCGCCACGCCCAGCACCACCGCGGCTCGTCCACCGACTCCACGGTGAAGGCGGCCGTGATGCCGAACAGCGAGACGACCTCGCCCCGCACACCCGGCGCGAGCCGCTCGCCGGTCCCGCGTACCGCCCTGATCTGCGGTGACCAGGACGGCCACCGCCCAGGCGTGATGTAACGGAGCCAGACCTCCTCGGCCGGTGCGCCACCCTCGGCGCGGAGCGTCAGGGAGGACACGCGGACTTCTCAGGCCTGGTGGTGGATGAACTCGTTGAGCGCCTTGCCCGGCCGCAGAGCCGCCTCGCCACCGACGTCGTGGAAGCTGCCGAAGCCCACGAGGGTGACCGCCCCGCCGGTCTTGAGCGCCTCGGCGATCACCCCGGCTTCCGAGAGAGTGCCGAAGAGGGCGTCGACCACCCTGCCGATGTCCTCGGCGGACAGTTCGCCGCCTTCGGCCGTCCTGCGCCCGATCGCCTCGATCAGTCCGGACCTGTCCATGTGAAGCACCCGCTTCCAGGGGGGTGCGCCGTGGTCGCGCACGAGCCGCGAACGGCGTGCCGGATCAGGCACGCCGCGCCACAGGCCATGCTCGCACCGCGGGAGCGCACCCGCACCCGCTGGCCCGGTGGTGCGCGCGCGGGCACGCCGGGGCACCGGACGGGCCGTTCCGCCTCAGGTGTCGCGGGTGGCGAGCATGCCCAGGGTGGCCAGTCCCAGCACCACCCAGCCGAACCAGAGCCAGCCGTTGCTCCCCAGCGCCACCGTGTACGCCGTCACCGCGACCAGCGCGCCGATCGTGAGCACTCCCATGGTCTTCGTGGTTCCAGGCATGAGCACACGCTCCTCACCCGGCCGCACGGCCGTTGAGGACATGGTCCCCCCTCGGGGGGTCTCATCGCTACACCGCTACTGCCCGCGGGCCTGCAGCGAGGCGAGATAGGCGTTGTACGCCTTCAGCTCCTGGTCCCCGTCCCGGTCGGCCGCCCGGTCGGAACGCTTGGCCGTCCGCTGTTCGGAGCGGTACCACTGGAAGACGAGCGCGATCAGCACGAGCACGGAGGGGATCTCGCTGAACGCCCAGGCGATCCCGCCCGCGGCCGACTGATCGCCCAGCGCGTCGATACCGAGCGACGCGGGCGGATTCTCGTATGCCTTCACCATCGGCTGGGTGGCCATCATCAGCGCGATCCCGAAGAACGCGTGGAAGGGCATACCGGCGAACAGCTCCAGCATCCGCATCACGTAGCCGGGCCGGTGAGGGCCGGGATCCACTCCCATGATCGGCCAGAAGAACACCAGGCCGACCGCCAGGAAGTGCACCATCATCGCGATGTGACCGGTCTTCGACTGCATCAGGAAGTCGAACAGCGGGGTGAAGTACAGCCCGTACAGGCTCGCGATGAAGAGCGGGATGGTGAAGGCCGGATGCGTGACGATCTTCATGTAGCGGCTGTGCAGCAGCTTGAGCAGCAGCTCACGAGGGCCCGTCCGTCCCCGGCCCGCTACCGGCAGGGCACGCAGTGCCAGCGTCACCGGGGCACCCAGCAGCAGCAGGATCGGCGACACCATGCTGATCACCATGTGCTGCACCATGTGCACGCTGAACATGACCATGCCGTAGTCATTGAGGCCCGTGCACATCACCAGGGCGATGGACAGCACGCCGACGACGAAGAGCACCGTCCGGTTCACCGGCCACGCGTCGCCGCGCCCGCGCAGCCGCAGGACCCCGTAGCCGTACAGGGCGAGTGCCACCACGCAGCCGATCAGGAAGAACGGGTCCGCGGAGAACTCGAGCCCACGTCCCAGCGTGAACGGCGGCAGGTCCATGTCCATGCCGTGCCCGCTGTGATCCATCTGTCCACTCCCGCCGGGGGCATCCCCCGATTCGTGCCGGTTGTCCGGTCCAGACTAGAACCGCCCCCGGCCGCGGGTGCGGCCGGGGGCGGTTCACGGGGCGTCGTGGCGCTCAGAGAACGACCTGTGCCTCGGCGTAGCGCTCGGCGGGGACCGTCTTCAGGGTCTCCACGGCGGCCGCCAGCGGGACCATCGTGATGTCCGTCCCCCGCAGCGCCGTCATCATCCCGAACTCACCGCGGTGGGCGGCCTCCACCGCGTGCCACCCGAAACGGGTGGCCAGGACGCGGTCGTACGCGGTCGGGGTGCCGCCGCGCTGCACATGCCCGAGGATCACGGGGCGGGCCTCCTTGCCGAGGCGCTGCTCCAGCTCGCCGGAGAGCTGGGTCGCCACCCCGGCGAAGCGCTCGTGGCCGTAGATGTCCTTCGTGCCCTGGGCGAACTCCATGGAGCCCTCGCGGGGCTTGGCGCCCTCGGCGACGACGACGATCGCGAACTTCTTGCCGTCCGAGAAGCGGCGGCCGACCACGTCCGTCAGCTCGTCGATGTCGAAGGGGCGCTCGGGCACGACGATGGCGTGCGCGCCCGCGGCCATGCCGGAGTGCAGGGCGATCCAGCCGGTGTGCCGGCCCATGACCTCGACGATCAGCACCCGCTGGTGGGACTCCGCGGTCGTCTTCAGCCGGTCGAGCGCCTCGGTCGCGACCCCCACGGCCGTGTCGAAGCCGAAGGTCACGTCGGTGGACGCGATGTCGTTGTCGATGGTCTTGGGCACACCCACGATGGGCAGACCCGCGTCCGAGAGCAGGTTCGCGGCCTTGAGGGTGCCTTCGCCGCCGATCGGGATGATCGCGTCCAGCCCGAGCTCGGCGACATGGCCCCTGGCGCGCTCCACGCCGTCACGCAGATGCGCGGGCTGGACGCGGGAGGACCCGAGGATGGTGCCGCCGCGCGCCAGGATGCCGCCGACCGCGTCCAGGTCGAGCTTGCGGTAGTCGCACTCGAGGAGGCCCTTCCACCCGTCGTGGAAGCCGATGACCTCGTCGCCGTGGTCGACCACCGCGCGGTGGACGACGGACCGGATGACGGCATTGAGGCCGGGGCAGTCGCCGCCGGAGGTGAGCACACCAATTCGCATTGCCCGGGAAACCTTTGCAACGTGGGCCGACGCCGGACCACGTCGTCCGGTTGGATCCCCGCCACCCTACCGGCGCGGGGTGGCCGGACCGAACCCGCTGTCCGACTGCTGGACGTCCACCGGGTGTACACCGGCCGCACACACGTGAGGACCGGCCCCCGCGGGGGCCGGTCCTCACGTGTCGCGTCAGGCGGGCTGCGTCGCCGCGGCGATGCGCTCGGCGCGGAGCGCCTCGTACCACCGGTCGTCGCTCGGCGGCAGCGCGTTCACGTCCAGCGCCAGCTTGAGCAGCAGGTCCGCGATCTGCGGGTTGCGCGCCAGGACCGGGCCGTGCATGTACGTACCGAAGACGGTGTCGTTGTACGCGCCTTCCGTGCCGTCCCCCGTGCCGTTGCCCCGGCCGAACCGCACCCGGGCGAACGGGCGTGCCGTCGGGCCGAGATGGGTGATGCCCTGGTGGTTCTCGAACCCGGTCAGCGGAGGCAGCCCGAGGTTCGGGTCGATGTCCCCCAGCACGTCGCCGACGCACCGGTCACCCTCGCCGCGGGTCGAGATCACGTCGAGCAGTCCGAGCCCGGGCTCGCGCTCGCCGAGGTCGTTGATGAACTCGTGGCCGAGGATCTGGTAGCCGGCGCAGACGGAGAAGATGATCGCCCCGTTCGCCGCCGCCCTGTTCAGCCCTCCGTCGCGGCGCAGCCGCTCCGAGGCGAGCCGCTGGGGCCGGTCCTCGCCGCCGCCCACCAGGTAGATGTCGCCCGACGTCGGGATCGGCTGGTCGCTGCGCACGTCGACGCGCGACACGTCCAAACCGCGCTGGCGCGCCCGGCGCTCCACCACGAGGGCGTTGCCCTGGTCGCCGTAGGTGCTGAGGAGGTCCGGGTAGACCCACACCAGCCGCAGGCTGTTGTTGCTCATGCTTCGTCCTCTCCGGGGGTTGCCCGCGCGGGGGTCAGTTGCCGACACGACGGCGCAGATCCTGGAAGGCGGTGTAGTTCGCGATGACCTCGATACGGCCGGGCGGCGACATCTGGACGGCCTCGTCCAGGGTCTCGCACACACGGAAGTCGAGACCCGCGACCTCCAGCCGGACCGCCAGGTCCAGCTTGCGGTCGCCGAGCACGAAGATCGGGTGGCCGTGCAGCTGGGTGTAGTCGACGTCCCAGAGCCACGACGTGTCCGTGCCGTCGGCGCCCCGGGCGTTCACCGAGAGGATCACCGGCGTGGGCGGTGGGTCGATCAGCGAGAACGTCTCCAGCCAGCCGGCGGGGTTCTTCGCCAGCAGGAGCCTGAGCTCCCGGCTCAGGAAACTCACCACGTCGTAGCGGCCGGCGACCGCCTGCACCTGGTACATGCGCTCCAGCGCGACCTGGGGCGGCACGCCGAAGACGGCGGCCACGGCCGCCGAACTCGTGGCGTTGGCCTTGTTGGCCCGGCCCGGCAGCTGCAGGTGGATCGGCCACGCGGACCCGTGCGGGTCCAGGACGTAGTCGCCGTTGAGCGCCCAGCTCGGGGCGGGTCGGCGGAAGCCGCACTCGCCGCAGAACCAGTCGTCGCCGGGACGCTGCATCACACCGCCGCACGAGGGGCAGGACCAGGCGTCGTCCTTCCACGCCTGACCGGCCGCCACCCACACCACGTTGGGGGAGGACGAGGCGGCCCAGACGATCAGCGGGTCGTCGGCGTTCGCCACGATCACGGCCTTGGACCCCGACAGGCCCTCACGCCACTTCTCCGCCAGCATCCGGGTCTCCGCCGCACGGTCCAGCTGGTCGCGGGAGAGGTTGAGCAGCGCGATCACCTTGGGCGTCGTGTCGCGCGCCACACCGGCGAGGTACTTCTCGTCGACCTCGATCACGCCGTACCGCGCGTCCGAGCCCCCCGCCAGGGCGGAGGTGATCCCCGCGGGCATGTTGGCGCCGAGAGCGTTCGACACGACGGGCCCCGCGGCCCTGAGCGCCTCCGCGATCAGCCGGGTGGTGGTCGTCTTGCCGTTCGTCGCGGACACGAGGATCACGTCCAGGTGCTGCGCCAGCCGCCCGAGCAGGTCGGGGTCGAGCTTGAGCGCCACCCGGCCGCCGATCACCGATCCGCTGCCGCGCCCCGCGGCGCGCGACACCGCCGCCGCGGCCTTGCCCGCCGTCACGGCGAGCTTGGCCCGCGGCGACAACGGCTCCGTGTTGCCTGCCATCGTCCTAGATCCTCCTTGCGTAAGTCCGCACCCAGCCTATCGATGTCCGGCCCGCTGCCCGCACCTCGGCACCACGGGGAACGTGGAGGTCACGTGGAACGTACGCTTCTCCCCATGCGAAACCGCCCGATCCCCGGCAGTTCCGGACGCGTTCGGGCCATGAGCCTGTTCGGCGCCCCCGTGCTCCACTCCCCGTGCGCGGAGGTCACCGACTTCGGCCCGTCCCTCGCGGTGCTGGTGGAGGACATGTTCGCCACCATGTACGCGGCGAACGGTGTGGGGCTCGCCGCCAACCAGATCGGCTTCCCGCTGAGGGTGTTCGTCTACGACTGCCCGGACGATGACGAGGTCCGGCACCTGGGGCACATCGTCAATCCCGTGCTGGTCGAGGCCGACGGCGTCACCGTACGCGGACCGGAGGGCTGCCTTTCGCTCCCGGGGCTCGAATCGGGCACGCCCCGCTTCGACCGTGCGGTGGTCGAGGGGCGGACGGTGGACGGCGACCCGGTGCGGGTCACCGGGACGGGCTGGTTCGCCCGGTGCCTGCAGCACGAGTGCGATCACCTCGACGGCACGGTCTACACCGACCGGCTGACGGGCCTGCGCCGTACGAGGGCGTTGCGGGCGGCCCGGCGCGCACCCTGGGCCCGTACGGAAGCCGGGGGCTGATCCGCTCCCGGCACGGGGTGAGGGGCCCGCGGGTCAGAAGCCGCGGCCCCCGGGGAGGTCGCCCGCGTCCGCGAGCCTGCCCCACAGGAGGTCGGCGAGGCTGCGGACCAGCTGTTCGCGGGAGCACGGCCGGTCGCCCAGCCACCAGTCACCCGCCGCGTGCATCATTCCGACGATGCCGTGCCCCCAGATGCGGGCCATCTGCTCGCTGTCGGGCCCGAGGTCGACCCGCTCCGCGATCACCTTGCCGAGCTCCTCGCCCAGGCGCCGCAGCAGAGGTGCGGAGTGCCGGCCCACGTCGAACCCCTGCTCGGGCAGCGGGGCCGCGTCGTCGGACGGGTGCATCAGGAAGCGGTAGACCTGCGGTCGCGCCTCGATGGCCGCGAGATAGGTGTCGAGGGTCGACTCGACGCGCTCACGTCTCTCAGAGGGCGCGTCGAGCGCGGCTCTGAGCGCGCTCAGCAGGGCGTCGGTGTGACGCTTGGCGAGAGCGCGGTAGAGACCGCCCTTGTCGCCGAAGTGCCGGTAGAGGATGGGCTTGGTGATACCGGCCTCGGCGGCGATGGCGTTCATCGACGCCTTGGGGCCGTCCCTGAGCACCACCCGGTCCGCGGCTTCCAGCAGCTCCCGGCGACGGCGCTCGGCCGCTGTCCGCTGCCGCTCCGCCCCTCGTGTGGTCTCCATGTCGTCTCTCCCGCCCCACCCGGCTGTCCTGCGATCTCGTCACGCCCGGGCAACGTAACACCCTGCTCAGGCTCGCGCGGATCCGTCGCCGGTCGGTTGACAGAAGCTACTTGGCGGTAACAGACTGCGGTTACCGCTAGTAACGGTTTGATCCGGAAGTGCATGGAGGGGAACCATGGCCGAGTTCACGCTCGAGCTCAACGACGACCAGAAGCAGGTCCGTGACTGGCTGCACGGATTCGCCGCCGAGGTGATCCGGCCGGCCGCTTCGGAGTGGGACGAGCGTGAGGAGACGCCCTGGCCCGTCATCCAGGAGGCGGCCAAGGTGGGCATCTACTCGCTCGACTTCTACGCCCAGCAGTTCTTCGACCCTACGGGGCTGGGCATCCCCATGGCCATGGAGGAACTGTTCTGGGGTGACGCCGGCATCGCCCTGTCGATCGTCGGTACGGGCCTCGCGGCGGTCGGCGTCCTCGCCAACGGCACCGAGGAGCAGATCGGCACCTGGATCCCCCAGATGTACGGGGACGCCGACGACGTGAAGGTCGCCGCCTTCTGCTCCTCCGAGCCGGACGCCGGTTCGGACGTGGCCTCCATGCGGACCCGCGCGGTGTACGACGAGGCCAAGGACGAATGGGTGCTCAACGGCACCAAGACCTGGGCGACGAACGGCGGCATCGCCAACGTCCACGTCGTCGTCGCCGTGGTCGACCCGGAGCTGGGCTCCAAGGGCCACGCCTCGTTCATCGTCCCGCCGGCCACCCCCGGGCTCTCGCAGGGGCAGAAGTTCAAGAAGCACGGCATCCGTGCCTCGCACACCGCCGAGGTCGTGCTGGAGGACGTACGCGTCCCCGGCCACTGCCTGCTCGGAGGCAAGGACAAGCTCGACGAGCGCCTCGCCCGCGCCAGGGAGCGCGCCAGGTCCGGCGGTGAGCGCGTCAAGAACGCCGCGATGGCGACCTTCGAGGCGTCCAGGCCCGCCGTCGGGGCCATGGCGGTGGGCACCGCCCGCGCCGCCTACGAGGTGGCGCTGGACTACGCGAAGACCCGGACCCAGTTCGGCCGCCCCATCATCGACAACCAGGGCATCGCCTTCCAGCTGGCCGACATGCGCACGCGCATCGACGCCGCCCGGCTGCTCGTCTGGCGCGCCTCCTGGATGGCGAGCGCGGGCAAGCCCTTCACCGCGGCCGAGGGCTCGATGTCCAAGCTGTACGCGAGTGAGACGGCGAAGGCGGTCACGGCGCAGGCCGTGCAGATCCTCGGCGGCAACGGCTTCACGCGTGAGTACCCCGTCGAGCGCATGCACCGGGACGCCGCGATCTACACCATCTTCGAGGGCACGAGCGAGATCCAGCGCCTGGTCATCGCCCGCACCCTGTCGGGGATGCCGATCCGCTGAGAACCGCCTCGCGCCCGCCGGGGGGGGGGCCCCCCCCCCCCCCGGGCCCGCCCCCCGCCCCCGCCCGCCCCCCGCCGCCCGCAGCCCGCGCCGCCCGCCGGAGCGAGGGGGGCCCCCCCCC
>NZ_JBHZCI010000058.1:0-34448 GCF_042755185.1 Streptomyces sp. NPDC059166 | reverse complement strand
TCTCCGACGTGAACCGGTCACCCGTCAACTGCATGCCATCACCCGAATCACCCGCGAAACGGATGATCACACGATCCAGACGACGGACTTCCTTCACTGTCTCTCCCCGATCGATTGCACGAGCTGTCGCTGCAGGGCCAGTTCCGTGCTGGTCAGTGGGACGTCGGCGCAGAGGCGTTCCGGATGGCCCGCCGGTGGTTCGTCCAGGCGGGCAGGGGCCATCGGGATCGGAGGCCCCATCGTGGGGAGGCCCAGCCAGACCCAGCCCACCGCGGTCAGCGAGTGGTAGACCTCGCGCAGGGCTCTCGTGGCGTAGGTGATGACGTGCTTCATGCGGGCTGCGCCTCCGCCCTCGCGCGTTCCCGGACGCCCTCGGTGCCCGCGACGGGCCGCTCGCCCCAGGTCCACAGCCTGGCCACCGCGTTGAGGTCCAGGTCGTGGCCCTCGGTCCAGATGCGGGCGGCCGCGGTGAGCACGGACTGGCGGTCGGCCTCCGGGGTGCCGGGGCGGGCCGGGAGGAGCGGGGCCACCGCGCCGGCGCCGAGGCGGAGCGAGCGGTGCCGGCGGGCGAAGGCGGTGAGGGTCTGCCGGGGGCCCGCCTCGACGAGGAGGACGTCGTCGGCGGCAAGGAGCTCGTCCAGGGCGTCCCGGAAGTAGACAGTGTCGGTGATCTGGCGCGCCCAGAAGCGCGGGCTGCACGCCTGTCCGGGGCTCATGATCGTCCCGGTGTAGCCGGAGTAGAACGGCAGTTTCGGCTCACGCAGCGGGATGTCCCGGTAGGCGATCTCCACCGCGTCGGAGGCGGGCGCCATGGCCGGGGAGTGGAAGGGGCTCGTCGCCGGCACCGTGACCACGGTGTGGCCGTCCGCCTTGAGCCGGGCGGCGACCTCGGTGAGCGGTTCCTTCGAACCGGCCAGCATCACCTGCTGGTTGGCGTTCACCGCCGCGATGCCGACGTCTCCGGTCAGATACGGGAGCAGCTGCTCCTCGCTCGCGGCGACCGCGAGCATGCCGCCTTCCGGAATCCTCACCGCCTCCCGGACCCTGGCAAGCACCATCCGGGCCGCGTCGCGCAGGGACACGACTCCGGCGAACGTGGCGGCGACGAGCTCCCCGGCGCTGTGGCCGAGGAAGGCCGCCGGGCGGACGCCCCAGCTGAGCACGAGCCGACCGAGCGCGTAGTCGATCGCGAACAGCAGGGGCTGTGCCCGGCGTACGTCGTCGATTCCGATGGTGGCGCGGGCGGGGTCGAGCCAGTCGGAGCGGATCCGGCCTCCCTCCTCGCCCATGTGGGAGAGGGCCGCGTCGACCGCCGCCGTGAAGACGGGTTCGGTCCGGTAGAGGCCGGCTGCCATCCGGGCGTGCTGGGAGCCCTGGCCGGGGAAGA
Source organism: Streptomyces sp. NPDC059166 (assembly GCF_042755185.1). Lineage (NCBI taxonomy): Bacteria > Bacillati > Actinomycetota > Actinomycetes > Kitasatosporales > Streptomycetaceae > Streptomyces > Streptomyces sp. NPDC059166. The sequence continues at coordinate 33,061 of NZ_JBHZCI010000058.1, read as the reverse complement.
GCAGGACGACGGGCCTCGGACGCGAGGCGTCGCTGGTGCGGGCCTGGTGCACCGCGCGGGCTGCGAGGGCGGATACCGCGACCGCCGCTCCGCGTACCGGGCCGGGAGCGGTGCCGCAGGGCACCGCTGTCGGCAGGGCGGGGTAGATCTCCCGGTGCAGGCCGTCGAGCATCGGCAGGAGTTCACCGCGCACGCGCTGCTCGTCCTCGGCGTTCCGGCCCGACCAGAGGACGAGCCTGTGACGGTCGGGGTCGGTGGCCCGGGGGGGCTGGGGCAACGGGCGCAGCGGTGGGGTGGTGTCCTCGTCGACGGTGGTGACGTCGAGCACGCCGAGGACGGCGTCGCCCTCCGCGACCGCCTCGGCGGCCCGCTTGACGGCGTAGACGGTGATGGTCTGGGGGTCGGGTTCGCCGAATCCGGCGACCAGGGCGAGGTCGGCCGTCCCGTCGTGGAGCTCCCGGTGGGCCCTGTGCAGGGCGCGGGCGGGGGTCGGCTCGGTGCCCACGGTGAAGCCCTCGTGCTCGGGGCGGAGGCCGGCGTCGACCGCGGCGGCGCCGACGAGGACGACGGTACGGGCGGGGAGGTCGTCGGGGGCGCGGCCGAAGGCTCGCAGCACCGCGGAGACTCCGGCCGCGGACGCGGTGATCCGGCTGGGGTTCCTGGGGGCGGAGCCGGGGCTGACGATCAGCCGGCGGACCACCGCACTCTGTGAAGTGATCGACATGGTTCCTCCTCGTGGGCCCGGCTCAGGCCCGGTCGGTGCGATGCCGGGACGTTCATCGGCCCCGGGTCGGGACGGTGGGCGGGAGCGGGGCGTGTGCTGCTGCCCGCCGGCGGTGACCGGCCTCGGCCCTGAGGCGCACGGAGATGTACGAGGTACGGGGTGCTGCGGGTGCGGGGCCCGCGTCGTGCGGCCCGGGTTCGGGTTCGCGCGGTCGGAGCACGGGCCGGAGCGGGTGGCGCCCTCCGGGTGCGCGTCGTGCGGCCGCCTTCGAAGGGTCGCGCGGTCCGGGTCGCGCCCGAGGTGTCACGGCCGCCCCGCCCCGGGGGGGGATAGGAGGCGGGGCGGCCGTGGGGACCGGCTCAGGCCGCGGTGGCCGCACCGGCGTTGATGAGGGCGAGGAGAGCGCCCGGGGTCTCGGCGTCGACGACGGCGTCGTCCGGGATCTCGATGCCGTACTCGCGCTGGATCTGGCCGATGACCTGGAGCAGGGCGAGGGAGTCGTAGCCGAGCTCCATGAAGGGGGTGTCGATGACGTCACCGTCGAGGTCGATGCCCTCCTCCTCGCCGGCGCTCTCGCGCAGCATGCGGGTCAGGTCGGCCAGGGTCACTGTGGCGGTCGTGGTGCTCATGGTCGGTGCCGTCCTCTCGGTTGGGCGCATGGATGGTGTCGCCGGTACTGGTGGGGCGTGGGCTGCCGTGCGACTGGTGGGGCAGGTGGGTCCGGTGGGACTGGTCGATCCGGTGGGGCTCGTCGTGCGACCGGTGTGGGGCCGGTGCAACCGTGTGGGGCCGGTCGGGGCGGTGGGGCCGGTGGCACTCGCGGGGTCGCCGCAGGGCCAGTGGACCCTCCCGGGCTCGTGGGGGCTTGTAGCCCCGGTGGAGCGGCCGGCCGCCCGGTGCCGCCTGCCGGGCGTCCGCGGAGGACGCCCGGCGGGCGCGGTGTCAGCGGGCTCGGCGTACGACCAGGGCCGCGTTGAAGCCTCCGTGGCCCCTGGCGAGGACGAGCGCGTTGCGCAGCTGCTTCTCACGGGCCTCGGTGACCAGGTCGATCGTGTGACCGGGTGCGGCCGACGGCACGTTGGCCGTGGGCGGGATGACGCCGTCGCGCAGTGCGAGCAGCGCGGTGGCCACGTCGAGGGCGGCGCCGCCCGCGAGGAGCCGGCCGGTCATGGTCTTGGGAGCGGTGACGGGGACACCGTGTGCGCCGAAGAGCTCCGTGAGGGCCTGGGCCTCCGCACGGTCGAGTTCGGGCACCCCGGAGGCGTCCGCGAAGACGACGTCGATGTCGCCCGCGGGGATCCCCGCGTCGGCGAGCGCGTTCTCGGCTGCGCGGCGCAGACCGGGCGGCCGGCCGCTGCCGGGTGCGGGGTCGAGGGTGGCCGCGTAGCCGGCGATCTCGCCGTAGACGGTGGTGGCGCCCCGGCCGCGGGCGGACTCGGCGTCCTCGACGAGGAGGATGGCGCCGCCCTCGCCGGGTACGTATCCGGCGGCCTGCTCGGAGAAGGGCAGGTAGGCGCGGGCCGGGTCGTCGACGGTGCTCATGAGGCCGGAGGCGATCTGCGGGACCCAGCCCCAGGGGCACACGGCCGCGTCGACGCCGCCGGAGATGACGGCCGGGAAGCCCTTGCGGATGTGGCGGCGGGCGTGGCCCAGCGAGTCGATGCCGCCGGCCTGCTCGGTGAGGAGCACGCCGCTGGGCCCGCGGAGCTTGTGCCGGATGGAGATCTGGCCGGTGTTGACGGCGTAGAACCAGGCGAAGGACTGGTACGCGCTGACGTACTCCTTGCCCTTGCTCCAGAGGTTCTGCAGCTCGCGCTGGCCGAACTCGACGGCGCCGCCGGACGCGGCGGTCACCACGCCGATGCCGTACTCGGGCATCTCCGAGGTGTCGATGCCGGCGTCGGCGAGTGCCCAGTCGGCCGCGGTCAGCGCGAGGCGCGTCATGTGGTCGGTCTGCGGCATCAGCCGGCTCGGGATGTGGTCCTCGGCGACGTAGCCGGTGACCTCCCCGGCGATACGGGAGGGGTACTGGGTGGCGTCGAAGCGGGTGACGGGCCCGAGACCGGACTCCCCCGCCAGGGTGGCCTTCCAGTACTCCTCGGTCCCCAGGCCGTTGGGGGCGGTGATGCCCAGGCCGGTCACCACTGCGGTGGTCATGAGGTGCTCCTCTCCGGGCGGGCCAGCACCATGGCGCTCTGGAATCCGCCGAAACCGCTGCCCACGCTGAGGACCACGTCGGTCTTCTTCTCGCGGGCGGTCAGCGGGATGTAGTCGAGGTCGAGCTCCGGGTCGGGCTCGTGGAGGTTGGCGGTCGGGGGCAGCACGCCGTGTTCCATGGCCAGCGCGCAGGCCGCGATCTCCAGGGAGCCGATGGCGCCCAGGGAGTGACCGATCATCGACTTGATGGAGCTGACCGGGGTGCGGTAGGCGTGCTCGCCCAGGCTGCGCTTGAACGCGCCCGTCTCGTGACGGTCGTTCATCTTGGTGCCGGAGCCGTGGGCGTTGATGTAGTCGACGGTGTCCGGCGCGAGCCGTGCCTCGGCGAGCGCCACGTCGATGGCCTCGGCCATCTCCAGGCCGTCGGGCTTGAGGCCGGTCATGTGGTACGCGTTGCAGCGGGAGGCGAAGCCCGCGATCTCGGCGTAGATGTGGGCGCCGCGCGCCCGTGCGCTCTCCAGCTCCTCCAGGACCAGGATCGCCGAGCCCTCGCCGAGGACCAGGCCGCTGCGGGTCCGGTCGAAGGGCCGGCAGGCGCTCTCCGGGGTGTCGTTGCGCGGGGTGGTGGCGTGGATCGCGTCGAAGCAGGCCGAGGTGATCGGGGAGATCGGGGCCTCGGTGGCGCCGGCGATCATGATGTCGGTGGTGCCCTCGCGGATGAGTTCCACCGCGTGGCCCAGGGAGTCGAGCCCGGAGGTGCATCCGGTGGAGACGACCGCCGCGGGGCCTTCCGCGCCTGCCGCCAGGCCGACCTCGGCGGCTATGGAGCTGGGCACGAAGTGCCGGTACAGCTCGGGTACGGCGTACTCGTGGTCCACGTTCCACTTGCGGCCGCCGTCGCTGACGACGGCGTACTCGCGCTCCAGGCTCGTGGTGCAGCCGACCGCGCTGCCCACCGCGGTCCCGACCCGGCCGGGGTCCACGGCGGAGAGGTCGATGCCGCTGTCGGCGATGGCCTCCCGGGTGGAGACGACGGCGAACTGGGAGGCACGGTCGAGGCGGCGTATCTCCTGGTGGGAGAGGCCGGCGGCCAGTGCGTCGAAGTCGCATTCGGCGGCGACCTGCGAACGGAACGGCGAAGGGTCGTAGAAGCTGATCCTCCGGGTGGCGGTGCGACCCGCGGTCAGCAGGTCCCAGTACTCCTTGACACCGACCCCTCCAGGGGCGACGACGCCCAGGCCGGTGATGGCGACTCTGCGCATGGTCTACCTGACCTTCGACGGGGCCGGACGCGCCTTCGCGCACCTGCCGGTCGGCACTGTGGGGGTCACTGTCGATCCCTTCGTCCATGTGAACGTCTGAGCGTGTGACTGCGTGAGCGTGACTGCTGAGGTGGGGCCGCCGGCCGTGAGGCCGGTTCGGGGCGGTGGAGCGACGGTGGCCGGGGCGGTTCGGGGTGGGAACGGCCCCGGCCGGCCGAATCGGGCGGGAGCCCGCTCGTAACGGGCCGCCGTTTTCCGATGCAGCCATGGAACGTCTGTGCCCTCGACCGGGACTCGCGCGCTCGTGGACCTGCCGGAACGCACCGCTATGTCGGGATGTTCCCGTGCTTACGGGACGGGACCTCGGCGTGCTTGGCCCGCAGCATGGCCAGCGAGCGAATGAGGGTGGACCGCGTGTCGCCCGGGTCGATGACGTCGTCCACGAGCCCGCGCTCGGCCGCGTAGTACGGGTGCATCAGCTCGGTCCGGTACTCCTCGATGCGCTGGGCCCGGACCGCCTCGGGATCGTCGGCGGCGGCGATCTCCCGCCGGAAGATGACGTTCGCCGCGCCCTCCGCGCCCATGACCGCGATCTCGTTGGTGGGCCAGGCGAAGGCCAGGTCGGCGCCGATGGAGCGGGAGTCCATGACGATGTAGGCGCCGCCGTACGCCTTGCGCAGGACCAGCGAGATCCTGGGGACGGTGGCGTTGCAGTACGCGTACAGGAGTTTGGCGCCGTGCCGGATGATGCCGTTGTGCTCCTGGTCGACGCCGGGCAGGAAGCCGGGTACGTCGATCAGGGTGACCAGGGGGATGTTGAAGGAGTCGCACGTCGAGACGAAGCGGGCGGCCTTCTCGCTGGCGTGGATGTCCAGCACCCCGGCGAGGGAGGCCGGCTGGTTGGCGACGATGCCGACCGGCCGGCCGTCGAGCCGGGCCAGCGCGCACACGATGTTGGGCGCCCAGGCCTCGTGGACCTCGAAGCTCTCGCCGTCGTCCACGATCTCCTCGATCACCGCGCGGACGTCGTAGCTGCGCCCCGGATCCGCGGGGACCAGGTCGGCCAGGGCGTCGGTCCTGCGGTCGGCGGGGTCGTCACAGGGCACCGCGGGGGGCATCTCGCGGTTGTTGGACGGCAGCAGCGCGATCAGGAACCGTACGTCCTCCAGGCAGGTCTCCTCGTCGTCGTAGGCGAAGTGGCTGACGCCGGAGACGCTCGCGTGGACGTCCGCGCCGCCCAGACCGTTGTGGGTGATCCGCTCACCGGTGACGGCCTGCACCACGTCGGGGCCGGTGATGAACATCTGCGCCGTCTCGCGGACCATGAAGACGTAGTCGGTGAGCGCCGGTGAGTACGCGGCTCCGCCCGCGCAGGGGCCGAGCATCACGCTGATCTGCGGGATGACCCCCGAGGCGGCGACGTTGCGGCGGAAGATGCCGCCGTAGCCCGCCAGGGCCGTGACACCCTCCTGGATACGGGCGCCGGCCCCGTCGTTCAGGCTGACCAGCGGGGCACCGGCGGCCTGGGCGAGGTCCATCACCTTGTGCACCTTCGCGGCGTGCGCCTCGCCGAGGGCCCCCGCGAAGATCCGGAAGTCGTGGGCGTAGGCGAAGACCGTGCGGCCGTGGACGAGTCCCCAGCCGATCACGACACCGTCGCCGTGGGGCTTGCGGTTCTCCAGGCCGAATCCGGAGGCACGGTGCCTGCGCAGCGGCTCGATCTCGGTGAACGAGCCCTCGTCGAAGAGCAGTTCGAGCCGCTCGTGCGCGGTGAGTTTGTTCTTCTCGTGCTGCCGGCGGGTGGCCGCCGGATCGGGTCCCCGGCTCACCTCCTCCTTCAGCCGGCGCAACTCGGCGGCGGCACGTCGCAGGTCGGGGGCGGCGGGGGTGACCGTCAGGTCGTCGAGGATCGTCATTGACCGAACGTAGGAACGCCGGCTGGAGTCGTGCTGGAGGACCTGCGGGAGGGCGGCCCCCTGCGGGTCCGCCGTGCTCAGCCGGTGGCCGCGACCGGGAGGTCGAGGGCCGGGTCGGCGGAGAGAACGGCCTGGTGGAGGCGCTGCAGCCGGGCCGAGGGCTCCAGGCCGAGCTCGTCGACGAGCGTCATCCGCAGCCTCTGGTACGCCTCCAGCGCACGGCTGGCTCCGCCGGAGCGGTGCAACGCGGTCATCAGCTGGGCGCAGAAGTTCTCGTGCATGGGGTGCTTGGCGACCAGAACCCTCAGTTCCGGGACGATCCCGGTGTGCCTGCCGAGTATGAGGTCGGCGTCGATGCGGCGCTCCAGGGCCGCCATGCGGTCCTCCTCCATACGCAGCACCTCGAGTTCCAGCACGGTTCCGACGCGGACGTCGACGAGCGCGGAGCCCTGCCACATCTCGAGGGCCCTGCCGAGGAGTCCGGAGGCCGCGTGGTGGTCGCCGGCGTCGTACGCGGCGCGCCCGGAGGCCGCCAGCCGGCTGAACTCGTGGGCGTCGACCTGGCCCGGCTGGACCTGGAGCAGATAGCCGCCGTGCTGGGTGACCAGGACGTCCTTGGCCTGCCGGCGGGACCCGTCGAGGGCCGCCGAGATCTTCCGGCGGAGCTGGAGGATGTAGGTCTGCAGCGTGGTGGCCGCACTGCGCGGGATGTCCTCGCCCCAGATCTCCTCCATGAGCGTCGCGACCGTGACGACACGGTCGGACTGCAGGGCGAGCAGCGACAGGATCTGGCGCGGTTTGGCCGCCGTGGGCACGACGGACACTCCGTTCTCATGGGCCGTCAGCGGTCCCAGAACTTTGATCTCCATGGTGGCGCCCTCCCTTTCGTGCGCTGTACGGCCGGTCCGGGCTGCGGGCCGGCTCGGGTGCGGAGTCCTGGTCGAGCCTGGCACTCGCCGTGGTGAAGCCCCAGTGAGGTGGTCATGTGAGCGCACATGAAAATGTCATGCCCCGGTGATGAGCCTCGCACTGTGCCGTGCGACTCGGCGGGCCGCAGAATCCTGGCACCCGGCAAACGGCTGGGGGAACGACAGCACCAACCGCCGTGACACGGACCCTTGAGGGGGAACTCCATGAGTATCACCATGCACGACGCACCGGCACCGGCCGCCGTACAGGCACTGTCTTCCGACCACCGGCTGGCCCTGCTCACCGCCCGGGCGGGCCTGGAGCCGGAGCTCGCGCAGCGCTACACGAGCGACCCGCTGTCGGTGCTCGCCGAGTTCGGTCTGCCGGCCGCGGAGCCGGTCTACTCGGGTCAGGGCGGCTCCGGCGTCCGCGAGGCGGGCCACGGCCTGGTGATAGACCGCCTGGACGGGGACGAGGTCACGCTCTACGGGTGCTACAGCGGCATGGCGCCCCTGCCCGGGGAAGAGGCCGGGGCGGCGCTTGCATGACCGGACGGGGGGAGTCGGGCAGCGAGCTGCCCGTGGGGTTCAAGAGGCATCTGCGGGTGGAGGCGGTCGAGGGGGACGCCGTCTATCTGCTGTCGGAGCAGGGCACGACCGCCCTGCAGGGCCGTGAGGTTCAGGAGCTCGCGGTTCTGCTGGACGGGACCAGGACCCTGCCCGACGTGCTGCGGGAGGCGTCGGCGACGCTGCCTCCCGCCACCGCGGCGGGGATGATCGCGGAGCTCGCACGGGCGGACCTGATCGGCTACCACGATCCCACCGTGGACGCGTCCGCCGAGGCCTACTGGGAGTTCGCCGGGGTCGACGGCCCCAGCGCCCGCGCCTCGTTCCGTACGAAGCCGGTGGAGCTCGTCGTCCTCGGGCGGGCCGATCCGGCCGCCGCGCGGGCGGAGTGCCTGGCGGCCGGGCTGCGGTTGACGCAGCCCGGCCCGCCGGGCCGGGGGGAGGCCGCCCTCTCCCTCGTACTCGTCGACGACTACCTCGACCCGCGGCTCGCCGAGGTCGACGCGGCGCACCGGGCCGCCGGGAAGGCGTGGCTGCCGGCCAAGCCGAGCGGCGCGGAGACCTGGGTGGGGCCGGTCTTCGGGGTCGAGGGGGCCGGGTGCTGGGAGTGCCTGGCGCACCGGCTGAGGGCCCACCGCACCTCCCGGACCCCGGTGCTGCACGCCCTCGGCCTGGCCGGGACTGTCCAGGTCCCGGAGGTCTCCTTCGCCCCCGTACGGGCGCTGGGCCTGCACACCGCGGTGCTGGAGGCCTCGAAGTGGGTGGCCGGGATGCGGTACGAGGGCCAGCGCGCGCTCTGCCGGCTGGACACCCGCACCCTGCACATCGAGCGCCACCGGGTGGACCGCCGCCCGCAGTGCGGGGTGTGCGGGGACCCCGGTCTCGTCGCCGCGAGGGTGCGAGGCCCGTTCGTCCTGCGGTCCAGCCCGAAGACGCACACCGTGGGGGGCAACCACCGGGCGCTCAGCGCGGAGACGGTGCTCGCCCGCTACCGCCATCTGGCCGACCCGGTCACCGGGATCGTCTCGGGGCTGCGTCCGGCTCCCGGCTCCCCCGAGGGCCTGAACAGCTACGTCGCCGGCCGCAACATGGCGCTGGGTGACAGCCGTTCGCTGGCCGGACTGCGGGGCGGACTGCGGGGGCGGAGCGGCGGTAAGGGGACCACCCCGCAGGAGGCGGAGGTCGGCGCGCTGTGCGAGGCGCTGGAACGTTACTGCGGGACCCGTCAGGGCGATGAGCCGACCGTACGGGAGACGCTCTCCGGACTCGGCGACGAGGCGCTGCACCCCAACGACTGCCAGCTGTTCGCGGACCGGCAGTTCCGCGACCGGGCGCGCTGGAACGCCGGGCAGTCCCGCTTCCAGCAGATCCCTCCGCGGTTCGACCCGGACGCGCCGGTGGACTGGACCCCGGTCTGGTCCCTCACCTCGGGCACCCGCAGGCTGCTGCCCACCTCGATGCTGTACTTCGGCCCGGGGCCCGACGGGATACCGGCCGCCCCGTGGGCCGACTCCAACGGGAACGCCGCGGGCAGCAGTCCGGAGGACGCGGTCGTCCAGGCGTTCCTGGAGCTGGTGGAACGGGACGCGGTGGCCCTGTGGTGGTACAACCGGACCCGGCAGCCGGCGGTGGACCTGGACGCCTTCGACGAACCGTGGCTGGCCCGCACCCGCGAGGCCTACGCGAGAATCGGCCGGGAGATCTGGGTGCTCGACCTCACCTCGGACTTCGGCATTCCCGTGATGGCCGCGGTCTCCCGGCGCACCGAAGGCCCCCGCGAGGACATCTCCTTCGGATTCGGCGCGCATTTCGACCCCCGGCTCGCGCTCCGCCGGGCGGTGACCGAGATGGCCCAGCTGCTTCCCCCTCCCGAGGTGCCCGGAGTCAATTCCGCGGACCGGCATCTGACCGCCTGGTGGCGCGATGCCACCATCATCAATCAGCCATACCTCAGGCCAGATTCGGCCGAAACGAATCGGGCTCCGGAAGCATGGCAGTTCACCGCGCGAGATGACCTGAGGGACGATGTGAAGTGGGCCGAGTCCCTTGTACGGAGCCAGGGGATGGAGATGCTGATTCTGGACCAAACCCGCCCCGACGTGGGGATTCCCGTGGTGAAGTTGATCATTCCGGGGATGCGGCACTTCTGGGCGCGATTCGCCCCGGGGCGTCTCTTCGACACACCTGTGAAACTCGGGCGTCTCGAAAGGCCCGTCCGATACGAGGAATTGAACCCCGTACCGCTGTTCGTCTGAATCCCGACGCCTCCGGCGCCCGCTGGCCCAAGGGCAGGCGAGGACATAACATGCGTCCGCCACAGTCGGTTTCATGGCGAGGAGGCGGCGATGCCGACGAGAAACGTCGTTCCGTTCTCACCTCGGTCCCAGGCGCCCGCACCCCGCCTGGCCCGCGCGGTCATCGTCGTGGCCCTCATGTGCTACAGCGCCATGACCGTGCTGAACGTCGTACGGACGAAGCCTCCCACCGGCCAGCTGGTCGCCTGCGTCCTGCTCGTGCTGGCGGTGTTCGGGGTGCAGCTGGCCGTCTCGTCACCGCAGGCGCGGCGGTGGCCGAACGGCTGGAAAGCAGCGGTCCTCACCGCGCAGGCGGTGCTCACCTTCACCCCGCTCGTCTGGTTCGGCACCAACTGGGGCAGCATGGAGGGGCCGCTGGCCGCCTCGCTGCTGCTGACCCTCCCGGCCAGGTACGCCTGGCCGAGCTACGGGCTCCTGATCGCCTTCATCCCGGTGTACAACGTGCTGGCCGGGGCCACGGTCGACCTGGTGCTGTACTTCACGATCGCCGGCGTGCTCACCGGGCTCGTCATCTACGGCCTGACCCGGCTGACGGACCTGGTGCACGAGGTCCACGCCACCCGGGAGGAACTGGCCCGGATGGCCGTGACCCAGGAACGGCTCAGGTTCGCCAGGGACCTCCACGACCTCCTCGGCTACAGCCTCTCCGCGATCACGCTCAAGGGCGAGCTGATCCAGCGGCTCATCAGCAGCCGGCCGGACCGGGCCCAGGAGGAGACGGTCTCGGTGCTGAAGGTGGCCCGGCAGGCCCTCGCCGACGTACGCCTGGTGTCCAGCGGCTACCGGGACATGTCGCTGAAGGAGGAGGCGGAGGCCGCGGGGGCGGTGCTCGCCGCCGCGGACATCCGCGCACACGTACACGTGGAGTGCGGCCGGCTGCACCCGGTGGTGGACACGGTGCTCGCCACGGCACTGCGCGAGGGGGTGACCAACATCCTGCGGCACAGCGGGGTCCGCAACTGCTCCATCACGGCGGCCACGGAGGCAGAAACGGTCCGTCTCCACCTGGTCAACGACCACCCGCACGAGCAGCCCGACGCGTTCACCGCGCGGTCCGGCGGGAGCGGACTCGACAACCTGCGCACCAGGTTCGACGCCGTCGGCGGGGGACTCGACGCGGGACTCAGGGACGACGGGCGCTTCCATCTGGAGGTGTGGGCACCGGTCCAGCCGCACAACCACCAGGAGGACGAACTGCTCCTCCTCGCCACGGCGGACGCGGAGAGAACGACCGCCGTGGCCTGACCACACCACTTGACGGGGGGAACTGATGCTGGAGGTGAGGATCCTCCTGGCCGAGGACGTCCACATGATCCGTGGCGCGCTCGTGGCACTGCTCCAGCTGGAGCCGGATCTGCGGGTCGTCGCCGCCGTCGACCGCGGCGACGTCATCGTGCCGGCCGCGCTCGCGTCCAAACCCGATGTCGCCGTGATCGACGTCGACCTGCCGGGCACCGACGGGCTCACGGCGGCAGCCGAGCTCCATGAGCAACTGCCCAGCTGCCGCACGCTGATCCTCACCAGTCTCGGACGGCCGGGCACCTTGCGCCGCGCGCTGTCCGCCCATGTGACCGGCTTCCTGCTCAAGGACTCCCCACCGGACCAACTCGCCCTGGCCGTGCGGTCCGTGGCGACCGGCCGGCGGGTCGTCGATCCCCAACTCGCTCTGACGGCCTGGGACTCCCCCGAGAACCCGCTCTCACCCAGGGAGCTGGAGGTGCTCCGGCTCGCCGCCCGCGGCGCGGACGCCGCCGAGATCGCCGGCTGCCTCTACCTCTCCAAGGGAACGGTCCGCAACTACCTGACGGCGATCGTCGGGAAGCTCGGCGCGCGCAACCGGATCGATGCCATCCGCATCGCGGAGGAGGCCGGCTGGCTCCCGTGACGGCGGGCGCCCCGTACGGGCCGATCCCGGCGGCCCCATCAGCATGTCCAGCATCCCGGCGTCCAGGGTGGTACCGACCGACAGGTCCGAGACGTCACCGAATCCGGTGTCGCAGACCGCCACGCTGACGACGTAGCCGCCTCCCGCCGGGCAGGTGAAGAACTGCCACTCCGCTCCCGGCACCGGCGTCCCGTCCGGCCGGACCAGCCGGGTGCCCGCGTCGTCCAGGGCGAAGCCGAACTCGGTGAAGCGGAAGCGCATCCCCTGCCCGAGCGCCTTGCTGTACGCCTCCTTCAGCGTCCACAGCCGCACCAGGGTGGCGTTGCGGGCCTCCTCGCCCCCGGCGTCCAGCCGCTCCTTCTCGAAGGGGGTCACCGCCTGGCGCTCCGAACCGGTGTGCGCGAGCCTGCGGTCGGCGCGCTCCACGTCGACCCCGATACGGCCCCTGCGGGTGATGCCGACCACCATCGTCTCCTCGGTGTGGCTGAGGCTGACGTCGATCTGGTCGCAGCCGCGCACATAGGGGCGCCCTCCCGGCTGGTACGCCAGATCGACGAGGTCCGGCGCCGTCCGCAGGGCCGCGGCGGCGGCCTCCCTCAGGAACAGCCGGGAGGAGACGAACCGGTCCCGGATGCGGGCCTGGGAGATGGTCTCGTACCGGCGCCAGTCCCGGCCGAGCCGGCGGCGCAGCTCCGCCTCGTCGCCGTACCGCGGCCGCCACGCGGGCATGGTCGCGTACAGCACCGCGCTGCCGGTGCGGGAGAGCTCCTCGTGGAGTCCTTCCCAGGGTCCGTCCGGTCCTTCGGCGGGGAGCAGGCGTCCCGTCCGCGCCCCCACGTCAGGCTCCGGACAGGGACGCCGCCAGCGGCCCGGCGTCGAGGGCGGAGATCACCCCGGCCAGGTCCACGGCGTCGCTCGCGGGCCCCTGGCACACCGGAATGCAGACCGGACCGCGCGGGCCTCCCCCCATGCGCCGCAGATACGGCGTGAGGACCGCCTGCGGGCCGATCTCGACGACGTGCGTCGGGGTCTGCTGCGCCAGCAGACTGCGTGCGGCGTCGGCGAACCGGACGGGCGCGGTGATCTGTTCGGTCCAGTACGGGGCGAGCAGCGGCTCGGTGGTGAGCCGCCCGTGCACCGTCGAGTAGAACGGCAGCTTGGGGGCACCGCCGGGCACCCTGCGGACGATCGCCTCGAACTTGGGGACCACCGGTGCCATCAGCGGCGAGTGGAAGGCGTGCGAGACGGCGAGGTGGCGGCAGCGGATGCCCCGCTCGGCGAGCCGGGCCTCGATCCGCTCCAGCGCGGTGCGGTCGCCGGAGAGCACGATCGCCTTGGCCGCGTTGATGGCGCTGATCCCCACATCGGGTTCGCCGGCGACCAGTTCCGCGGCCTCGTACGGGGTGACGCAGGTGGCCAGCATGCCGCCCCCGGGCGGCAGGTACTGCATGAAGGCGCCCCTCATCGAGACCAGCTTCGCCGCGTCGGGCAGGGTCAGGGCCCCCGCGACGGTGGCGGCGGCGAACTCCCCGATGCCGTGGCCCAGTACGGCCACCGGCCGTACCCCGGCCTCCTCCAGCGTCCGGGCGAGCGCGTACTCCACGGCGAACAGGGCCGGCTGGGTCATCGCGGTGCGGTGCACCCCCGGGTCGTCGGAGAGGATCATCTTCACGACCGACTGCTTGGTCCACTGCGTGATCGCCGCGTCCGCCTCCTCCAGGAAGGCGCGGTACCCGGTGGAGTTCAGGTACAGCCCGGACGTCATGCCCGGGTGCTGCGAGCCCTGGCCGGTGAAGACGAACGCGGCCCGCACGGCGCTGCTGCCCCGGTTGAGGTCCCTCATCGCCAGCAGGTCGGCGAGCTGGCGCAGCGTGGGGTAGGCCCAGATGTCCTCGGGTTCGATCAGCGGGCCGAACTCCTCCTCGATGTCGCCGTAGAGGCTGAGTCCCGCCACCGAGTCGAACCCCTCCTCCGCGAGCGACACGGTGTCGTCCACCGCCCGGCCGAGGTAGTGGGTGACACGTTCGGTGAGCCACTCGCGGTGCGCTACCGCGAAGTCGTCCTCGGTGCGCGGCGGTTTGTCCTGCATGGGTTCTGCTCCCTGTCTGGCTCTGGGGCGGGGGGTGCCCGGGGGGGGTGGGGGTCAGGCGAGCGGTGAGCTGTAGAGGTCGTAGCTGCGGCGGTTGTGCAGCCTGGCCATGGCCTCGTCCAGCACGGTCCGCTCGAAGGCCTCGGGGCGGTCCGGCAGCGGCAGTCCCAGCCGTCCGACGAGCCGGTACAGCACCGCCGTGGCCCATGCCGGTGCCGCGAGGAAGGCGCCGGCCGGGCCGGCGGGGGCGTTCCGCTGCTCACGCCACACCCCGAGCACCGCCGCTCCCGCGAGGACGAGTGTGTAGCGGTCGGCGAGGCTGAAGCTGTACGGACTCGACAGGGCCTCCCGGTCACCGTCGGGCACCTTCTCGAAGGCCTTCTTCAGCTCGACCAGCTCTCCGGTGAGCGCCCTGGCCAGGAACCGCAGCGCCCCGGTGCCCGTGGCGGTGCCGTCCTCCGTGCCCGCCGACTCCAGCAGGTCGGTGCAGGCGACGAGGGTCGCGGCGAGCGGGTCCCCGTCGCCGAGCAGTTCCAGCTGCGAGATGTCCAGCGGCGGCAGCGCGTCGTACGGCCGGAACACCCCGGGCGGCGGCTCGGGGTCGGCGAACCAGGCGTGCCGGGCGAAGTACGGCAGCTGCGGCAGGATGCTGACCTGCCGCCCGGCGCTGCCCGCGTGGCCGAGGGAGGTCACCGGCAGGTCGCGCCGCTGCTTCTGGAACATGCCGTACGCCCCGTCCTGGGCGAACGTCTCCTCCCCCAGGACCGACGACATGGCGTCCATGCTCTCGGCGACCAGCTTGGGCGCCAGATAGGCGGCGGCCGCGGCGTACGCGCTCATCTGGCGGGGCAGCAGGTGCAGGGCCCTGGTCGCGACGAGGGCGAGGCAGTCGATGACCAGGAGGTCCAGGAAGCCACCGGTGATCACGTCACGGACGTGCTGGACGTCCAGCGACGACCGGCCGTCGGCGCGGGTGCGGGCGGCGAACCGGGCCACCGTCCGCAGCGCGGTGTCCGCCCCGGCGAGCACGATGGACGGGATCAGCCCGCGGATGAGCAGCGAGGACCGCAGGGAGAGTTCGTAGCCGTCGCCGACGCCGCCGAGGACCGCGGACGACGGGACCGGGCAGGCGTCGAACCGCAGTCCGCCGAAGAGGGCGCTGCGCATGCCTGTCGTGGTGTGCCGGGCGAGGTCCTCCACCCGGCCCTCGGGCAGCTCCTCCCGGTCGAGGAGCAGCACCGTGTGGCTGCGCCCGCGCTCGGCGCCCTCGGTGCGGGCGAAGACGACCAGGCCGGTGGCGCGGGAGGAGTTGGCGATCCCGGACTTGCTGCCGTCGAGGATCATCCCGCCGGGGACCGGGCGTGCGGTGAACTCGTCGCGGACGAAGTCGTTGCCGTGGGCGACCTCGTGCCGGGCGACCGCGACGCGCTTCCCCTCCAGGAGCAAGCGGGCGACGTGCTCGCGCTGCGCCCGGTCGCCGGCGTTCCACACGGGGGCCGCGGCGAAGAAGCAGTTGAGTCCGTAGCCGAAGCCGAGGGACGCGTCGCGCCGGAACACCGGGCGCAGGACGCGGCCCAGCACGTCCATCCGTTCCAGCCGGCCACCGAGTCCGGCGGGCACGAACTCGGCGTTCAGGTAGAAGTCGTCGAGCACCCGCTCGGCCTCGGGCAGCACCTCACCGGCCGCGTCGGCGGCGAGCAGTCCGGCCGCTCCCAGCGGGTTGTCCGGGTCGTCCAGGGGGCCGAAGGCCCGTTCCAGGGCGTCGATCCTCTCCTGTACCGCCTTCATCGCCGCCTCCCCGCCGCGAGCAGTTCCTCGATCTCGGGCTCGATCCGCTGGTACAGGGGGGTCAGTTCGCCCCGCAGGAACAGTTCGCGCATGGCGGCCCGTTCCACCTTGCCGCTGGTGGTGCGGCGTACGGTGCCGGGGCGGACGAGCAGGACCGCGGAGGTCCGGATCTCGAACTCCTCGCCCAGGCGTTTGATCACGGCAGCCGCGAGGGCCGCCAGGTCGATGTCGTACTCGCTGCGGGCGCGGAGCTCCTGCACCACGACGACGCGTTCCCGGCCGCCGGGGACCGCGAAGGCGGTGGCGGCCCCGAACAGGCCGCTGACCTGCTGGGCGGCGCGTTCCAGGTCCTGGGGGTAGAGGTTGCGTCCGGCGATCACGATCATGTCCTTGAGCCGGCCGGTGACATGGAGAACCCCTTCGCCGAGCGCCCCGAGGTCGCCGGTGCGGAGGTAGCCCCCGTCCTCCCCCTCGATCCGGCAGCCGAACGCGGCGGCGGTCTCGGCGGGGCGGGCCCAGTAGCCCGGGCCCACGGCGGCTCCGCGTACCCAGATCTCGCCGATCCTGCCGTCCGGGAGCGCCCGGCGGGTCACGGGGTCGACGACGCGCAGCTCCACGGAGGCGGGAGGCCCGCAGTGTGCCAGCGTCCTGGCCCGGCCGGCCGGGGCGGCGAGCACCCCGGCCTCCAGGGCGGCGGCGTCGACGGTGCGGGTCGCGGCGGCCGGCGCGGCGGGGGTGCCGGACACCAGGAGGGTCGCCTCGGCGAGGCCGTAGCAGGCGGCGAGCGCGCCGGGCCGCAGTCCCGCCGGGGCGAAGCGCTCCGCGAACCGTCCCAGGGTCTCGGGCCCGACGGGCTCGCCGCCGTTCACGGCGACCTCCCAGCGGGACAGGTCCAGCCCCGCGAGCTGCGAGTCGTTGACCCGGCGGACGCAGAGTTCGTACGCGAAGTCAGGGGCGCCGCTGGCGGTGAGGCCGTAGCGGGAGATGGTCTCCAGCCAGTTCGCCGGACGCTTCACGAAGGAGCCCGGGGTCATGAGTACGGCGGTTCCGCCGAGCCACAGGGCGTGCAGGACCTGCCCCGCCAGCCCCATGTCGTGGTGGAGGGGGAGCCAGCCGCCGATGCGGCTTCCGGGCCGGGTGCCCAGGGCCTCGGTGATGGCCCTCTGGTTGGCGATCAGGCTGCGGTGGGTGACGATCACACCTCGCGGTTCCCGGGTGGAGCCCGAGGTGTACTGGAGGTAGGCCACGGTGTCCGGCAGGGCTTCGAAGGGCTCGGCCGGGGCGTGGGCGGTCGCGGCGGGACCGTCGGCCGGCAGGCAGACGACCTGGCCGTGACCGGTGCGCGCCAGCAGCTGGGAGACCTCCGCGGCCTCCGCGGCCGAGGTGAGGACGCACGCGGCCGCCGAGTCCTTGACGATGCCGGCGATCCGGGCGTCGTGGTGCCCGCGGCCGCCGGGCGGCGCCACGGGGACCGCGACGGCTCCCGCGTACAGGCAGGCGATCAGCCCGGTGACGAAGCGCTCGCGTGAGCGGTGCGCGAGCAGCACCCGCTCCCCCGGCCTGACGTGCCGGCGCAGGCAGGCGGCCAGGGAGCGGGCGGCGCGGTCGAGTTCGCCGTAGGTGACGGTCCTCGGGCTCAGGGTGCCGTCCCGGTCGGTGAGGAGGATGAGGGCCTCCCGGTCCGGTGTGGCGGCCGCTTGGGCCTGGATGTGCTCCGTATAGGTCTGGTGACCGTTCACGCCTCCCCCTCCCGTGCCGTGGGGGTGCCCGCCATGACGGCCCGCGGCTGGATCTGCTGCGGGCGGGGCAGGGACGCGCCTCGCGGGCGCCCCTGTCCCGTCCCCGGATGTGCGGCGAATGTCCGTGTCACGGTGCGGTCCAGGTGGCCGCCGGCCGGTGTGCGGCGCGCTTGACGGTCCACCCCGCATAGGCCGCCTTGGCCTCCTCGTCCGGTTCTCCGGAGCGTCGGGCCAGGGCGAGCAGTACGGCGGTGACGGCCGCCAGTTCGGCGTCGTCGGGCCGGCCGCGGACCACGGTGATGCGCATCGGATTCGCCATGGCTACAGGGTGCGCGCACCTGCTCGAAGGCGGCTCGTGTCCGGGACGTGCCGGAGCCGAGGGCTCCGGCCCTCGGCTCCGGTGGTGCCTCTTGTGGTGCCGTCGGCCCGTACGGCGACGGGGCGTTCGCGCCGCGGTGTCGTGCCGTCGTCGGACGACGGCGCGTCCGGGCCGGACGTGGCGTCAGACGACGACGCGTTCGTAGGCGACGTGCCGCGAGCGTTCCATGACGAGGTCCGCGTCCTCCCGGATCCGCCGGACGAGTGCGGCGCGGCCGCTGTCGGCCAGGGCGCGGTCGCAGTCCCTGGCGTCCTGCCACCACTGCAGACCCGTGTAGACGTCGGGCCGCAGGGTGGATCGGAGCAGGTCGCTTCCGCCGAAACCGCCCAGTCCGCCGAAGAGTTCGGCGGACTCCTCGAAGAACCGCTCCACGGCTCCGTGGCCGCCGAAGACCCGGGCACGGGTCAGCAGCACGGTCGCCTCACCGACCTCGGCCTCCCGTCTCAGTACCCGCGCCACGCTGACCGCCTGGTCGACCTCGGTGTCGACGAGCGGGCCGAGCTGTCGGACGTGGTCCTGGAAGGTGTCGTCGTGGACGGTGGCCAGGAAGCCTCTCGTGGTACGCCAGTGCCCCAGGTGCACGTACACCTGCGGGCGTTCGACGAGCCGGAGGGTCACGAGGAAGTCGAAGTCCTCGCGTCTGCGCAGGTACTGGGAGTGGTCCCGGAACCGGCGCTCGAACCGTCCGGCGTCGCCCTTCACCTCGAAGCGGTTGACGACCGTGAGAGGGGTGTCCTGACTACGACTGTGCACGCGCTTCCTCCGCGAACTGCTTTGCATGGCGCAAGGTGGTCGAACTGTTGGTCCCGAGGGACCTGCGCACCAGCGCCCGGGCCTCGGCGAGCGTGGCCTCGGGTCCCAGGGCGGTGCGTACACCCTCGGGGTCGAGGGTCACGGTGTGCCACGAGGTGGCCCGGACGGTGCCGTCGCCCAGCGACTCGATCACCCAGCGTCCGGTGTGCCCGGCCATGGCGACGGGCACGCGCAACTGCTTGTAGACGATGGTCTCGCGGTCCTCGAAGCAGACCCGGACCGACGTCGTGTTGTGGGTGGACCCGTCGGGGCTGCGGGTGTCCATGTCCATGTGCTGGATGCCCTGCTCGTCCTCGGTCAGGTCGAGCCGGGCCACGTGCGGCAGCCGCTCGGGCCAGAGGTCGGCGCGGTCCAGGAACGCGTAGACGTCGCCGGCGGCGCCGAAGACGGTCTCGGAGTCGCTGAAGGTGAAGTGGAGCTCCTCGCGTGCGTCGCCCAGCTCCGCGGTGTTCTTCAGGGCGAGGAGTTCGGCCCGGCTGTTGCCGTCGACGGCCGCCTCGATGAGCTCCTGGGCCGCGGGGTCGTCGTCCACGGCCCGGTAGTCGTGGAGGAGGGTGACCCGGGTGGTGCCGTCCTCGAGTCCGGTGATGCGCCATTCGCCGCCCATGGCGGCCACGGGGGCCGCGGTGACGACCTGCCGGAAGGTGATCGTGCGGGCGACGGGGTCCAGGAGGCGGCGGGAGGTCCAGGTGCGGACCTTGTCGCCGGCGACGGCCCAGATGCGCAGCAGTTGGTCCCCGCCCTCCGCGGGGGCCTCCTCCAGCACCTCCACGTGCACGGTCGGCCCGAAGACCTGCGGCCACCCGGTGACGTCGGCCACCAGGGCGTAGACCGCGGCGGGCGGCGCGGCCACGGTGACGGAGTGCTCGGTGACGTGGAGTGCTTCGGTCTCGGACGTTGCGGTCGGTGCCACGGGGAACCTTCCCTTCGGACAGTCCGCGGCGAGGCGGACCTCAAGGCTGACATGAATGGCTCAAGCGAAACTGGAGAAACGGTGGACCCGGCCGGTGAACCCCGCCGGGCCGTGGTGGTGGGGTCAGGGGCCGGCCCAGTGCGGCTGTTCGAGCACGTCGATCACGGCGCAGCCCCAGCTGTATCCGGCCCCGACACTGACCAGGACGATCCGGTCACCCGGTCGTGCCAGACCGGAGGCGGTCAGGTGGTCGAGACCGGCGAACTGGTCGCCCGCGCCGAGGTGCCCGACCGTGCGGTTCCACTCCCAGGTGGTGCGGGCCGGGTCGATCCCGAAGGGCTTGTGGAAGATGGCGTCCAGCCGGCGCCGGCCGAAGTGCGGCAGGACGACCCAGTCGGCGTCGCCGAGTTCGGACCCGGCGTCGGCCAGGGCCTGCTTGATGACGGTCTGCTGGCCGGCGTGGGCGCGGGTGATGGCGTAGGAGATCCCGTTGCGGCCGACGAAGTCCCGCTTGGCGGCGTCGAAGTCCACGGGCATGCGGTGCCCGAACGGTGCCGCGGTGAACGGATCCTGTCCCCGGTGCAGCGGCTCCAGTTCCGGGTCCGCGTGCAGGGCGAGCGAGACGAGGCGGGCGTAGCCGCCGCGCCGGGAGAGGACCAGGGCGGTGGCTCCGTCGGCGTACGGGGTGCCGGGGTCGGTGTTCCAGCGGTCGATGCCGGGCGGGCAGAAACGGTCGGCGGTGGTGAGCAGGGCGTCGCTGTGTCCGTGGCCCGCCGAGAGGTAGGCGGTGGCCAGGTCGATCGCGGCGAGCCCTCCGTTGGACATCTGCCGGATCTCGACGGCCTGGCAGGTGTTGCCGAGGACCTCGCGCTGGATGTACGAGCCGACCGGCCAGAGGTCCTGGCCCTGGTGGTAGGTGTCCGCGTGCAGCAG
Organism: Streptomyces sp. NPDC059166; assembly: GCF_042755185.1. Taxonomy (NCBI): domain Bacteria; kingdom Bacillati; phylum Actinomycetota; class Actinomycetes; order Kitasatosporales; family Streptomycetaceae; genus Streptomyces; species Streptomyces sp. NPDC059166. Next base: position 12,673 of record NZ_JBHZCI010000058.1, on the reverse strand, counting down.
CAGGTCGACGTCCCCGCCGTCGGTACCGGACCGCTCCAGCGCGGTCCTGGCGGCGGCCACGGCCATCTCCGCGGCGGACAGGTGGGGTGAGCAGGCCACGGACTCCATGCCGGTGGCCGCGGCCACGCGGGGCGGGCAGTCACCGGCGGCCACGGCGTCGGCGACCGGGATGCGGGAGGGGAGGCAGGTGGCGGTCCCCCGTATGTAGACGTCTTGCAGACGCACTGTCGTCACTCCAAGGTGTGGGCGGGCTCAGCCCGGGGCGGCGGCCAGGGGCGGGGCGTCCGCGACCCGTCCGGGCGGACCGTCGAGCAGGACGTAGTGGACGGCGTCGAGGAGCGCCTGCCAGCTGGCGGCGGTGGTGTTGCCGTCCACACCGACCGTCCCCCAGTGGCGTTCGCCGTCGCGGTAGGAGATGAGCACCCGGGCCGCGGCCCCGCTGCCGGTCTCCCCACTCAGCACCCGCACCCGGTAGTCGACGAGTTCGAGCCGGGCGAGGGCCGGGAAGCAGGGGTCGAGGGCGGTGTGCAGCGCGGTGTCCAGGGCGTTGACCGGTCCGTTGCCGATGCCGGTCGCGGTGACGGTGCGGCCCTGGACGGCGAGCCGTACGGAGGCCTCGGTGCGGACCTCTCCCCCGCTGCTGCCGGAGACACCGACGGACCAGGACTCGACCTCGAAGGGCCTCGGGCCGCGTCCCCCGTCGAGCTGCTCGCGGAGCAGGAGCTCGAAGGAGGCGTCGGCGGACTCGAAGCTGTAGCCGCCGTTCTCCAGTTCCTTCACCCGGGTCGCGGCTCTGGCCACCTCGTCGGAGCCGGCTTCGAGGTCGTAGCCGAGTTCGCGTGCCTTCAGCTCGATCGAGGAGCGCCCGCCCATGTCGGAGACCAGGGTGCGCATGGTGTTGCCGACGAACTCCGGTGTGGTGTGCTGGTAGAGGTCGGGGTCGACCCGCAGCGCGGAAGCGTGCAGGCCGGCCTTGTGGGTGAAGGCCGAACCGCCGATGTAGGGCGCGGCCGCGCTGCCGGGCACCTGGGTCAGTTCGGTGACGGCCCGGCCGGTCGCGGCCAGCCCCCGGAGCTTCTCCAGCGGTACGACCTCGCGGCCGCGCTTGAGTACGAGGTTGGCCGCCACGGTGAACAGGTCGGCGTTGCCGCAGCGTTCGCCGTAGCCGTGGGCGGTGCCCTGGGCGTGGACGGCGCCGGCGTCGATCGCGGCCATGGTGTTGGCGACCGCGCAGCCGGTGTCGTTGTGGCAGTGGATGCCGATCGGCACGCCGGTGAGCGCGATGGTCTCGGCGACGACGGCGCGTACCTCGTCGGGCAGGGAGCCGCCGTTGGTATCGCACAGCACGACGGTCTCCGCACCGGCCTCGGCCGCCGCCCGGACCACTTCGAGGGCGTACTCGCGGTTGAGGAGGTAGCCGTCGAAGTAGTGCTCGGCGTCGACGAAGACCCGCCGGCCCGCGTGCACCAGGTGGCGTACCGTGCCGCCGATCATCGCCAGGTTCTCGGCGAGGGTGGTGCGCAGGGCGTGCCGTACATGGCCGGTGTGGCTCTTGGCGACCAGGGTGATCACCGGTGTCCCGGCCTCCAGCAGGGCACGCACCTGCGGGTCGAGGGACGCGGACACACCGGGCCGCCTGGTGGCGCCGAACGCGGCGAGCTCCGCGTTCTCCAGGCGGAGTTCGGTACGCGCCCGGCGGAAGAACTCGGTGTCCTTGGGTACGGCGCCGGGCCAGCCGCCCTCGATGAAGCCGACCCCGAGGTCGTCGAGCCGGCGGGCGACGGCGAGCTTGTCCTCGACCGTCAGCACCATGCCTTCCTGCTGGGTGCCGTCACGCAGGGTCGTGTCGTAGAGCTGGAAGCTCTGCTCAGCCATCGCCGCTCCCTCTGTCTGGTCGGCCGGCCGGCCGGGGGTTCCCGGTGGCGGTGGCCGGCGTCTGTCGGCTGCGGTCCCCAGGTTCGGGCGGGTGCACGGAGGCCCGCTGGAGCGGAGGTGGACCGGGCGGCCAGTGTTGCCCCGGAGAGCGGGCGCACGCGAAAGCGGCGGTCCGGACGGCTCGGGGCCGTCCGGACCGCCGCCCGGTTCAGCGGGGCGGGGGTGGCGCCTTCGTCAGGACGCCGCCTGGGCCGGTTCGGCCCCCGCCTCCTCGCCGCCGTCCTCGCGCAGCCTGCGCGGCACGGCGAACAGCAGGAGGAAGACCAGGGCGGTGATCCCGACAAACACCAGCAGCAGGGTCTGGAAGCTGGCGGCGAAGGAGGTGCCGGTGGCGTCCTCCTGGTAGCCGTCCAGCACCGCGGCCACCTCGGGGTTGGTGAGCGGAGCGGCGGTGCAGCTGTCCGGGACGATCGCGGCGTCCTTCTCGCGGGCGCGGTCGGTGGCGCAGGTGCGGAAGGCGGTGGCGACGCTCTCCGCCTCGCCGGGGGTGACCCCCGCGGTGGCGACGAGCTCGCTGCGCAGCTCGGGCAGCCGGTCGTCGACGGCCGTGCCGGTGTTCCCGACCAGGCCCCCGAAGAAGACCACGCTGACCAGGGCGCCGCCGATGGCGAAGCCCAGCTGGGTGTTGGTGTTGACGAGGCCCGACGCGGAGCCCGCGTCCTTGTGGCCGACCTCGGAGGTGACGATCAGCGGCAGCGGGGTCGCGACGGTGCCGAAGCCGAGGCCGACGAGGAAGAGCGGGATGGCGATGTTCCACGAGGTGACCTCGCTGCCCTTGTCCCCGGCGACCCAGAAGTAGGCGAGGAGGCCGACGACGAGGACGAGTGCGCCGGCCTGCATGGCCTTCCGGCCGAACTTGGGCACCAGGATCATCACGGAGGACGTCGCGGTCAGGAAGGCGCCGACACAGAACGGCAGGCTGGTGAGGCCGGCGCGCATCGGGGACCAGCCCTGGCCGATCTGCATGTACAGCGTCCACCCGATGGTGAACATGCCCATGCCGGTGTAGAAGATCAGGTTGACCGCGAGGCCCGAGGAGAAGCTGCGGGTGCGGAAGAGGCCGAGCTCGACGAGCGGCGAACCGTCCTTGGCGGCCTTGTGCTTCTGCCACCGGACGAACCCGAAGAGCACCCCGATCGAGGCGATCATGGAGACGAATCCCCAGGTGGGCCAGCCCAGCTCGCGACCCTGGAGCAGGGGGTAGACGAGCATGACCATGCCGACGGTGGCGAGGACGACCCCGACGGTGTCCAGCCGGAGGGCGTTCGGCGCCTTGGACTCGGAGATCACCTTGGAGCCGTAGACCAGGCCGACGATGCCGACGGGCACGTTGACCAGGAAGATCAGACGCCAGTCGAGGCCGAAGAGGTCCCACTGCACCATCAGGCCGCCGAGGGCGAGGCCGAGGGTGGCGGCGAGCCCGCCGACCAGGCCGTGCAGGGCGAAGGCGGTGCCCCGCTCCTTGTTCGAGAAGGTGACGTGGATGATCGAGAGCACCTGCGGGATCATGACGCCGGAGAAGGCGCCCTGGAGGACCCGGGAGGCCACCAGCTGCCAGGGCTCCTGGGACAGACCCGCCGTCAGCGACATGGCGGTGAATCCGGCCACGCCGATCATGAACATCTTCTTGCGGCCGTAGATGTCGCCGAGCCTGCCGCCGAGGATCAGCATGAGCGCGAAGGCCAGCTGGTAACCGACCAGCACCCACTGGATGGCGGAGTAGCCGGCGCCCAGTTCACGCTGCATGGACGGTGCGGCCACGTTGGCCACGGTGCCGTCGAGCAGGTCCATGAACGCGGAGACGAGCAGGACCAGCAGGGCCGCCCAGCGCTTCGGGTCCAGGTTCACCGAGGGGGCGTCCGTCTCCTTCCCTTTCACCTCCGTCTCCACGGACGGAGCCTGCTCCGAGGAAATAGCCATGGTGTACCTCTCTGTGTCTCGATGCGCGGGGGGTTGGATGTCCCGGGGGGTCCCCCGAGGGGGCGGGAAGCGGCTGGGGCTGTCCCGCGGAGCGCGTACGCCGGCGGCGGGACGGCCCTTCGGTCACGGCCTGCGGCCGTGGGGGTCCACTCCGCAGGATTCCGGTCGCCGGTGGACTACCGGTGGAGTGCGGCTGAAGCGGGGGGCCGGAGCGGCGGGGGCGCTGCCCCTGGACAGCTGGTGCGGATGCCGTGCGGCCTCGTCGAGGCGGAGTACGGGGGTGACGCAGGCCTCCGTGCTCTCGAAGCGCCGGGCCCAGGTGTCCCGGTCGTGCCGCAGGAACACCTCGGCGAACGCCCGCCGCAGAGAAGGCCACCCGGCTGTGTCGGTCCGGTCGGGAAGGTCCGCCGGGTCGAGACCGAGACCGTCCAGCAGGGCGGTGTAGAAGCGGTCCTCCAGGGCGCCGACCGCCACGTGCCCGCCGTCGGCGCAGGTGTAGCAGGTGTAGAAGGGCGCGCCCCCGTCGAGCAGGTTCGCGCCCCGTTCGTGGCGCCACTGCCGGGAGCCGGCCATGGCGACGACCATGGAGAGGAGGCTGTTGACCCCGTCCACGATCGAGACGTCCACGGTCTGGCCCAGCCCTGAGGTACGGCGCTCGTGGAGGGCGGCGAGGACGCCGGCGACCAGGTACATCGCGCCGCCGCCGAAGTCGCCGAGCAGGTTCACCGGCGGGACCGGGGGGCCACCGGCCGGCCCCGTCGCGTACAACGCCCCGGTGAGCGCGAGGTAGTTGATGTCGTGGCCAGGGGTGAGAGCGAGGGGTCCGTCCTGGCCCCAGCCGGTCATCCTGGCGTACACCAGTCCCGGGTTGCGGCGGGCGCAGACCTCGGGACCGATGCCCAGGCGTTCGGCGACCAGCGGTCTGAAGCCCTCGACCAGGACGTCGGCGCCGTCGACCAGGCGCAGGAGTTCCTCCGTCCCGGCGGGGTCCTTGAGGTCCAGGGCCACCGTCCTGCGGCCCCGGTCGAGCTCTCGGTGCCAGTCGGCGAACGACCTTCTGCCGTCGGCCCGTTCGACACGCACCACGTCGGCTCCCAGGTCGGCGAGCATCATGCAGGCGAAGGGGACCGGCCCGATCGCCGAGAGTTCGACGACCTTCAGGCCGTGCAGCGGTCCGGCCGCGGTCGGTGTGGTCATCGCTGCTCCTCCTGGTCGCCTCCGGTGGGCGAGGGAAGGCTGCGGTGCGGGGCTCGCGCGGGGCCTGAGGCGGGGCGGAGCGTGACCGGCCCAGGAGCCCGTGGGCGTACGGGGCCCCGCGCGCGGCCCGGGCGGCGCCGCCGGTCGCGCCCCGGACCGGAACGGTACGGATCCCCGGGCGCGCGGCCCGGGCGGCACCCGCCCGGGCCGGGTTCCAGCCCTGCTCGAGGGGACGTCCGTAGCGTCCCGCCCGACAGCGTCGGCCGGGCCGGCCCCACGAAGCTCTGGAGGAAACCCCGCATGAGTACGGCACTCACGCCCTTCCGCGTCGCGTTTCCCGAGTCGGACCTCGACGACCTCAGGGACCGCCTGGGCCGGACCCGGTGGCCGGAGGCCGAGACCGTCGGCGACTGGTCGCAGGGTGTTCCGCTGGACTACCTGAAGGACCTCGCGGAGCGCTGGCGCACCGCCTACGACTGGCGGGCGACCGAGGCCCGGCTCAACGCCCTCGACCAGTACCGGACCGAGATCGACGGTCTGGGCATCCACTTCCTCCACGTGAGGTCCCCGCACCCGGGTGCGGTGCCCCTGCTGCTGACCCACGGCTGGCCCGGCTCGGTCGTGGAGTTCCTGGAGCTGATCGGACCGCTGACCGACCCCGAGGACCCCGCCGACGCCTTCCACGTGGTCGCCCCTTCGCTGCCGGGCTACGCGTTCAGCGACAAGCCGGCCGCCACCGGCTGGACCGTGGAGCGCACCGCCGCCGCCTGGGCCGGGCTGATGGCACGTCTGGGCTACGAGCGCTACGCGGCACACGGGGTGGACTGGGGCTCCTTCCTCACCGGGGCGCTGGGCACCGTGGACGCGGCGCACCTGCTGGGCATCCACCTGGTGATGCCGTTCGCCCGGCCGCCGCAGGAGCAGGTGGAGCTGGACGCCCGGGACCTGGCGGGCCTGGCGGCCCTCAAGGAGTTCCAGCAGAACGAGGGCGGCTACTCGGCCGTGCAGTCCACCCGGCCGCAGACCCTCGGCTACGGCCTCACCGACTCCCCGGTGGCCCAGCTGGCCTGGATGGTCGAGAAGTACTGGGCGTGGAGCGACCACGACGGTGACCTGGAGAAGGTCGTCCCCGCCGAACGCCTGCTGGACGCGGTGACCCTGGCCTGGCTGGCCGGGACCGGCGCCTCGTCCTCGCGGATCTACTGGGAGAGCCACAACAAGATGGCGCTGGACCGTGTGGACGTGCCCACGGCGTGCGCGGTCTTCCCCCGTGACGCGCGGATGCCGCGCGCCTGGTGCGAGCACCGCTTCACGGACCTGCGCCGGTGGACCGACCACGAGCACGGTGGCCACTTCCCCGCGCTGGAGCAGCCTGAGCTGCTCGTGGACGAGCTGCGGTCCTTCTTCCGCCCGCTGCGCTGACCGTACGGCCGAGGAGCAACCGACCATGACATCCTGCCCCGCCGGCGGCGCCCCTGGGGGACCGCCCCCGTTCCCCTTCCCCGGGTCCTCCTACTCCGGCCCGGCCCCGCTCCTGGAACGGCTCGCCGCCGAGCAGCCGGTCCTCCGCGTCGAGTGGGCCGGCGGAGGCCACGCCTGGCTGGTGACCCGGCACGAGGACGTGACGGCCGTGCTGGAGGACACCCGCTTCAGCAGGGCCGCGTCGTACGCGCCCGAGGCGCCGCGCCTGAGCGGCCTGTTCCAGGCCCCGCCCGGGATGATCGTGTCGCTGGACCCGCCGGAGCACACCCGGCTGCGGGACCTGGCGTCGCAGGCGTTCTCCCCGGCACGGGTCGGAGCGATGCGCCCCCGGGTCGTGGAGGTGGCGGCCGGGCTGCTGGACGCGCTGGAGAAGGACGCCGGCGACGGCCCGGCCGATCTGGTCGAGGGTTTCGCCTCACCGCTGGCGATGACGGTCATCTGCGAACTGCTGGGCGTCCCGGAGGAGGACCGGGACCGGTTCCGCTCGTGGGTACGCCGCTTCGCGGACGTCTCCGCGCCCGAGGAGGACTCGGCGGAGGGCGGCAGGCTGCTCGGCGGGTACATGGCGGACCTGGTCGCCGCCCGGCTGGCGGAGCCCGCCGACGACGTGCTCTCCGCGCTGGCCGCCGCCCGCTCGGGCGAGGACCGGCTCTCCTTCGACGAGCTGGTCGGTCTCGGCTTCACGCTCCTGGGCGGCGGTTACGACTCATCGGCCGGCCAGATCGGGAACTTCGCCACGATGCTGCTCGCCCGGCACCCCGGGGTGTGGCGCCGGCTCGGCCGGGCGCCGGAGGAGATCCCGGCCGCGGTCGAGGAACTGCTGCGCCTGGTCAACCTGAACGGCAACGACACCTCGGGCCTGCCCCGTATCGCCCTGGAGGACGTCGAGGTCGGCGGGGTCACCGTACCCGCGGGTGACGCGGTGTTCGTCGCCTTCGTCACGGCCAACCGTGATCCCGCGGTCTTCCCGCGGGGCGCGCGAGCGGACTTCGGCCGCCGCGACAACCCCCATCTGGCGTTCGGCCACGGCATCCACCGCTGTCTGGGGGCCCCGCTGGCCCGGCTGGAACTGGCCGTGGCGCTGGAGGAGCTGACCCGCCGCTTCCCCGACGCCCGTCTCGCCGTACCCGAGTCCGCCCTCGTCTGGCGGGCCGGCGACGTCAACCACAACCTGTCCCGTCTCCCCGTCCACCTGCGAAGGAGCACCACATGACCGCCGATCAGCTGCCGGCGACCAGCCGGGAGGTCCGGCTGGCTTCCTACCCCGAGGGCGATGTCACCCTCGACCACTTCGAGCTCGCGGAGTCCGAGCTGTCCGAACCCGGCGAGGGCCAGGTCGTCGTGCGCAACGACTGGATGACCCTGGGTTCGGTCGCCCGCGACCAGATGAACCCCCACACCACGCTGCCGATCCCGGTCTTCCAGCCGGGCGTCGCGATGTGGGGCAGGACGGTGGGGACCGTGGTCCGCTCCAACAGTCCGCTGCTCGCCGTCGGTGACCTGGTGGAGCACTTCTCCGGGTGGCGCGACTACGCCGTGGGCACCGCCCACGAGTTCTTCAGGCGCGACCGCTCCCTGCTGCCGTCCGCCGAGTACTTCCTGTCCCAGGGGCCGACGGCGTGGCACGGCATGGCGGAGACCGCGCAGGTGAAGGAGGGTGACGTCGTCTTCGTCTCCGGCGCCACCAACGGCGTCGGCGCCCTGGCCGGGCAGATCGCCAAGCTGCACGGGGCCGCGAAGGTCATCGGGAGCACGGGGTCCAAGGAGAAGATCGACTTCCTGGTGAAGGAGGCCGGTTTCGACGCGGCCTTCGACTACCACGACGGCCCCGTGGCCGAGCAGCTGGCCGAGCTGGCCCCGGAGGGCCTCGACGTCGTCTTCGACAACGTCGGCGGCGACCAGTTCGAGGCTGCCGTGCAGGCCGCGAACCGGGGCGCCCGAATCGCGCTGTGCGGGGTGCTGGCAGGTCAGCACGGCGACGACGGCGGCAGCCCCCGGCTTCCGCTGATGACGGCCATCACCAAGGACCTGACCCTGCGGGGTTTCGCCACGATGCACACCCCGGACCAGATCGACGGCTGGAACGCCCGCTTCGGCGAGTGGCTGGCGCAGGAGCGGATCGTCTTCCCGCACACGGTCGTGGAGGGCGGGGTCCCCGCGCTGCCCCAGGCCTTCGTGGACCTGCTGGACCGCCGCTACAGCGGCACCGTGCTGGTCAGGCTCGGCGGCTGACGCCGGCCGGTGCGCCGCCGGGACCCGTCCGGCGGCCCGGCCCTCTCCGGTGCCCCGGGTCCCCGCGACCCGGGGCACCGGAGCGTTTCCGCCGCCCCCGCTTCAGCCCCGTCCCCGCCCCGCGCCCCAGCCCGTGTCTCCCCCTATCCGAAGAGGACAGAGATGGCCACACCCGATTCCGGCGTACTCGACGACCTGAGTCTCAACCGGGCATTGCTCGCACGCCAGTTGCTCCTGGAACGCTCGGACATGGACGCCGTCGCGGCGGTGGAGCACCTGGTCGGGATGCAGGCCCAGGCCCCCGATCCGCCGTACATCGGCCTGTGGACCCGGCTCGCGGGTTTCCGGACCCTGGATCTGGCGTCGAAGGTTCGGAGCCGCGAGGTGGTGCGGCTGGTCCTCATGCGCGGCACCATCCATCTGGTGTCGGCCCGTGACTGCCTGCGGCTGCGGCCGGTGCTCGCCGAGTCGCTGGAGCGTTCGCTGAGGAGCACCTTCGGGCGGAAGCTGGAGGGGCTCGACCTCGCGGAGGTCGTGGCGCTGGGGACGGACGCCGTGGAGAAGGAGCCGCTGACGCTGGGTGCCCTGGGCTCCCGGCTCGCCGAGCGGTGGCCGGACCGCGACGCCTTCGCGCTGGCCAACGCCGTACGCAACCTGGTGCCGCTGGTGCAGGTGCCTCCCCGCGGGCTGTGGGGCGAGAGCGGCCGGGCCGCCCACACCACCGCGGGATCCTGGCTCGGTGCCGGTGCGGACGCCGAGCCCGACGCGGACTCCGTGGTGCTGCGCTATCTGGCCGCCTTCGGTCCCGCCTCGGTGAAGGACATGCAGGCGTGGTCCGGCATGACCCGCCTGGCGTCCGTGGTCGGCAGGCTGGGGCCGCGTCTGCGGGTCTTCCGCGGTACGGACGGGCGCACGCTCTACGACCTGCCGGAGGCGCCGAGGCCGGACCCGGGAACCCCCGCGCCGGTCCGCTTCCTCCCGGACTTCGACAACATCCTGCTGTCCCACGCCGACCGGAACCGGATCCTCTGCGAGGAACGCCGCCGGCTCGTCTTCACCCGGAACGGCCTGATCAGGCCGACCTTCCTGGTGGACGGACGGGTCGCGGGGATGTGGCGCGTCGACCGGGAGCGGGACACCGCGCGCCTGGTGCTGCAGCCCTTCGAACCGCTCTCCCGCCGGGTCCGGGACGAACTGGCCGACGAGGGTGGCAGGCTGCTCGATTTCGCGGCGGCCGGCAGCACGGACACCGCCGTCGTCCTCGACGAACAGCTCTGAGCGCGGGCCGTCCGCCGGGCCCCGACGGACGCAGGTGCGCGGCGGCCCACCGGAGGGACCCGGCGCCCCGGCGGGCTCCGCGACCGCTCGACCGGCACCCCAGCTCCGCCCGGTGTACTGGCGGCCCGGCCCCGCAGCCCGCCCGCAGACCACCGGCCGAGAGAGGGAACTCCCATGTCGGAACAGCCTTTTGCCGAATCCACCGTCGTCGTGACCGGGGGAGGCACCGGCATCGGCCGGGCGTCCGCCCTGGCGTTCGCCGGCCTCGGTGCCCGTACCGTCGTCATCACCGGCCGGCGTGAGGAGCGGCTCGCCGAGGTCGCCGCGCTGCACGCCTCGGTGGTTCCCGTCGTCGCGGACGTGACCACACAGGCCGGGGCCGAGGCCGTCGCCGCCGCGGTGAAGGACCACGGCGGCACGCTGGACGTGCTGGTGCACAACGCCGGGGTCTTCCGCTTCACTCCGCTGGCGGCCCTCGATCCCGCCACGGCGCGCGAGGTGCTCGACACCAACGTCCTCGGCCCGGTGCTGCTGACCCGCCAGCTGCTCCCGCTGCTGCGCACCCCGGGCGGCAGCATCGTGCTGGTGTCCAGCCGTGGCGGGCACAACCCCGGACCGGAGAGTTCGCTGTACTCGGCGAGCAAGGCGGCGGTGCACAGTTTCACCCGGAGCTGGGCGGCCGAGCTGGCGGCCCAGGGGATCAGGGTCAACGCCGTCGCCCCCGGTTTCGTACGCACCGAGGCCTACCAGGCCAACGGCCTGTCACCGGAGCAGGCGGAGGGGCTCTTCGCCGGAGTCGCGCAGTCCGTGCCGCTCGGCCGGATCGCCGAGGCCGAGGAGATCGCCACCTGGGTCACCCGGCTCGCGGGGCCCTCCGACTCCCTCGTCACCGGCCAGATCCTCACCCTGGACGGCGGCATGGACGTGGCCGCACGCTGAGCGGCGTACGCCTCCACCCGTACACCGCCACCCGCGCGTGGCCAGGCCCACGTCCCACCCGCGCGTCTCCACCCGCACCACAGGAACAGCAGGCCGCACAGCCGTGCGGCGCACCATCCGCGTGTCATGACCCTTACGGACCGGAGAGGATCGATCCCCTGTGACCATCCAAGACCTTGAGCCAGCCGCCGCCGAGGCCGAGGCGGAGACGTTCCCCTACAAGCGCCAGTGCCCCTTCACTCCCCCGGCCGCCTACACCGGCATGATCGAGAAGGACGTCTCGCAGGTCACCCTGGACGGTTCCGGCCTGCGGATATGGACGGTGACGGGCTATCAGACGATACGCGAGCTGCTCACCGACCCCCGGCTGAGCGCGTCCCGCAAGCACGACAACTTCCCCTTCTACTTCGTGGCGCCGCCGGAGTACCGCACGGAGACCTCCTTCATCGGCTACGACGGCCAGGCCCACAGCAGCACCCGCCGCAAGGCGGCGCTCACCTTCACCCACCGGCAGGTCCAGCGGCTGCGCCCGAGGATCGAGGAGATCGTCGACGACCATCTGGACCAGCTGCTGGCGATGGGCGCCCCGGCCGACTTCCACCGGGTGTTCTCCCTGGCCGTGCCGATGACCGTGATCTGCGAACTGCTCGGCATCCCGCAGGACCAGCACGAGTTCTTCATCAAGCACGGCACCGCCCTGCTCGGCGGGCACAGCTCCACCGAGGAGCGCCAGGCCGCGATCGTCGAGGTGAACGCCTACATCAGCGAGCTCATCCAGCTGAAGAAGAAGGAGCCCGGCGAGGACCTGCTCAGCCGGGCGATGGCCGACTACGAGGCCTCCGGGGAGGAGTACACCGACCGGGACCTCTTCAACATGGTCCGGCTGCTGATGAACGGCGGTCACGAGACCACCGCCAGCCAGATCTCGCTGGGCACCGCCTGCCTGCTGGAGAACCCGGACCAGTTGCAGCTGTTGCTCGACGACCCCTCGCTGGTCAAGCCGGCGGTGGAGGAGCTGGTGCGGTTCGCGACCATCGGCGACACCGCCGTCCCGCGGGTCGCGCTGGAGGACATCGAGATCGCGGGCCAGACGATCCGCAAGGGCGACGGCATCCTCTGCCTGGGCCTGGCGGCCAACCGGGACCCGGAGGTCTTCCCCGAGCCGGAGAAGCTGGACATCAGGCGCGGCAGCCGTAAGCACCTCGGCTTCGGGCACGGCGTGCACCACTGCATCGGCGCGGACCTGGCCCGGCTGGAGCTGGAGATCGTGTGGAGCAAGCTCTTCCAGCGGATCCCGACGCTCAAGCTGGCCAAGCCGTTCCTGGACATCCCCCGCAAGGAGGGCGCGGTCATCTACGGCCTGTGGGAGCTGCCGGTCACCTGGTGACCGGCCTCCGCTCGCCCGGCCCGGGGCCGGCGGGGCGGATCGTGGAGGGGGCGGTGCCGTCCGACGACGGCACCGCCCCTCCGCGCGTCCCGTACGCCCGTGGCGGGGCCAGGCGGGACACGCCTCACCCCTGCCCCCTCATCCCGGGCACGCGGACGCCCGGCCGGTGCGCACCGGCCGGGCGTTCGCGTGCTCGGGGTGTCCCGTGCCTAGGTGTATTGCCCTGTGAGGTTGGGGACGCGGCTGGCGGGTGGTTTGCCTGCGAGTGCGGTGTGGCCGCGGTGGTGATTGTAGGAGTGGAGC
>NZ_JBHZCI010000057.1:0-35537 GCF_042755185.1 Streptomyces sp. NPDC059166 | reverse complement strand
CGGGGCCCTCCGGGCGCTTCCCTTCGTTCTTGCGTTTCCGACTCTATCAGACTCTTTCGTGTCCGATTCCCGGCCGAAGCGGGTTCCTGCTAGGCGGTTAAATTACCGCCCCGCTTTCCAGTTCTTCGCTTTCGCGTTTCCCTTTCCGGCGAGTCCGACTCTATCAGACTCTTTTTCGTTCCGTTTCCGGTTCGAATTCGATTCCGATGGCCTTCGGAAGGGCCTTTGCCTTTCGGCGGTTCCGACTCTATCAGGCCTTTTCCGTGACTTTTGACCGGTGACCTCGCGAGCATGCGAGGGCCTTGTCGGAAGTACAGTCTGGTTTGAGGGAGTCGCTGCCCGCCGTCACGATCGAAGTCGCATCGGGGCGAGGCAGGGGTACGACAGTACAGGGCACAACGAGGCGAGGCAAATCGTTTCCGGCAGGCCGCTAGGTCCGCCAACCGGGAGGTCTCAGGCGGAACCGGGACTTCATATGACTTACGCTGCTGATCAGTACGCCGCCCTCCTTCAGTCGTGGCGGTAACCATACGGATCCCCACCCTGGGAGGCTCTCCATGACCACAGTGACGTCCCCTCTTGCCGGCCGCGCGATCGGACTCACCGCGGTTCCCGACCCCGTGTTCTCCGGAGCCATGGTGGGTCCCGGCACGGCCATCGACCCCGTGCGCGAGCCGTCCGAGGCTGTCTCCCCTGTCGACGGAATCGTCGTGTCGCTCCACCCCCACGCCTTCGTCGTCGTCGACGACCAGGGCCACGGCGTTCTGACGCACCTCGGGATCGACACCGTGCAGCTCAACGGCGAGGGCTTCGAACTGCTCGTGAACAAGGGTGACACCGTGACCCGCGGGCAGGGCATCGTCCGCTGGGACCCTGCCGGTGTGGAGGCGGCCGGCAAGTCCGCCATCTGCCCCGTCGTGGCCCTGGAGGCCACGGCCGACTCCCTCACGGACGTCCGTGAGGACGGAGACGTGAACGTCGGAGAGGCCCTGTTCGGCTGGCAGTGACGGCCACTGAGCAGCATCGGGCCAGTCGGGTATCAACCGCGGAGGCTCAGCCGCCGCACAATCGGAGACGGTGAAATGGAGACAACGCTGCGAGGCGTCGGTGTGAGCCACGGTGTGGCGATCGGCGAGGTCCGGCACATGGGTACCGCGGTCCTGGAACCGCCGGCCAAGCAGATTCCCGCTGAGGAGGCCGAGCGCGAGCAAGGACGTGCCCGCCAGGCGGTGGAAGCGGTCGCGGCCGACCTCGTCGCACGTGGAAACCTGGCCGGAGGCGAAGCTCAGCACGTGCTGGAGGCCCAGGCCATGATGGCTCAGGACCCCGAGCTCATGGCGGACGTCGACCGTCGTATCGCCGTGGGCAGCACGGCTGAGCGCGGTGTCTACGACGCCTTCGCCGCGTACCGGGCTCTGCTGGCCAACGCCGGGGAGTACCTCGCCGGACGCGTCGCCGACCTCGACGACGTACGGAACCGGATCGTGGCGCGGCTGCTCGGCGTGCCGATGCCGGGTGTGCCGGACAGCGACCAGCCGTATGTGCTGATCGCGCGTGACCTCGCTCCCGCCGACACGGCACTGCTCGACCCGACGCTGGTGCTCGGATTCGTCACGGAGGAGGGCGGTCCCACCAGCCACAGCGCCATCCTGGCGCGTGCCTTGGGAGTTCCGGCCGTCGTGGCTCTGCCCGGAGCGGGAGAGATCGCCGAGGGCACGGTCGTGGCCGTGGACGGCAGCACCGGTGAGATCTTCGTCGAGCCGAGTGAGGAGAAGCGCGCCGAGATGGAGAGCGCTTCGGCGGCGCGGAAGGCGGCCCTGTCCGCCGTCACCGGCCCGGGAGCGACCTCCGACGGTCACAAGGTGCCGCTGCTGGCGAACGTCGGCGGTCCCGCCGACGTACCGGCGGCGGTGGAGGCCGGCGCCGAGGGCGTGGGGCTGTTCCGTACGGAGTTCCTCTTCCTGGACGACAGCAAGCAGGCGCCGTCTGAGGAGAAGCAGATCGCGGCCTACCGCGCGGTGCTGGAGGCGTTTCCGGAAGGGCGCGTCGTGGTGCGGGTGCTGGACGCCGGTGCGGACAAGCCGCTGGACTTCCTGACCCCCGCGGACGAGCCGAACCCCGCACTCGGTGTGCGCGGTCTGCGCAGCCTGCTGGACCACCCCGATGTGCTGCGGACACAGCTCACGGCGCTCTCCAGGGCTGCCGAAGGCCTGCCGGTCTATCTCGAGGTCATGGCTCCGATGGTGGCCGACCGTGCCGACGCGAAGGCGTTCGCTGACGCCTGCCGTGAGGCGGGACTGCGGGCGAAGTTCGGGGCGATGGTGGAGATTCCGTCCGCCGCGCTCAGGGCTCGCTCGATCCTGCAGGAGGTGGAGTTCCTGTCGCTCGGTACCAACGACCTGGCGCAGTACACCTTCGCCGCCGACCGTCAGGTCGGCGCCGTGTCCCGGCTCCAGGATCCCTGGCAGCCCGCGCTGCTCGACCTCGTCGCCCTCTCCGCCGAGGCCGCGCGGGCCGAGGGCAAGAGCTGCGGCGTGTGCGGTGAGGCCGCCTCGGACCCCGTGCTGGCCTGTGTGCTGACCGGGCTGGGTGTCACCTCCCTCTCCATGGGCGCGGCGTCCATCCCGTATGTGCGGGCGACTCTGGCGAAGCACACGCTCGCCCAGTGCGAGCGTGCCGCGTCGGCGGCCCGTGCGGCGGACTCCGCGGACGAGGCCAGGCTGGCCGCGCAAGCGGTGCTGTCGGGCGAGTGACGGCATCGTCCGGCCTCGACGGCTGGTCGTGAAGGGGTTCCCACCGGGTCCGCGGGTCCGGTGGGAACCCCTTCTGCCGTCAGTGGTGTGTGTCAGGCTCGTCCGAGCCGATGTCGAAGCCCGCGCAGTACTCGACGCCGGACTCGGGCGACACCGGTTCGCCCGTATCGGCGTCGGTGCAGTAGGCGCTGAAGACCTCACCCGCCGTGAGCGGGTGGAGGCTGCCGCGGTCCAGGCGCCATCCGTGCACCCGGTCGGGGCGACCCGGCGCGCTGGTACGCAGAACCACCCCGCCCGTGGTCTCCATGGCCACGCCCACGGCGAGGACACCGGTGAACTCCGCGCCCTCCGAGGAGTCGAGGTGCACCGGTCCGCCCGCCTCGCGCTCGGTGTGGAGGACGGCGAGGAGCTGTTCGCTCCCCGACGGGGTGCTGCACACCACGTGGTGGGTGCCGGGCCCGGCGGTGTCGAGCAGGCGAGTCAGCAGATGGGACGCCCGGTCGAAGGCCGCCCTGCCGATGTCCTGTCCGCAGTCCGCGCAGTCGCCGAGCCCGGCCAGCATCATGGTGGCGTACTCCCAGGTCGCGTGGCGGACGGCTCGAGAGACGAGCAGGGGGATCAGGGTGTCGATGGGCTGGCCCGTGTAGGCCACGGTGGCGCCGGCGGCGGCGACCTCGGCGGTGAACCGGCTGCGGCTGGCGCGCTCGTCGGGGTCGAGGCCCGATTCCGTGCAGTACTCCGCGTAGTCCTCGGGGTCGAACAGGGCTACGGAGGCGTGCATCCCCTGCCCGTTGAGGGTGCGCAGCATGGCCTCGACCTGCTGCAGGTAGAGCGAGTGGTCCTCGAAGACGAAGCTGGGGTAGCGCCGCATGGCCGCGAAGTCCTCGGCGTCGACCAGTAGTCCGACGGTCGTGGGTGCTTCGCGGCGCAGTGCGCGCCGAATGGACGGTGCGGAGCGCTTGCCGTCGCGCCCGGTCTGCCGCTGGTGTGCCATGAGTCCCCCTGTGCACTGTGTAACGATGTTCACTCAGCGTAATCAGGGGGACTGACAACGGCTTCCGGGCCGGCCGGTTCAGCGGCGGGTGCGGGCGAGGTCCTCGTAGAAGTGGAGGAGTTCGAGGTTGTCGACGGATCCCGGGTTGACCGCCTTGGCGAGGGCCGTTCCCTGCAGGAGGCGCTTGACCGGAACCTCGATGCGCTTGCCGGTGAGGGTGTGCGGGATGCCGGGGACCTCGATGACCTCGTCCGGTACGTGGCGCGGGGAGAGGTTCTCGCGGATGGTCCGCTTGATGCTGTCCCGGAGTCCGTCGTCGAGGGTGGCGCCTTCGGCGAGGTGTACGAAGAGGGGCATCCAGTAGCCGCCGTCCGGTTCCTCGATGCCGATGACGAGGGATTCCCTGATCTCGGGGAGGCGTTCCACCGCCTCGTAGATGTCCGCGGATCCCATCCGTACGCCCTGCCGGTTGAGGGTGGAGTCGGAGCGTCCGTGGATGACCACGGAGCCTCGGTCGGTGAGGGTGATCCAGTCTCCGTGCCGCCATACGCCGGGGTAGGTGTCGAAGTAGCTGTCGTGGTAGCGGCTGCCGTCGGGGTCGTTCCAGAAGCGGACGGGCATGGAGGGCATGGGGGCGGTGACGACGAGTTCGCCGACCTCCCCGACGAGGGGCTTTCCGGCCGGGTCCCAGGACCGGAGGTCCGTGCCGAGGCAGGGCGCCTGGAGTTCACCGGTGTGGACCGGCAGGGTGGGCACGGCTCCGGCGAAGCAGCTGCAGACGTCGGTCCCGCCGCTGACCGAGGCGATCCAGAGGTCCTCGGCCACCTCGTCGTGGAGCCAGCGGAAGCCGTCGGGCGGGAGCGGTGAGCCGGTGGTGGCGACGCACTGGACACGGCTGAGGTCGTGGTCGCGGCCCGGGTGGATGCCGGCCTTGCGGCAGGCCATGACGTAGGCGGCCGAGGTCCCGAAGAGTGTGGCGCCCGTCTGCTCGGCGACGCGCCACTGCGCGTCGACGTCCGGGTAGCCGGGGCTTCCGTCGTAGAGGACGACGGTGGTGCCGGTGAGCAGGCCGGAGACGAGGAAGTTCCACATCATCCAGCCCGTCGAGGTGTACCAGAAGAAGCGGTCGTCGGGGCCGAGGTCGCAGTGCAGCCCGATCTGTTTGAAGTGTTCGAGCAGGATGCCGCCCTGTGACTGGACGATCGCCTTGGGGAGTCCGGTGGTTCCGGAGGAGTAGAGCACCCACAGCGGGTGTTCGAAGGGGACCGGCTCGAAGACCGGTGCGGTGTCCGCGGAGGTGAGGGCCGACCACTCGAGGGTGCCCTCGGGTGCGTCCGTCCCGAGCAGCGGGATGTGGACCACGGCGCGCAGGGTGGGGAGCTCACCGCGGAGTTCGGCGACCGTGGCGGTGCGGTCGTGTTCCTTGCCGCCGTAGCGGTAGCCGTCCACGGTGAACAGGACGACCGGCTCGACCTGCTGGAAGCGGTCGAGAACGCTGCGTGCGCCGAAGTCGGGTGCGCAGGAGGTCCAGACTCCCCCGACCGCGGCGGTGGCGAGGAACGCCACGACGGCCTGGGGGATGTTGGGGAGGTAGCCGCTGACCCGGTCGCCCGGGGTCACGCCGAGGGCGCGGAGCTCGGCGGCCAGTGAGCCGACCTGGCGCCGCAGTTCGGACCAGCTGACGGCTGCCTGGGTGTGGGTCTCGTCGACGTGCAGCAGGGCGGGGGCCTCGGCGCGCAGCGGGTCGTCGGCGGTACGCAGCGCGTGCTCGGCGTAGTTGAGGGTGGCGCCGGGGAACCACTGCGCGCCCGGCATGGAGCGGTCGCCGAGCACCGCGTCGTACGGGGTGGTGAAGCGCACGTCGAACCAGTCGGCGACGGCCTCCCAGAAGGTGTCGAGCTCGTCGACGGACCAGCGGTGCAGGGCCGCGTAGCCGCCGTCGGCGGGAGCTCCGTGGTGCTCCGCAGCCCATCGCTGGAAGCGGGTGACGGCCGCCGCCTCGACGCGTTCGGGTCCGGGCTGCCAGAGGGGGGCGTCGTCGGCTGCTGAGGTCATGGAGGCTCCCTGGCCTTTCGGTGGTACGCGGGTTCGCGTCGGCGCGCACGGGCTGGGGTGTGCGCGTGAACGGCAGTTACGGACGATGCCATGTGATCGTCTTGCGCACCAGGGTCTCCCCGCCACGGTTGTGTGTGCGGCTGTGTGGTGGGGCCACAGGTGAACGGAAGCTGAACGGAGCACACCGGGCTCCGCGCTGATGGCAGGGTGGCGCCATGGATGGTCGTGACCTGGTGCGTTCGGTGAGACTGGTCGGTTCGGTGCAGGGGATGCGCACGGTTCGCTCGGCGTGGCTGCGCCGGCGTGCGGACGCGAGGACCGTGGCGGCGCGGGGGGCGGAGAGGGCACGGGTCCCGGGTCTCCTGACAGGTGCGGAGCCGGGGCCGGGTGGTGGGGTGGTGCGGTTCGCCCGGTCGGAGCTGCTGGTGCGGGTCGCTGTGGGCGGGGCGGTGTTCTGGTCCTGGGACGGGGCGGAGCCCTCGCCGTCGTACGCGCTGGCCGGCGCGGTTCCCGAACCGGACGAGCGGGCGCGGCTCGAACCGCACACGAACGGTGGCTGGCAGGTCGTGTCGGAGCGGATGACCGTCGTGGTGTCGCGCCGTGGTGCGGTCGAACTGCGCACGCCCGGCGGTGTGGTGCTGCGCCGTGAGGAGCCGCCGCGCTGGTGGGAGACGCCGGACGGCGGGGGTGCCCGGTGGGTGCAGAGGTCCGAGGTCCCGGCCGACGCGCGGTTCTTCGGGCTGGGCGCGAGGTCCGGCGGGCCGCGCCTCCGGGAGGGCTCGTACGGGCTGTGGAACACGGATCCGGGCGAGGGGTCCGGCCCCGGGGACGATCCGCTGCACCTGACGATGCCGGTGCAGCTGGTGGTCTCCGACGCGGGTACCCATCTGGTGTTCCACGACAACTCCTGGTCGGGCCGGGTGACTCTGCGGGAGGGCGAGGAGGGGGCGGGATCGGGTCACGACCGGGCGGGGACCTGCGAGGTACGGATGGACGGCGGGCCGGTCCGTGGCTGGGTGGCCGCGGGGACGCCCGCCAGGGTGCTCGGCACATGGACCGCGCTGACCGGGGCTCCGGCCCTGCCGCCGTCGTGGGCGCTGGGCCCGCAGCGCGCACTGGGGTCCGCCGGCGAGCGGGAGGTGCGGCGGATCGTCCGCGGGTACCGGGAGCGGGATCTGCCTCTGTCGGTGCTGCACCTGGACGGAGGGCACCGCGACACGCGTCGGGGCCTCACGGCCGGCCCGCGGCGGTTCCCCGACCCGTCCGGCCTGGCGGGGGATCTGCGTGAGGAGGGCGTGCGGCTGGTGTCGGCCGTCGGGGCGGCGGTGCGGGCGTCCCCGGACGACGAGGCCTTCGCGAGCGGTCTCGGGGTCGGTGCTCATGGTGCGTTCGTGCGGGATCCCGGAGGGAGCCGGGTGCTCGGCACGGTGGGGCGGGAGGAGTGCGTCCATCCCGATTTCACCGATCCGCTGGTGAGGGAGTGGTGGGGCGGGCTGTACGCGGAGCGGCTCGTACCCGGGTCCGCGGGGGTCCGGCACGACATGAACGAGCCGGGCCTCTTCCCGGCGTCCGGGAATGCCTCGCTCCCGCGTTCGGCCAGGCACGCCATGGAGGGGCGGGGTGGCGATCACCGGGAGGCCCGCAACGTGTACGCCCTGACGATGGCGCGGGCGGGCTACGAGGGTCTGCTGCGGCTGCGCCCCGACGAGCGGCCGTTCCTGTTGTCCCGCTCGGGCTGGGCCGGGATGCAGCGGTACGGCGGGACCTGGTCGGGTGGAGTGGCCACGGGCTGGCCGGGGCTCCGCACTTCACTGGCCCTGGTCCTGGGGCTGGGACTCTGCGGGGTGCCGTACTCGGGCCCGGATGTGGGCGGGTCCGGCGGGTCGCCCTCCCCGGAGTTGTATCTGCGCTGGTTCCAACTGGGCGCGTACATGCCGATGTTCCTGACCGACCCGGGCGTGGGCGGCCGGGAGCCGTGGGAGTACGGACCTGAGGTGCTCGCGCACGCGGGGCGGGCGGCGCGGGAGAGGGAGCGGCTGCACCCGTACTTCGTGACGCTGTCGCATCTGGCGCGGCTGACGGGTGCGCCGTATGTGCGGCCGTTGTGGTGGGGTGCGTCCGGTGACCGGGAACTGCGGGACTGCGAGGACGCCTTCCTGCTGGGGGACGCGCTGCTGGTCGCTCCGGTGCTCGAAGAGGGTGTCACCCGCAGGGCGGTGCGGCTGCCGTGCGGCCGGTGGTACGACACGGCGACGGAGCGGGCTTACGAGGGGCCGGGGCAGGTGGTGCTGGACGCACCTCTCTCGGGGATTCCGGTGCTGGCGCGTGCGGGTGCAGTGGTCCCGGTCCTGGGTCCGGACGGGGAGCTGGAGCTGGAGGCCTGGGCTCCGGTTCCTGGCCGTACCGGTGGCGGGTTGCTGGCGCGGGACACGGGTGACGGGTGGGAGGCCGCCGAGGTCGAGCGGTACACGTCGCGGACGCGTTCCGGACGGGTGGTGGTCGAGCGGGAGGGCGAGGAGGTCCGGGTGCCGTATCGGGTCCGGGTGCGCGGGCTGCCGTCGGCGGGTCAGCGGTAGGCGCCGGCGAACCAGGCGTGCACGGCCCGTGTGTGGAGGGGGAAGGCCAGCGCGCGTGGGGCGCGCAGCACGTCGTATCCGGAAGTCTCGTCCGTGGGCCGGGAGGGCGGGAGTCCGCGTTCCGGACGCGGCGGCAGCAGGCCGAAGAGGAGGATGTGGCCGTCGGGGGAGCTCAGCACGTCGGCCGGCCGTACGTCGTTCTCGTCGGCCGGGATCCCCGTCTCCTCGAACAGCTCGCGTACGACGCCGTGGCGCCAGTCCTCGGTGTGGTCGACGTAGCCGCCGGGCAGCGCGATTCCGCCCTGGTGGGGTGGGATGGTACGGGTGATGACGACGAGACCGGGGCCGTCCGGGCCGGTGACGGGCTGCAGGGCGACGGCGACGGGCAGGGGGTTGCGGTAGGCGGTACGGCCGCAGGCCGCGCAGGTTCGCGGCCAGGACTCGGTGGTGTACCTCGCTCCGCAGTCCCGGCAGTGGGAGTCCTTCACGGGCCGGACTGTATCCGATCACTCTTCTCCTGGGGCGCCGTAGCTGATAGACGGTGAGGTCATGACAGGAATTGCTCGTACCTTCCGTGCCCTGGCCGCCACCGCCACCGCAGCCCTTCTCACCGCGACCGCCGCTGCCCCGGCGGCCTCCGCCCGGCCCGAGCCCAAGGCTCCGCCGGAGTTCGTCGACCTCCGTTCGGTCGATCCGACGATCATCACGGAGATGCGCTACCCCACACCGCACAACTTCATGGGCGAGCCGGTGGACGGCTACCGGCGGCCGGTCTGCATTCTGACCCGGCCCGCCGCGCTCGCGCTGCGCACGGCCCAGCGGAGCCTGCTGCGTCAGGGCTATTCCCTCAAGGTGTACGACTGCTACCGGCCCCAGCGGGCGGTGGATCACTTCGTGCGCTGGGCGAAGGATCTCGACGACCAGTCCATGAAGGGGGAGTTCTACCCGTCGGTCGACAAGTCGCGCCTGTTCGAGGACGGTTACATCGCGGAGAAGTCCGGACACAGCCGGGGCAGCACCGTGGACCTGACGCTGGTGAAGCTGCCCGCACTGCCGACCCGGCCCTACGAGCCGGGTGAGGAGCCGGCACCCTGCTACGCGCCGAGGAACGAACGCTTCCCCGACAACTCGGTGGACATGGGCACGGGTTACGACTGCTTCGACACGCTCTCGCACACGGACGACCCCCGGGTGCAGGGCGTGCAGCGCGCCAACCGGCAGTTCCTCAAGGCGACGCTGACGGACCTCGGCTTCGTGAATCTCGCCGAGGAGTGGTGGCACTTCACCTACAAGCCCGAGCTCTTCCCGGACACCTACTTCGACTTCCCGGTGTCCAGGCGCTCCGTCGCGGGGCACTGAGGCAGGTCGGCGGCGGCCGGGGAACCCTTGTTCCCCGGCCGCCGTTCCTCGTCCTCGGGGCGCCGCCCCGTACCTGCCCGGCCGTCAGGTCGTGGCGGGTTCGGGCCTTCGGCCGGCCCTCGCCAGCGCGTCCTCGACCACCGCGACAAGTACGTCGCGCACGGAGGCCCGGTCACGGGCGTCGCAGAGGAGCAGCGGTACCTCGGGGTCGAGATCGAGAGCTGCCCGGACCGTGTCGGCCGGGAACTGCTCCGCGCCCTCGAAGAGGTTCACGGCCACGGTGAAGGGGATCGCCCGGCGCTCGAAGTAGTCGACCGCCGCGAAGCAGTCCTCCAGGCGCCGGGTGTCCGCCAGTACCACGGCTCCCAGGGCGCCCTGCGCCAGCTCGTCCCAGAGGAACCAGAAGCGGTCCTGTCCGGGGGTGCCGAAGAGGTAGAGGACCAGGTCCTCGCGCAGGGTGATCCGGCCGAAGTCCATGGCGACCGTGGTGGTGTGCTTCGCCTCGACCCCCGCGACGTCGTCGACCGGGCGGCCCGCTTCGCTGAGCCGCTCCTCCGTACGCAGCGGTCTGATCTCGCTGACCGCCCCCACCAGGGTCGTCTTGCCCACTCCGAAGCCGCCCGCCACCAGGATTTTCAGGGTGACGGGCTCGACGGGCCGCTTCCGGCGGCTAGAGCGCCCGAAGGCCATTGATCACCTCGCGAAGAATGCTCACGTCCGGCAGTTCGGCCGGCGGAACGGGGCGGGTGACATGCACCAGCTCGTCCTCGACGAGGTCACCCACCAGGACGCGGACGACCCCGACGGGGAGATCCAGACCGGAGGCGAGCTCGGCGATCGACTGAGGCATGTCGCTGCACAGTTCGACGATCTCCACGTGTTCCGGGGAGAGCGTCTGGTCGCGGCCGGGGTCGTCGGCCGCAGGTTCGGGGACGACGATCGCGATGAGGTCGAGACGGTGCCGGGATGCGCTGCTGGTCCGCCCGCGGGTCATCGCGTAGGGCCTGACCACGGGGCCCGCCTCGGCGTCGTACCAGCGCGAGGACCCCGCTTCGGCGGGGGCGGGCGGTGTTCCGGACGCGGCGTCCCGGACGGAGTCGGCGCTCATCCCCCCGCCTCACCCTCCGGCGGGCAGGCCGGTGGTCCGCGGGGCGTTGGCCAGATGCGCGCCGACGCGCTTGACCATCAGGGTCATCTCGTAGGCGACCTGCCCGACGTCGGAGTCCGATTCGGCGAGGACGGCGAGGCAGCTGCCGTCGCCGGCCGCCGTGACGAAGAGGAACGCCTCGTCGAGCTCGACCACCGTCTGCCGGACCCGGCCGGCGTCGAAGTGGCGGCCCACCCCCTTGGCGAGGCTGTGGAATCCGGAGGCGACGGCGGCAAGGTGCTCGCTGTCCTCGCGCGTCAGGTCCTGGGACGTGCCGGTGGCGAGGCCGTCACTCGACAGGACGAGCGCCTTGCGGATGCTCGCGACGCGCTCGACGAGCTCGTCGAGGAGCCAGTTGAGCTGGCCCGATCCCTGCTGTGCTGCGGCGTTGTGTGCTGCGGCGTTCGGTGCGGTCATCGACCGTCCCCTCCCGGAGTGGTTCCTGGTGCTGTCCCGCCCTGACCGGCGGTGTCCTCGGCGTTCTGCCGTCGGCCACGCTGCCAGCCCCGTTGAAGCGAGGCCATGCGATTGCGTACGTCCTCCGCGTCACGTTCGAGGTCGTCGTCGGTGTCTGCGGGGTCATGGCCGGAAGTCCGCCTTGCGGAGTCCTCCCGGAGCTGTGGGGCGAGGTTCGCCTGCCGGACCCGGCGCGGAAGACCGCCTACAGTCTCCCGGCCCGCGGTCCCGGGCCCCGTTTCGCCGCCCGTACGGGCGGGGCCGTCGTCCTGACCGGTCGTCGCGGGTGTGTCCGTGCGGGTGCGTGTCCTGTCGCCGGACCGCCTGGCCTGGGCGGCGACGCGCCCCGTCGGCCTGCGGCGGGGAAGCGGTGCCGGCCCTGCCGGGCGCATCGGGCGGACGTCGGCGGACGGACCGTCCGCCTCGTCGAGTGCCTGCTGGTGCTGCACCCGGCCGGTGTCCCGGCGCAGCTCCCGCGCCCTGAAGATCCCGCCCCGCTCGCTCTCGGTGTCCTCGAGGTCGGACACCCCGTCGAGCACGGGGCCGAGAGCCGGATCGAGTTCGGGGTCCACGGCCGGGTCGGTGAAGCCGAGCGTGCCGACCGGACCCTCCAGCTCGACGGGACCGTCGAGCACCGACGGGTCGGTCAGACCGGTGGGGACCGGGGACAGCCCTGGCGGCCTGCCGGGCACTCCGGCTTCCGGCAGGCCGTCCCGCCGGTCCCTGCCGATGCCGTCCCGGACCCCGACGGCCTTCTCGGCCCGGCGGTCGAGACGGAATCCGCTGCCGTGGGTGTCGGGCGCGTCGGTGAGCAGCTCGGCGGGGACGAAGACGACCGCCGTCGTCCCTCCGTACGGCGACGTCTGGAGCGACACACGGACGTTCTGGCGCTGGGCCAGGCGGCTGACCACGAACAGTCCGAGGCGGTCGGTGTCGGAGAGCTCGAAGTCGGGGGTCTCGGCCAGCCGGAGATTGGCGTCCAGGAGCACCTCCGGAGTCATGCCGAGACCGCGGTCGTGGATCTCCAGCGTGAACCCGTTGGCCACCCGCTCGCCGTGGACCTGGACGGCGGTGTGCGGGGGCGAGAACACCGTGGCGTTCTCGAGCAGTTCCGCGATCAGGTGGGTGAGGTCGGCGACGGCGGGACCCCCCACACCGATGCGGGGAAGGCGCCGGACCTCGATCCGCTCGTAGTCCTCGACCTCGGCGACCGCCGCGCGGACCACGTCCATCAGCTGGATCGGCTTGCGCCACTGCCGGGAGGGGGCGGCGCCGGAGAGGATCACCAGTCCCTCGGCGTGGCGGCGCATGCGGGTGGTGAGGTGGTCCAGCCTGAAGAGGTCGGCGAGCTCGTCGCCGCTCTCGGTGCGTCGTTCCATCGCGTCGAGGAGCGTCAGCTGGCGGTGCAGGAGCACCTGGTTCCGGCGCGCGAGGTTGACGAAGACCTCGGACACGCCCCGGCGCATGTCCGCCTGCTTGACCGCGGCCTCGACGGCGGCCCGCTGGAGGGTGTTGAGCGCCTGCCCGACCTGTCCGATCTCGTCACGCTCGTAGCTGAGATGGGGAGCCTCGGTCTCCACGTCGATCTGTTCGCCGGCGGCCAGACGCCGCATCACACTGGGCAGCCGTACGCCGGACACCTCGTGGGCGTCCTTGCGCAGCCGGGAGAGGTCGCGGACCAGTTCACGCCCCACCCGCACGGAGACGAAGACGGAGACGAGCAGGGCCACGAAGCCGAGGACCCCGGCGACGCCGGCCCGGATCAGCACCCGGTAGCCGGCGGGTTCGGCCCGGTCCTGGAAACGGTCGGAGAGTTCGGTTCCGTCGGCGGCGAGGTGGCCCAGGACCGGCGGGGCCACGTCCTCCCAGCGTGCGGAGTCGACGGCACCCGGCTTCGTGACCGGGCCGGCGGCGATGAGCTTCCGCTCCGCGGTGCGCAGCGGCTCGGTGTCGGGGCTGCGCCAGTACCGCTCCACGCGGCCCCGTTCGCTCGCCGGCAGGAGTTCGAGGCTGACCTCGTAGAGAAGCGCGCGCCGGGCCGCCAGGTCGGAGACGGCGCGGAGTTCGGGGGCGCCGAGCCGTCCGGCGATGAGGCCGGAGGCGACCAGGGCATCCTCGCGGGAGAGCATCTCGCGCGCCCTGGATATGCCGACGAGGGCGCGGACCTGGTTGTCCATCGACACGTTCTCCATCGTGTGGAGACCGTTCAGGAAGCGGTAGCAGGGGTCGACGAGACCGTTGTAGAAGTCGAGGGCCCGGCTTCGGTCGATGGTGCGCTTCTCGACGGAGCCGCGCAGTGCGTCCAGGCCGTCGATCTCGTCGAGGATCGAGTCGAGCCGGGCTGCGGACTCCGGGCTCAGCTTCTCCCGGATGTCCTTGCTGCGCGCGCTGCGCCTGACGTCGGCCACGACCCGGTCGGTCGCCGCGCGGCGGTCGCGCAGCAGCGGCAGGGCGTCCGAGGCGCGCGGGTCGGCGAGGAAGACGAGGGTCTGGCGGCGTTCGCCCTGAACGGCGCGGACCGTGTCCTCCAGCGGGCGGCCGACCTGCTCGACGATGGCGCTCGCGCCCATGAGTTCGCCGGCCTCACGGCCCGTCACATAGGTCGCGAAGACCCAGAGGCCGGTGAGGGACGCGAGCGGCACCAGGAGCAACGCCACGATCTTCCTGCGGATGGACTTCCCGCGAAAGCGCATGGCCTCCCCCAGCTCGGCCCCGCACCGCGGGGGTGATTGCGTCCGTGGTTCCGGGCTCCGGTCCGTCCGGTGGCGCGGCCCCACTGATCTGATCGTTCCGGTGTCGCCGTCGTGGTCCGGCGGGCGTCGTCCGGGATGACGTCGACAGGCGGCGCGAGCCTACTACTGACCCACCGGTTACTCGAAGACGTGTCCGGGTGAATTCCGGCCGTTCCGAACCGAGTTACTCACCAGTTGTCCCGGTATCACCCACGAAGAAATTCGCGAAAGCGACAGAGAACTCCTGGCGGAACGCGGTGCGGCCACACAAGGCAGTTGGCTGGAATTCTACGTTCCGTGCCTTTTGTGGGCTGCCCGAGCCTTCGCGGCGGGAATCTTCTCCACCCGGCGTTCGTACGGACGTACGGGGCAGAAGGACCTCACGGAGGACGCGCGGCCGGCGAGCGGTCGAACCGGCGTAGACCCGGCGTATCCCGGGCAGTCACCCTTGAGTCGGACACTGGTGGGGAGTTGAAGGTCGTTGGACACGGACGAGCGTCGGGGCACGGCGGCACCGTCGGACACCACGCCCTCGAGATCCGCGGGAGGGGCCTGGCGGTCCGTACCCCCGCAGGCGCCGGCCCCGGAGCCAGGCGCGGCAGGTCCCGCAGCCGCCGCACCCGGGGCCGGGCGGGGAGGGCAGAGGGAGCTGTGGGTGGAGGAACCTGCGGTCCGCCGGAGGATGCCGGACCCGGTGCGCACGGCCGCGGTGCGCGCGGTCATCATCATGTCGCTGACCATCATCCAGGCGGTGGTGGCGTTCCTGTGCACCCTCGCCGGCTCGTGGCTCGCCTTCCCCATGGTGCTCAGCGGGGTGGCGAGCACGGTCGCCGCGACCTGGGCCGTACTGGACGTCTGGGTGACCCGGCAGGTCTGGAACCAGCGGCACGGCGTGGTGTCCGTACCCAGCAGTACCGCGCGCCGGATGCGCCGGGAACGCAGGGCGGCGCGGCGGGCGGACAGGGCGCGGGACCGCCGGGAGGACCGGATACGCCGCCGGGGCGGCGGGCGGCTCTCGCGGGCCTGATGCCCGCGGACCGGCCCGCCCCGGTCCCGGCGGCCTCCGCTAGCGCGGCCCCGAGGCGGGCTCGCCCCGGGCGTCCGTCTTCCCCGGGCGCGTCTCCGTCTCCGGCGCGGGGCGCGTCTCCGTCTCCGGCCGCCTCTCCGTCGCGGGGCGCGCCTCCGTCTCCGAGCGCATCTCCGGGAGTACGGGCGGAGCACCGCCGGCGGTGCTCCGCCTGAACATGCGGGTCGCGGTGATCTCTCCGTGGACGGTCTCACCCTCCGGGTCCTGCTGAGGCAGTCCGGGCCTCAGGTGCTCCTCCACACTGATGTACTTCAGCCCTGCCCTCAGGTCCGCGTCGTTGCGCAGCCGGATCACGAGCGGGAACTCGGCAAGCGCCGTGGTGTCGAACAGGCCGGTGGTGTAGAGGAGTTGGACGCCCAGAGCGTCGGACACCGCGCGCTGGAGCTCCAGCAGGTACGTGGCATTCGCGCGGCCGATGGGGTTGTCGAGGAAGAGCGTGCCCGCGTGCCGGTGCCGGTCGCGGCCCCGGTCGTTGCTCCGCAGCGCCGCCATGGTGCAGTAGAGCGCGATCGCCGCGGTGAGCAGCTGTCCGCCGGAGAACACGTCGCCCATCTGCCCGACCGGGACGCGCTCCGCGCGGAGCACCGCGTCGGGCTTGAGGATCTCGACGGCGACGCCCTTGGGCTGCAGGGCGGCCTGAACACCACGCAGCAGCAGGGACATCCCGTCCCTGCGCAGGTCGGAGTTCTTCTTCAGGGCCGCGTGCGTGGCCTCGTCGATGACCTCGCCGAGGCGCTCGGTGAGGGTGGCCTGGTCGGGCTCCTCGAACCGGATCCGGAGGAACTCCTGCCCGGACCACTCCCCCAGGCCCTCCGGCAGCTGGGAGAGCCGCTGTGCGGAGCGGAGCGTCGTCAGGGCGGATTCGACGAGGCCGCGGAGCCGGTCGACGATGGAGTCGCGGTTCCGCTCCAGCTGGGCGAGCTCGTCGGTGAGCACACGCAGCCGGGGCGCGAAGGCCGACGCCCACTTCTCGGCGTGGTCGGGCAGAGCGGCCGCCGGGAGTTCCCGGATCTGCTGCCGGGCCGGGGTGCGGACCTGTTCGTAGCGCGTGGAGTTGGCGTGCCGGACGAGCACGTCGCTCGCCTCCCGCACGGCGCTCTCGGCGGCCGACAGATCCGTCGCGCAGTCGCGCAGTGAGCGGCGGGCCTCCGCGGCGGAACGCCTGGCCTCCTCCAGGGTTCCGGCGTACGGTCCGGGAGCCTCGGCCTCCTCCTCGGGGCCGTGGTCCCTCAGCAGGTCGCGCAGGAGCGCGGCGGTCTCGTCGAAGCCTCCCGCCGCCTCCTCCGACGCGCGGTGGGCGCGCAGGAGTTCGGCGTGTGCCGCCCGCGCGGTGTCCAGTGCGGCGCCGGCGGAGGCGAGTTCGGCGGTGGCCGTGCGCAGCAGGGTCTGGGCCTGCTCGGCGTCTGCCGGGACCAGAGCCTCGGGGAGCTCCGTGTGACGGGCGGCGTCGTCGGCGGGAGCGAGACGTTCCGCCTCGCCGCGCAGCCGGCCCAACTGCTCGCTGGCCGCGGACGCCCGGGTCTCCAGGAGCTGGACGTGGGACTCCGCTCGGGCCGCGGCAGCCTGGCGCGAGGGCCCGTCGGCACCGTCGGTGCCTTCGAGGAGCTGGGCGGCGCGGGTGCGGACCTTGTTGGTGAGGCGGTCCAGCTCCGCGAGAGCGGCGCTCTCGTCGCTCTCCGCGCGGGCCTGTTCGGCACGGAGGTCGGCTCCGACTCCCACCTTCTCGTAGAGGTGGGACGCGGCACGGTAGGCCTCACGCAGGGCGGGCAGTGAGGCGCGCGCGGCGGCGCCCGGCTCGGGGAGCGTCTCGGGAACCCCGGCGATCTCCGCCCGCTCGGCCCGCAGGGCGCGGGCGGTGCGGTGTGCGTCGTCCGCGGCGCGCTGGGCTGCCCGGCGGTCCTCGTCGGCGGCGCGGGCCCGTTCCAGGCAGGCTGTGGCCCGCTCCTCGGATTCGGCTGCCTCGTCCGTGAGTTCGCGCAGGCGCGCCTGCCAGCCCGCGCGTTCCCGGAGGCGGTGGGCGAGGCCGGCGAGCGCGTCGGCGGCGCGGCGGGCGCGCTGGGCCGCCTCCTGCCGGTCGTCGCGGACCCGTGCGGCGTCCGTGGCCGCCTCGTCGGCCTCGGCGCGTGCCGTACGCGCTTCGGCGAGTGCGGCGTGCGCGGTCTCGGCGGCGGCGCGAGCGGTGCGGGCGGCGTCGCGGAGTTCGGCGAGCACACCGGGCGGGCAGTCCGCGCGCCAGGAGCCGATGCGGGCGGCGAGTGAGCGGTCGGCGGTGAGCCGGGACGCGAGCGTCCTGATGTCCTCGTCGCGGGCGGCGGCCCGCGCTCTGAGCGCCTGCCGTTCCTCGTCGGCGGCGTGTTCGTCGTGCATCGCGGGGTTCGGCGGTACGAGGAACACGCCGCCGGCGTCGGTGCCTTCCCGCGCCGGCACGGGGGCGAGCAGTGCGGCGGCTGTGCCCACCGCCACCGCGGAGCGGGGCAGCAGGGCGGCGGCGGCCAGGACGTCGCGCGCGCGGGTGTGCGCGTCCGGGTCCGTGATGACGACCCCGTCGACGAGTTCGGGCCTGGCGGCCAGGACGGCGGCGTGGTCGGCCGGGTCGACGGCCTGGGCCAGGTAACGCCAGCCGGGCAGCGCGGGGATTCCGTGCTCTCCGAGGTACTCGACGGTGGAGAGTACGTCGGGACCCGGGGGCAGGAGTCCCCCGTCGCCGAGTGCGCCGAGGATGCGGGAGTCGTCCGCAGCGGCGGTCCGCAGGTCGAAGAGCCTGCGTTCGGCGGCGGCGATCCCCTGATCGAGGAGCTCCCGCAGCTCGTCGGCGCTGCCGTCGAACTGCTCCGCGGTCAGGGCCGGGGCGTCATCCGGTGCCGGTTCGTCCCCTGCGGTGCCGTCCGGCCCGGAGGCGGCCCGGCGGGGTCGTGGTACGCCCGCTCCTGACGCCCCGGGCAGACCGAGGAGGTCGGCGAGCCGGGGGTCGGCGGCGATCGACTCCGCAGCCCCGCGTTCGGCGTCGTAGGACTGTTCGGCCGCGTCGGCGGCGTCGGTGGCGCGGGCGGCGGCGAGTTCGGTGCGGCTCTCCGCCGCGGCGGCCTCCCTCGCCCGGTCGGCGGTGGCCCGGGCGGACTCCCGCGCGGTGTCCCACGCGGCGACCGCGGCGGCCTCCGCGTCGTTGGCGGCGAGGGCGGCCCGGGCGGGGTCGGCGTCCGGCGCGGTGTCGTCGAGCCAGCCCGCCCGCACGGCCTCCGCGGTCTCCTGTTCGACCTCGGAGAGACGCTGGCGCAGGTGGCCGGCCTCACTGCGGGCCCGCTGCGCCTCGGTGGCGGCGGCGGTGGCGTCCCGGTGCGCGGTCTCCCCGGTGGTCTGCAGCGTCGCGGAGCGCTCCTCCTCCTCCTCGGCGACCCGCTCCCCCGCCTCGGCGGCCGTGTGAAGCGCCCGTACGAGGTCGGCGGCGGCGGTGGCACGTGCCGCCAGGGCGGGGGCCGCGTCACGTTCCGCCTCCCGGATGGCCACGGCGACGCGGGCCGAGCGGTCGGCCGCGGCCCGGTGCCGGAGTACGGCCTCGGCGGCCTGCCAGGCGGCGTACAGGGTGCGGGCCTCGCCCAGCTCCCGGCGCTGGGCCGCGGCGCTCCGCTCCGCCGCGCCCAGAGCCAGGGAGGCGTGCCGGTAGGCCAGTTCGGCGGCGATGAGGTCGCGGTCCCCGCGGGCGGTCTCTGCCTCGGTGACGGTGTCGGCCGCGGCCATGACCTGATCGGCGAGTTCGGCCGCGCGGCCCCGCTCCTCGGCGGCGCGGCCGGAGAGCCTGCGGGCGAGGGTGCGGGTGCGCCGCTCGGCGCCGGCGTGGATGTCACGGCTGCGGGCCCTGGTCGCCGTCGCCTCGACGATCCGTCCCAGCAGGTCGACCGAGCCGGCGGTGAAGTCCCGTTCGGCGGTGAGCTCGGCACGCCGGCCGAGCTTGTTGCCGAAACCGCTGACGAGATCGGCGAGACCGTCCGTGTCCCGGGTGTCGGTGACGGCGCGCAGCAGCAGGTCGGTGAAGTCGGAGTCCTTCTTCACGGCGAAGAGACCGGCCGCCTCGCCCTCGTCGGCGTTCATCTCCCGCTGGTAGCGGAAGAGTTCGGGGTCGAGCCCGAGGTCGCCGAGGTGCTCGTTCCAGCGGTCGTGGATCTCCTCCCAGTACACGTCCAGGTGCGGGTAGAACTTGCCCGCGTCGGTGAGGGCGTCGCGGAAGCCCTTCATGGTGCGCCGCCTGCCCCTGGCCCCGGAGACGCCTTCGGCGGGCCGGCCCACCGAGGTCGCCTCGGCGACAGGGAGGTTGTCGAGGCTGAGTCCCGGCCCGGGGCGGAAGGAGTACCACGCCTCGGCGAACTTGCGCGGGTCGTTGGAGACCTGGCGCCCACGCCACTCGCTGACCTTGCCGACGACCACGCACTCCCCGGTGAGGGTGTGCTGCCATTCGAGGGCGACGTGTCCGCAGTCGTCGGCGAGCAGGAACTTGCGCAGCACTCCGGAACTGGCGCCGCCCAGGGTGTTGCGGTGTCCCGGCAGCATGACCGAGAAGATCAGCTTGAGCAGGACCGACTTGCCTCCGCCGTTCTCCAGGAACAGCACGCCCGCGGGGGCCGGCCGGCGGGGCGGTCCGGCCGGCTCGTCCTCGAAGAACTCGGCCTGGGCGGGGGCGGGCCTAGGTACCGGTTCGCCCACCCCGCGCAGGTCGAGCACGGTGTCGGCGTAGCGCGCGCCGGCGGGTCCGATGGAGTAGAGGCGGACCCGGGACAACTCGTACATGGCGGCGGACTCTCGTCGTTCAGGCGGTGGGCGGGGAGCTGCGCGGCAGCGGGGCGGGGGCGGGGCTCAGGAGTGGAAGGGGAGTCCCGCGTCGGCGGCGAGCTCCAGCCCCTCGTCGTCGGGCGGTGGCAGCAGGGTGGCCGAGCCGTCCGTGACGGGGACGACGCCGAGGTCCAGCAGTTCGGCCATGGCGGCGCTGCCCGCCATGTCGCGTACCTGGAGCTGGTACCGGGCGGTGGTGCGGTAGGCGCCGCCCGCGTCGTCCCCGGTGCGCTGGAGGAAGCCGGAGTCGGTGAGGAAGGCGACGGCCTTGCCGATGATGCCCGTGGTCGATCCCGCGAGACGCCGGGCGTCCTTGGTGGCTCCGGTGGTGCTGCGCCGGGCGTACACCCGCCAGCCCGATTCCAGGCCGGGGCTGTCGGTGGCCGGGTCGGTGTTGTCGCCCTGCTCGGCGGCACGCTCCTCCAGACGCCGGCACGCCTGCCGGACGAACGCGTCGACGCCGTTGACCGTGATCCGGCCGATGTAGGAGTCGTCGGAGAGATCCTCGGGGCGGGGGAAGGCCAGTGCGGCCACGGCGAGGTGGGCCAGCCCGTGCAGGAAGCGGTCGGCGGAGTCGGAGGACGCGCGCCGGGCGTAGTCGCCCATGCGGACCGCGAACACGGAGTCCTCGGCCGCCGTCACGGCCATCCCCGCGCGGGTGGAGACCTCCAGGACGACGAGTCCGAGGCCGGTGGCGACCGCGTCCGCCAGCCGGGCGAAGGCCGTCTCCTCGCGGTAGCGGCGGAGCAGCTCGGTGTACTCGGTGTCACGGGCGGGCAGCAGCTTGGGCTGCAGCCCGAAGGAGACGAGCCTGGCCGCGTCGGCGGCGTCCGCCGGGGTGACGGAGGCTGGAGCGGCCGGCCGCGCGGCGTCGGCCGCGTGCGTGGGCGACGGGTCGTCCCACGCCTCGGTGTACTCGGCGTGCTGCTCGCTCAACTCGATGACTCCTCGGTAAGGGTGCCGCTCCCGGGCGGCAGGGGGTGTGGGCCGGACGTCGCCGTGCCTTCGGGCCCGGTGGTACGGGGTCTGCGGCCGTGGAGGCTCACGAGGCGTCCTTGCGGTCCGCCGCCATCCCCGCGGCGTCCAGCAGGGCCGTGCCCACTATCAGGTCCGCCCCGCCGAACTCGTGGTCCTCGAGCGGGGTGCCGTCGTCGACCGCGAACAGCAGTCTGCGTTCACCTTGGCGGTAGGCGGTGCCGACCGGCGGGCTCGCCGCGTGCACGGCCAGCAGGGCGACCAGGTAGGGCAGCTCGGGATCTCGTGTGCGCGCCTCGGCGAGGAGCCCGGAGAGCCGGCGGGGGGCGTCGTGCTCCAGGTCGAGGAGCTCCATGGCGCTCGCCAGCTGCTCCTCGCTGAAGCGGCTGTCGTCCGGCGTGGCGATGAGGTCGGGTTCGGGCATCTCCGCGCCGAGGTGGTCGCGTTCCGCCGGGGGCGTCAGAAGCAGGTCCACGAGGTCGCCGAGGCGCACCGAGCCGGGGGTCCGCAGTCCGGTGCCGTGGGTGAAGAAGGCGTCCGTCACCCTGGTGGCCTGCTCGACGGGGAGCGGCAGCAGCGGTGCGACGAGCTGTCCGTACAGGTCGAGGCCCACGCGCGCGGCGGGCGCGGCGAACGCCTGCCGGTCCTGCTCGGCACGGAAGAGAGGGCCCGCCTCCAGCAGCCTGGACTGGAGCTGGGTGTGGCGGCGGATGCAGTCCTTGACGATGTCCACGAGCTCCGCGGCGCGGCGCTTGTTGTCGGGCTCCTCGGCCTCGTCACGGGCCTTGCGGATGTTGGTGAGGATCGCGTTCTCGTGGCGGTAGCGGTCGGCGACGTGGTCCAGCGCCTCGGCGATCATGTCGGGCACGGCGTTGAGCCAGTCGACGGCGCGGACGTTGCGCCGGGTGGCCTCCAGCGTCCGGCGGAGCGTCTCGGCGTACTGCACGGTGCGGTAGCGGGCCTGTTCGGCGGCGAGCTGGGCGTCGGCCAGGCGGCCCCTGCTGATGAGGACCTCCAGCTTCACCTCGGCGGCGATCTGGGCGCTGGTGACGTCCGTGTCCAGGGCTCCGACCAGGACGTTGACGGCCTCGTCGGTGGCACGGAGGTAGACGCTGCCGCCGTGTCCGGGGACCTCCTCGATCAGTTTGAAGTCGTAGTCCCGGCGGACGTAGACGCCGTCGGGCCCGAAGGTGCCGTAGACGGCGCGGAAGCCGCGGTCCACGCTCCCGACGTTGATGAGGTTCTCGAGGACCCAGCGCGCGACCCTCTCGTGCTCCGCGACGGGGCGGCCGGGTGTCTGGGCGGCGACCCTCGGGAGGAGTCTGGCCACTATCTGGTCGTGGTCGGCGCCCGTGTCGAAGTCCATGTTGAGGGTGACGAGGTCGATCGCGGCGAGGGCGACCTCGGCCATCGAGTAGACCGTGTACGCGCCGGCCAGGTTGGCCTTGCGCACGTCGAGGTCGTGCAGCGGGGCCGTGCAGGCGAGCGCGCGCAGCCGACGTGAGAGCCCCTCGTCGGCGGCGGGCCCGGGGGCGGGCCTCGGTCCCGCGCTGAGCTGGGGCGCAGCGATCTCGGTGGCGGCAGGCGAAGTCACGGTGCACAGATTAGGTCCTCGCACCGACAACGGTCGAAACGGCGCAGAAGCGACCGGCCGCGGGGCCGGTGGTCCGCCGCTGCCGGGCGTGCGGGGACCACCGTCGTGGGGCGCCCGTCAGCGTGTCATCCCTCCGTCCGGACGCGTGGGACCGAGCCGCACGGGCGGGGTGTACGGGTCATCGCGTCCAGGGCCTCGCACAGGGCCCGCTCGGCCCGCGCGTCCAGGCGTGCGCTCGTCCCCAGGGCCTGGTGGCCGATCTCCGCGGCCGCGAGCCCGAGCAGTCCCGGCAGCAGGTCGGTGCTGCGTCTGGCCAGCCAGCCGGTCCCCCGGGTGGCCAGCCAGAGGGCGGCGGCGGCCCGGCCGGGCGGCGGCCGGAGCGGTTCGCGTCCGGGCGGGTTCCCGCGGGCGAGGCCGCGTTCGGTGAGGAGCAGGTGGAATCCGGCAGCCAGCTTCCGGTGTCCGCGTTCGGCGGGGTGGAGCCGGTCGGCGCTCCAGAGCGAGCGGTCCTCCGTCCATGCCCGGTCCGAGGCGTGCAGGTGGACGAGGTCGTAGCGGGTGGAGAGGTCGTGGACCACTGCGTTGACCGCCCGCTGCCGCCTGGCCAGGGGCCGGCGCAGCGGTCCGGGGAGGCCCAGAGCCGTGCCGGGGTCGGGCAGGCACGCCGTCAGGAGCACCGCGCCGCCGCCCGAGAGCAGGGCGCACACCTCCTCGAGACGGCCGGCCAGCCGGCGGATGTCGAAGGAGTGGCGCAGGGTGTCGTTGACGCCGACGACCACGGAGGCGAGGTCCGGCCGGAACGCCGCCGCGGCGGCGGCCTGGCGTTCGTGGACGTCCTTGGAGAGCGCCCCGGCGACGGCGAGGTTCCGGAAGTCCACCACCCGGCCCGGCTCGGCGAGGCCCTCGGCGAGCAGGGCCGCCCAGCCGCGCCAGCCGCCCGGGACGGGGTCGCCGATGCCCTCGGTGAGCGAGTCGCCGAGGGCGGCGAACCGCAGGACGGCGCGGGGGGCCGCGACGCTTCCCGGGCCGTTCGCCGGTGCGCCCGGCGGGTGCGTCCCAAGAGACGTGACGGGCGCCGGCACACCGGCGGACCCGGACGTGGGGAGCCCGGACAGCGCGGCCCCGGTCATGGCGTCACCCCGAGGGCGTCCCGGCGCAGCGGAGCGTCGTGGGCAGCCAGGAACGCGGCCACCGACCGGTCCCAGCCGAAGAGTCCGGCCCTGGCCCGCGCCGCCGCCCGGCGCTCCTCCTGCGGCCTGCCGAGCAGTTCGCGCAGCGCGGCGGCGAACGCCTGGCCGGTGTCGGCGGCGGTGAGGCCGCCTGGTCCCACCACCTCGGCGAGTGCGGACGAGGCGCTCGCCACGACGGGTGTTCCGCAGGCGAGGGCCTCCAGGGCGGACAGTCCGAACGTCTCCGCAGGTCCGGGTGCCAGGCAGAGGTCGGCGCCGGCGTGGAGGCGGGCCAGGTGGTCGCGGTCGCGTACATGGCCGAGGAACTCCACGGGAAGCCGTTCCATCCGCGCCCTGCGCTCCAGATCGGTGCGCAGCGGACCGTCCCCGGCCACCAGGAGCACCGCTCGTACGCCACTGAGCCTCAGTGCGGCCAGGGCGTCGAGCGCCCGGCCCGGACGTTTCTCCACGGAGA
This sequence comes from Streptomyces sp. NPDC059166, assembly GCF_042755185.1. Classification (NCBI taxonomy): domain Bacteria; kingdom Bacillati; phylum Actinomycetota; class Actinomycetes; order Kitasatosporales; family Streptomycetaceae; genus Streptomyces; species Streptomyces sp. NPDC059166. The sequence continues at coordinate 11,344 of NZ_JBHZCI010000057.1, read as the reverse complement.
GCCGGGAACCGAGCAGCAGCAGGACGTCCTCACCGCGCAGATGCCGGGCGCGCAGGGCGGCACTGCGCAGTTCCGGGCGGAAGCGCCTGAGATCGACCCCGAGCGGAGCGCGCACCACGTTGCGCGCGCCGATACGGACGAACTCGCGTTCCGCCCATTCCGTGGTGCAGACGATCCGTGTGTAGGCGTGGGCGCTTCGCGCGTTGAGCCGGTCGGCGGTCCAGCCCGCCGCGGTGCGTGGCACGCCCCAGGTGCGGAGCACCCCGTCGGCCGTCTCGTGGGACACCATGACGGCGGGGACGCGGGCGCGGCGGGCCCACTCCCCCGTCCAGCGCAGGGTGGTGCGGTCCGACACCTCGAGGCGGTCAGGGCGCAGGTCTTCGAGGAGGCGGCGCAGCCGTGCCCTGTCCGCGAGCACCCGGTAGCCGCCGGTGCCCGGCAGCTCGGGACCCGGCAGGGTGATCACCCTGCCCTGGGGGGTGTGGGTGTCACCGGCGGTGGCACCGGGCACGACGAGCACCGGCTCGTGCCCGGCGGCGCGATAGCCGCGTCCTAGCGCGTCCAGGGCGGTGCGCAGTCCCCCCGAGGCCGGCGTCACGAAGTTGGCCAGCCGTACGATCCTCAGCCCGTCGGGGCGGTGCGCGGTCACGCCGCCACCGCCGTCCGGCCGCCGAGCACCTCGTCGTAGTGGCCGAGCAGCTGGTCCCCGACCGCCGTCCAGGTGCGGCCCTCGACCGCGGCACGCCCGGTCCTTCCGAATGCCCCGGCCCGCGCGGGGTCGGCGACGAGGGAGGCGACGGCGTCCCGCACGGCGTCCGCGTCGTGGGGTGGCACCAGCAGCCCGGTGCTTCCGTGGGCGACGAGGTCGAGGGGTCCTCCTGCCGCGGGCGCGACGACCGGGACACCCGACGCCATGGCTTCCTGGACGGTCTGGCAGAAGGTCTCGTAGGGGCCCGTGTGCACGAAGACGTCCAGTGAGGCGAAGAAGCGGGCGAGGTCCTCCCCGGTGCGCCGGCCCAGGAAGACTGCGCCGGGCAGCGCGGAGCGGAGTGACGTCCCGCTCGGGCCGTCACCCACGACGACGACGCGGACCCCGGGCAGCGAGCAGGCTCCGGCGAGGAGTTCCACGTGTTTCTCGGGGGCGAGACGGCCCGCGTATCCGATGATCCTCTCCCCGCCGGGGGCGAGGGCGCGGCGCAGCGCCTCGTCGCGCAGACCGGGACGGAAGCGTTCGGTGTCGACTCCACGGGGCCAGAGACGCACGCGGGGCACCCCGTGGTCGGTGAGGTCGCGCAGCGCCGCCGAGGAGGGCGCGAGGGTGCGGTCCGCCGCGCTGTGCACGGCGCGCATGCGCCGCCAGGCGGTGTTCTCGCCGGCCCCCAGGTAGGTGCGGGCGTAGCCGGCCAGATCGGTCTGGTAGACGGCGACGGCCGGGAGACCCAGCCGGGCGGCGACGGCCATGCCGCGCACTCCGAGGACGAACGGCCCGGCCAGGTGGACGAGTTCGGCCCGGTGCGCGGTCAGAGCGGCCGCCAGCCGTCTGCCGGGCAGGGCGACACGGACCTGCGGGTAGCCGGGGAGGGGCAGCGAGGGGACGCGTACGACGGGGCAGGGGTCGCCGGGGTACGCGGGGTCGGAGGAGCCCGTCGGCCCGGCCGGGGCTATGACGAGCGGTCGGTGTCCGCGGGCGGCGAGGTGCCGGGCGGTCTGCAGGGTGCAGTGGGCCACACCGTTGATGTCGGGCGGGAAGGACTCGGTGACGATGACGACACGCATAGGGGTGTTGTGGCCCCGCGGGGCGTGTCCCCGCCGACTTGGATCTGTCCACCCGGGGAACGGCTTATGAGCGTTTGCGCCGCGCGCCCCCGGCGCGCGGCATCAGAGGTTCCGTGAGCCCCCCGTGCCCCCGCTCAGAGGGCCGGCGCGTCCGGTCCGATCCTGCTGCGGACGGCGGTCTGGACCTCCGCCTCCTCGGCGGGATCCGCGGCGAGCCGCCTGAGCCGCTCGGCGACCCTGATGTCACCTGTCTCCGCGTGGCGCGCGGCCAGTTCACGGGTGGACTCCTCACAGTCCCACAGGCACTCGACGGCGAACCCGCTGGCGAAGGACGGGTCGGTCACGGCGAGCGCCTGCGCCGCCCTGCCGCGCAGGTGCGAGGAGGACGTCTCCCTGTACACATGGCGCAGTACGGGCGCGGCGCAGGCGATGCCCAGGCGCCCGGTGCCGTCGACGAGGGTCCACAGCCGCGGCGCGTCGGGGCCCTCACCGCGGACGGCCTCCCGCAGCGCCGCCAGCACCAGCGGCGCGTCCTGGACGGCGCCCCGGCAGGCCAGCACCCCGGCGGCGGACGCCCCCAGGGCGTCGGGCCTGAGTGCCCAGCGCCGGGCGCGGGCGACGGCCGCTTCGCCGCACATGCGCTCGAAGGCGGCGACGGCGGCGTCGGCGACGGTCCGGGAGGTGCCGGCGACGGCCTCCTCGACGAGGTCGAGCACGGCGGCGTCCTGGACCTCCGCCAGGTAGTGGAGAGCCGCGCAGCGCGCACCCTCGGGGCCGCTGCGGGCGGCCTGGACGATCACGGGCCGGTCCTCGGCCGCGGCGACCGCGGAGAGGCAGCGGGCGGCGGGGACGTGGAGCGCGCTGCCGCGCTCCAGACCTTCCTGGGCCCAGTCGAACACGGCCTGGACGCTCCAGCCGGGCCGAGGTCCGCCCGGCCGCATCTGGCGTTGCCAGCGGTCGAAGGAGCCCTGTTCCGTCGCGGCGCGCACCCGCGCCCCCACGGACTGGCGAGGATCGTCGGCCCACAGCCGCCAGGGCCGGGGCTCGAAGGCGTCGCGCGCCGCGGCGGCGAGCCGGGCGGTGCCTTCCGCGGTCGCCGGGAAACGGGCGAGCACCGGCTCGGCCAGCGCCCGCAGACCGGCGTCGTCGTCGCGAAGCGCCAGTTCGTCGAGCGCCCAGGCCCAGTTGGATCCGGTCGCGGCGTACCGGCGCAGCAGGACGAGGGCGTCGTCCCGCCCGTAGGACGCGAGGTGTCCGAGCACCGCGAGTGCGAGGCCGGTGCGCGAGTCGTCGGTGTCGAGCAGGTCCTCGGGATCCTGGAGGTGGCGCTCGATCTCCGTGAGGTCGCCGTCGAGGTCGAGGTAGAGGCGCGCGTAGTAGAGGGAGCGGTTCTCCACCTGCCAGTCATGACGCGGATCGCTGAGCACGCAGTGGTTGAGCGCGGTCAGGGCCTCGGAGCGCGGGGCGGCCAGCGCGTGGAGCGTGCCGTCGCCGCGGCCCCTCTGCAGCAGGCCGAGGAGCGTGCCGCTCGGCGCTATGAACGGATCGAACATGGGGAAAGCCTCACATCAAGCTGTCGACGCGACCGGGACTGTGCTGTTCCATGTGCCGGGGAGGGATCCCCTAGCCCGCGCAGCGACATGATCGGCCGATCGTCGTCTTCTGCCTGGTGCTCATCTTCCCCTGCCTCTCGTCGGTGGCCCGGAACGGACCCGCGACGTCATGATGACCCAGCCATTTCGCCGACGCGACCACATTTACGGCGCATCGGCGGGCCCGCGCCCCGGAGTGCGTCTCAGCGCGCACCGAAGAGATCCAGCAGGTCGTCCTTGCCGAACATGCGCGCGGTGTCCACTGCGGACGGGGTTCCGGCCGCCGGGTCGGCCCCTGCGGCGAGCAGGGCGTCGATCACCTCGCGTTCCCCCTTGAAGACAGCTCCGGCCAAGGGAGTCTGCCCACGGTCGTTGGGACGCCCCGGGTCGGCCCCGCGTTTCGCGAGGGCGGTGACGGCCTCGGCGTGCCCGTGGTAGGCGGCGAGCATCAGCAGGGAGTCACCCCGGTCGTTGCTGAGGTCGGCGGGGACGCCCGCGTCGACGTAGGCGGCGAGCGCGTCGGCGTCTCCGCTCCGCGCCAGGCCGAAGACCTTGGTCGCCAGCTCGACCACCTCGGGGTCGGGGGTTTCGCTCATCCGGACGGACCGCCTTCCGTTGCTGTGGCCGCCGTTACGGGCCTGGTGGGGCCGTACGGCGGGGGCCGTACGGGTGAATCGACAGATTACTGCTCCGGGACGTCCGCCATCCTGCCCGCCGGCGGCGGAAGATCACGCCCCGGCCGCCGCTTTCCGCCCGGCCCCGGCCTTCGGACGCCGGCGAGGCGCGCGGAGCGGGGCTCCTCGCCCGCCGACCGGGTGAAATGAAGACTTATTGACCCACTTGCACCTTTTATCGTATTGATACATCTTGTGATCCTGGAAGTACTCATGGTGACTGCCCCCTCAACCAGGAGAACCGCTCATGATCCTCTCCATCTCAGGCGTGGTACTGCTCGGCATCATCGCCTTCCTGTTCTTCAAGAAGGACGGGCTGAAGGCCTCGCACGGCCTCATCTGCGCGCTGTTCGGCTTCTACCTGGCCGGCACCGCAATCGCCCCGAGCATCACCGCGGGCGGGGCGAGCCTCGCCAGCATGCTCGGCGGAATCAAGTTCTGACGCCCCGAAACCGCTCCCACCACTTCAGGAGACCGACGTGGCCCGGCGACCACTCCCCCGCATTCTGAGCAGCGGCAGCGCTTCGATCACCCGCGGTCGGGAGATCGCGCGAACGGCCGCCGACAACGCCACCGACGTCCTCCATCCGCTGATCACGGTCACCCGTGGCCTGCGGCTGCTGGCGGGAGCAGGGCGGCAGAGGTGGGCCGCGACGCCCAGGGAACGGCGCGGACACGTGCTGTTCCTCGTCGCGGCCTGCGTACTGGCGGTGGCACTCATCCCGTACGGGCCGCTGCTGGCGCTCGTCTCGGTGATGGGCGCCGCCGCTTGGCGGGGGCGTGACCGCACTCCCGCGAAGACCGGCCCGGACGAGTCGGAGGCGGCACGGCTGCGGGCCCTGTACGAGGCACTGGTCCCGCACTTCTCCACGGCCGACGACCCCGGTCCGCTGTTCTCCCACGGCGGCGACTGGGAGAAGGCGTTCGGTACCTCCTACGCCTTCGACGGCAACGGACGCCTGACCCGGCTCCAGGTGGACTACCCGGCCTACTTCACCGACGGCGACCCCGTCGCCCGTGCCCGCGTGGAGCAGGTGCTGCACGCGAAGTCCGGCCGGGGCCGCGAGTACCGCTTCGACTGGGACGAGGAGGCCAACCACCTCCTGATGACCGTGCTTGCCGCGCTGCCCACCACCGTCGCCGCCCAGCGCTTCGTCACCGCTCCCGGCGAGACCGTGCTGGGATTCACCGACGCCGACGCCGTCCGGCGCACCGTCCCCGTCCAGGACGGTGACGCCACCCGTGACGCCTCCCCGGTGATCTGGCGGACGGGCGCCCGCTCGGCCGAGCCCCACCTCCTGATCGCCGGCCACCCCGGCAGCGGCGTCTCGACCCTGATGCGCTCACTCGCCCTGCAGGCGCTCCAGCACGGCGACGTGCTCGTCGTGGAGGGCGGCGGCACCGGCGAGTACGGCTTCCTGTCCGGCCGTGACGGCGTGTTCGCCGTGGAGTGCGGGCTGTCCGGGGCACTGGCCACCCTCGAGTGGGCCGCGCGCGAGACCGAACGCCGGCTCATCGCCGCGAACCGGGCGCGCCAGGCGGGCCATCCCGAACCCGAGGACATCAGGCGCCCCCTCTGGATCCTGCTGGACCGGCCCGGCACCCTGGGGCACCTGGCGGCGGCCGACGGCCGCCAGGACCCGCAGGAACTGCTCGAGATCCCGCTCCGGCACGGCCGTGCGGCGGGGGTGACCGTCGTGGTCGCGGACCAGCTCGACAACCTGGACTCCCTCACCGACGCCGTGCGGACCCACACCCGGGCCAGGGTCGTCCTGGGCCCGGCCGACCCCGCTCAGATCGAATCGGTCCTGGGCACCCCGCCGCACACCACACCCACCGCCGACGTCCCGCCCGGGCGTGGTTACGCGCGGCTGGGCACCGGGGAGGTCCTGCGGCTCCAGGTGCCGGCCACCCCGGACCCGTACGACGAGGCCACGAGCGAGTCCGAACGGCAGGCGGTGCTGAGCCTGCTGCCCGGCGGGACACCCGCCGACCGGACGCCGGTACCGGAGAGCGCCGCCGAACCCGCGCCCCTGCACAAGGAGCAGCTGATCGGCGCCCCGGTCGCCGCGGAGGGCTGACGCCCCGGCCCGTGTGGCCGCAGCCTCATGCGGGAGAGCCCCGGACCGCCCGGTCCGGGGCTCTCCCGCGTCCGGGGCGTCAGGCGACGAACGTCCGGGGTGCCTCGGCGCCGGTGCTCGCGCCCGAGCCGACCATCTCGGCCGCGGCGGCGAGCCGCACGGCGGCCTCGTCCGCCACCGGGCCGCCGACGGTGAACGGGAGCCTCACATAGCCCTCGAAGGCCCCGTCCACCCCGAAGCGGGGCCCCGACGGGACACGCACACCGGCTCGTTCGCCCGCGACGGCGAGCCGGGATCCGGAGAGCCCGCCGGTCCTCACCCAGAGGGTCAGGCCCCCTCGCGGGACCTCGAACTCCCACGCGGGCAGTTCCCTGCGCAGGGCGCGCACAAGATCATCCCGGTTCTCCCGTGCCTGCTCCCGGCGGATCTCCACCGCCTCCTCCCAGCCACCGGACCGCAGCAGCCAGTTGATGGCCAGCTGCTCCAGCACGGGCGTACCCATGTCCGCGTACGCGCGGGCCGCGACCAGGCTGCGGATCACGTCGGGTGCCGCCCGGACCCACCCGATGCGCATGCCGGCCCAGAACGCCTTGCTGGCCGATCCGACGGTCAGCACCGTGCTGCCCGCGGGGTCGAAGGCGCAGACCCGGCGCGGCATGCTGACGTCCGGGTCCAGGTGGAGTTCGTGCATCGTCTCGTCCACGACCAGGACGGTGCCCGCCGACCTCGCCGCCTCCACCAGGGCACGGCGCCGCTGCTCGTCGGCGAGCGCCCCGGTGGGGTTGTGGAAGTCCGCGACGACGTACGCCAGCCTCGGCGCGGCGTCCCTGAACACCTGCCGCCAGCGGTTCATGTCCCAGCCGCCGAGGCCCTCCTCCATCGCCACGGGCACGAGCCTGGCGCCGGCCTCCCTCATGAGCTGGAGGATGTTGGCGTAGCTGGGGGACTCCACGGCGATGCGCTCGCCACGGCCGGCGAAGAGGTGGCAGATGGCGTCGATGGCCCCCATGGCCCCCGTGGTGACCATGATCTGTTCGGGCATCGTCGGGATGCCCTGCCCGGTGTACCGGTCCGCGATCATCTGGCGCAGGGCGGGAAGGCCCGCCGGGTAGTCGCCGTGGGTGTGGGCGTAGGGGGGCAGCTCCTCCAGGGCGCCCTGCACGGCGCGTGTCAGCCACGGTTCGGGGGCGGGCAGCGAGGCGCACCCCAGGTCGATCAGCGAGCCGAGCGACTCCGGCGGCAGCGGTTCCAGTCCGCGGGCGGGGAGCGGGTTGCCGGCGGGCACCGCGGTCCAGCTGCCCGCCCCGCGGCGGGACTCGAGGAACCCCTCGGCCCGCAGGGCCTCGTAGGCGGCGGCCACGGTGGTCCGGCTGACGGACAGGGCCAGGGCGAGCTCGCGTTCGGCGGGCAGTCGCGCGGCCACCGGGACCCGGCCCTCCAGGACGAGCAGGCGTACCCCGTCGGCGAGGGCGCGGTAGGCGGGCGGCTTGCGGACGCCCGGCGGCAGCGGACGCGCCTGCTGGCCCTGGAGCTGGCGGGCGAGCTGGGCCGCGCCGACGGTCGAAGTCCACTGCGCCATGGAAATCAGTCCACCTTCCTCGGATTGGCCATAGTTGGCAGCCAATCCCCTGCCACAGAGTGGCATGTGGCAGTCCACCACCACCACCTCGGGGGAACCACGTGTCCGACATCACCGCCCGACGCGGCACCCGCCTCACCCGGCGCCTGACCCATCTGTACGTGGGGCTGGCGCTGTACGGCGCGAGCTCGGCGCTCCTGGTGAGGGCGGGCCTCGGCCTCGAACCCTGGGGGGTGTTGCACCAGGGCGTGTCCGAGCGGACCGGGATCTCGATCGGCGTCGTGTCGATCGCGGTCGGGGCGGTGGTCCTGCTGCTGTGGATCCCCCTGCGGCAGCGCCCGGGGCTGGGCACCGTCTCCAACGTGTTCGCCGTCGGGATCGCGATGGACGCCGTACTGGCCGTGGTCCCGGACGCGCAGGGCCTCCCGGCGAGGATCGGCCTCATGACCGCGGGAATCGCACTGAACGGCGTCGCCACCGGCCTGTACATCTCGGCACGGTTCGGCCCGGGCCCGCGCGACGGGCTGATGACGGGTCTGAACCGGCTCACCGGGCGTTCCGTCCGGATGGTCCGTACGGCGATCGAGGTGGCGGTGGTCCTCACCGGCTTCCTGCTCGGCGGTTCGCTCGGCGTCGGCACGGTGCTGTACGCCCTGGCCATCGGTCCGCTCGCGCAGTACTTCCTGCGCCTCTTCGACCTCCCCTCGCCCGACGCCCGCACCTCACCCGTTGCCGGGGGGTCACCCCGGGAGGCGATACTTCCGCGGTGACCGCAGAGACCTCGGGACGCCATCCCTATCTGGACCATCCGTCGACGCTCGCCTTCGCCCACCGGGGCGGGGCGGCGGACGGGCTGGAGAACACCGCGGCAGCATTCCGCCGCGCGGCGGAGGCCGGCTACCGCTACTTCGAGACCGATGTGCACGCGACCGCCGACGGCCGTCTGGTCGCCTTCCACGACGCGACCCTGGACCGGGTGACGGACTCCCGGGGCCGGATCGCCGACCTGCCGTGGAGCGAGGTGAGCGGGGCGCGGGTGGCCGGGAGTGAACCGCTGCCGCTCTTCGAGGAACTGCTGGAGGAGTTCCCCGACGCCCGCTGGAACGTGGACATCAAGGCGGAGCCCGCCCTGGAACCGCTCATCGGCCTGATCCGCAGGACGGGCGCCTGGGACCGGGTGTGCGTCGGATCCTTCTCCGAGGCCCGCGTCGCCCGGGCCCACCGGCTCGCCGGACCGCGTCTCGCCACGTCGTACGGGGTGCGCGGGGTGCTCGGCCTGCGGCTTCGCTCCTGGGGCATACCGGCGGCCCTTCGGGCGGGGGCGGTCTGCGCCCAGGTGCCGGAGCGCCAGAACGGTATCCGTGTCGTCGACCGCGGATTCGTCCGCACGGCGCACGCGCGCGGTCTCCAGGTCCATGTCTGGACGGTCAACGAACCGGACCGGATGGCGGCTCTCCTGGATCTCGGGGTGGATGGCATCATGACCGATCACATCGGGACGCTGCGCACGGTGCTGAGCGAGCGGGGGGCATGGGCCTGACGCCGGTACCTGCCGGGGCCGTACGGGACGGACGAGGGGGCGCGACGTGAGCACCGGTACCGCGGGAACGGCGGATCCGGCCGGAGGGCCGGCCGAGGCGGTCGCACGCAGACGCGAGCAACGCGGCTGGTACTTCTACGACTTCGCGTGTTCCGTCTACTCCACCAGCGTGCTCACCGTCTTCCTCGGCCCGTATCTGACCTCCATCGCCAAGGCGGCCGCGGACCCGGACGGTTTCGTCCACCCGCTGGGCATACCCGTGCGGGCGGGCTCGCTCTTCGCGTACGCGGTGTCGGTGTCGATCGTCGTGGCGGTGATCGTGATGCCGGTCGCGGGCGCGGCCGCGGACCGGACGGGGCGCAAGAAGCCCCTGCTCGCCGCGGCGGCGTACACCGGCGCGGCGGCGACGGCGTGCATGTTCTTCCTGGACGGCCACCGCTACCTGCTGGGCGCCTTCCTGCTGATCGTGGCGAACGCCTCCATCTCGGTGTCGATGGCGATCTACAACGCGTACCTGCCCCAGATCTCCACCCCCCAGGAACGCGACGCGGTGTCCTCACGCGGCTGGGCCTTCGGGTACACCTCGGGTGCCCTCGTGCTCGTCGTCGACCTGGTCCTCTACACCGGGCACGACTCCTTCGGGCTCTCCGAGTCGGACGCGGTCCGGATCTGCATCGCCTCGGCGGGGGTGTGGTGGGGCGCCTTCACCCTCGTACCGCTCAGCCGGCTGCGGGACCGCCCCGTGGTGGCGGGAGGCGACGGCGCGGTCGGGTCCGGCTGGCGGCAGCTGCGGGCGACGCTGCGCGACATGCGCCGGCATCCCCTCACCCTGGCCTTCCTGCTCGCCTACCTCGTCTACAACGACGGCATCCAGACCGTGATCTCCCAGGCCTCGCTCTACGGCTCCGAGGAGCTCGGGCTCGACCAGACGACGCTGATCACCGCGGTACTGCTCGTACAGGTGCTCGCCGTGGGCGGAGCCCTGGGCATGGGGCGGCTCGCCCGGAGCCACGGCGCGAAGCGCACGATTCTCGCGTCACTGGGAGTCTGGACGCTGATCCTCGCCGCGGCGTACGTGCTGCCCGCGGACGCGCCGGTGTTCTTCTACACCCTCGCGGCCGCGATCGGGCTCGTGATGGGGGGCAGCCAGGCCCTCTCCAGGTCACTGTTCTCGCATCTGGTGCCGCGCGGGAAGGAGGCCGAGTACTTCTCCGCGTACGAGATGAGCGACCGGGGACTCAGCTGGCTGGGGCCGCTGGTCTTCGGGCTCGGCTACCAGCTCACGGGCAGTTACCGGGACGCGATCCTGTCCCTGGTCCTCTTCTTCGCGGTCGGTTCGCTGCTGCTGGCGAGGGTTCCCGTGCGGGCGGCCGTGGCCGACGCGGGCAATCCCGTTCCGGAGCGGATTTAGACGTTGAAGTGAAAGGCCGGTAGTGTACGCCTTTGGCCTGCCCGGAGGACCGTTACTGCCGATGGAGAAGTAGAACCGCCGGGTGACAACTTCGACCAGAGGTGACAAACCGGGCACCGGTGGGTACCAGACCCAGACCAAGCAGCGGCACGACGGGCGACGCATGACCGGCAACGGGAATCTTTACCGCCGACCGGACGTTGACCGGATGACGACGACAGCGACACCTGTCCTGTGGGCGACAAGCCCGGGAGGCACGATTCATGAGTGAGCGAGCTCTCCGCGGCACGCGACTTGTGGTTACCAGCTACGAGACGGACCGCGGCATCGATCTGGCCCCGCGCCAGGCGGTGGAGTACGCATGCCCGAACGACCATCGATTTGAGATGCCGTTCTCGGTAGAGGCGGAGATTCCGCCGGAGTGGGAGTGCAAGGCGTGCGGCGCCACGGCACTCCTGGTGGACGGGGACGGCCCCGAGGAGAAGAAGGGCAAGCCCGCGCGCACGCACTGGGACATGCTCATGGAGCGGCGTACCCGCGAGGAGCTGGAGGAGGTGCTGGCCGAGAGGCTGGCGGTCCTTCGTTCCGGTGCCATGAACATCGCCGTGCATCCGCGGGACAGCAGGAAGTCCGCCTGACCGCGTAACACCGCACGGATCAAGAGCCGCGGGCCGCGACACAGTACCTGTGT
>NZ_JBHZCI010000056.1:0-37732 GCF_042755185.1 Streptomyces sp. NPDC059166 | reverse complement strand
GTCGAGTTCAACGGCGAGAACAACCACGTCCACATGCTCGTGAACGTCCCGCCGAAGGTCGCCGTGTCCAAACTGGTCAACAGCCTCAAAGGCGTGTCCTCGCGCAGGCTCCACCTGGGGGCACCTCCCGGCCGAAGGCTGGGGGAGAGTTCCCCGACCTCGTCCGCCACTACTGGCGGGCACAACGACTCTGGTCTGGCTCGTACTTCGCCGGTTCCGTCGGCGGCGCACCGCTCAGCATCGTGAAGCAGTACATCGAGCAGCAGAACCGGCCGCCCTGACCCGGGCCGAGGTGAACAGTGCGGATCCGCGCACACAGCCGAGGTCAGAGCAGCTCTCAGATTCGCTTCACCACCGGGCTGAAGCCCGGTGCACTACGAATAGTCCCGGTAGCGCTCCTATGCTCTCCGCATGGCCGAGGAACAATTCAAGGACGGAAAGCTGTCCGGCGAGGGCGAGTACGCCGGCGGGGAGCGGCAGGGACCATGGACCTTCTACTTCCGCAACGGCAAGGTCAAGGCGCACGGTTCCTACAGCGCCGGGCAGCTCGACGGCGCCTGGGTGTGGCACCGGGAGGGCGGAGGGCTGCTCCAGGAAGGCGCCTTCGTGGAAGGGCGGCAGCACGGCCCCTGGCGGCGGTGGCACAGCAACGGCAACCTGCTGGACGAAGGGGCCTACGCACACGGGAAGAAGACCGGTGTGTGGGTGACCTACGACAAGGACGGCAACGAGTCCAGGCGAACCACCCACCGCTGACCGCCCCGGCACCCACCGCTGACGCCGCGGCGGCACCCACCGCTGACCGCCGCGGCACCGACCCGGCGCCGCCGCGCGGCTGCCCCGGCGCCGCCGTGAAACACCTCCACCCGCCTCGCACAGCAACTCCACAGGAACGAGTGCCGTTTCGGGAACCGCCGCGCCCGGCCGGGCCGTCCTCACGCGCGAACCACCGTGCGGCTCACAGCAGGTGTCGTGCGGACCACGTCACGTGACCGAGGAGCAGCATGACGGCCCACGACAGCGCACGCCCGCACGACGGCCGGCCGGGGGACACCGGCACGGCCCCCGGACGCGGCAGCCGTACAGTACTGCGGCGCTGCGCGAAGGCAGCCCTGATCCTCACGCTCGCCCTCGGGGCCGCCACCGCCTGCGATTCGTCGGGCGACGGCACGCACCCCGCCAAGGAGTGGAAGGCCGGCGACTGCGCCGGCCCCGACACCAGCGCCTCCAAGGACGGCTTCCAGCCGCTCGACTGCGACGACCCCAAGGCCACGATCAAGGCTCTGGAGGTCAAGGGCGGCCAGTTCTTCGCCGGAGCGGTCGAGTGCCCGGCGGGCACCGACGAGATCATCTCGGTGAAGGTGTCCTACGGGGGAGAAGCCAAGGGGGGAATCCCCAGCAAGACCATCTGCGGGCGGAACCTCTCCGGCGACCACCCCGGTGACGCCGGGGCGGGCGGTGGACAGCTCGTGGTGGGCGACTGCGTGGACGACCAGGCCAAGGAGGTCGCCTGCGCGAGCGGCGGCAGCAAGGTCCTCGCCCTGACCAAGACACCCGAGGAATGCCCGGCGGACGCCGACAACCCCATCGAGCTCTTCCCGAGCCCCGGCCGGCCGTACGACGCGATCTGCACCAGGAAGGCGTGATCCGCGCCGAACCAGCGCTTCCTGACGAGGTGTCGGTGTTCGGTTGATTCGCCCCCGGGGCCCAGGGTCACCCCCAGGCCCCGGGGGCGCCCTGTGACGCGGGCGAGGACGCGCGTCTCCCGAAACAACGTGTGCGCGATGCCTTGACGTGCCCCTGCCCAGATGGCTTTATGGGAGCGCTCCCACGACCCATCCGATGTTTGCTTCACCCGGCACCCACCTTCTGGAGTCGCAGTGAGATCAGCAACGAGCACGGCGCGAAAGAGCCCCCTGGCCGTCCTGATGAAAGGTCTGGCCGCCCTTCTCGGCGTCGCCCTCCTGGGCGCACTCGGCCCGGCCGCGGCGCACGCCGCCCCCGCGCGGGCCGAAGCCGCCGCCACCGGCCTGCACATCAGTGACGGCCGGCTGGTGGAGGGCAACGGCAACGACTTCATCATGCGTGGCGTCAATCACGCGCACACCTGGTACCCGGGTGAGACGCAGTCGCTGGCCGACATCAAGTCCTTCGGCGCGAACACCGTCCGCGTCGTCCTCTCCGACGGCCACCGCTGGACGAAGAACGGCCCCGACGAGGTCGCCGGGATCATCGCCGACTGCAAGACCAACCGCCTGATCTGCGTACTGGAGGTGCACGACACCACCGGTTACGGCGAGGACGCCGCGGCGGGCACGCTCGACCACGCGGCCGACTACTGGATCGGCCTGAAGAGCGTCCTGGCGGGCCAGGAGGACTACGTCGTCATCAACATCGGCAACGAGCCGTGGGGCAACACCGACCCGTCCGGCTGGACCGCCCCCACCACCGCGGCCGTCAAGAAGCTGCGCGCGGCCGGGTTCGCCCACACGATCATGGTGGACGCGCCCAACTGGGGCCAGGACTGGCAGGGCGTCATGCGCGCCAACGCCCAGGCCGTGTACGACGCGGACACCACCGGCAACCTGATCTTCTCGATCCACATGTACAGCGTCTACAACACGGCGCAGGCCGTCACCGACTACCTCAACGCCTTCGTGGACGCCGGACTTCCCCTCCTCATCGGCGAGTTCGGCGGGCCCGCCGACCAGTGGGGCGACCCGGACGAGGACACCATGATGGCCACCACCGAGGAGCTCGGTCTCGGCTACCTGGCCTGGTCCTGGAGCGGCAACACCGATCCGATCCTCGACCTCGCCATCGACTTCGACCCGAGCCGGCTGAGCTCGTGGGGTGAGCGGATCTTCCACGGCGCCGACGGCATCGCCCAGACGTCGAAGGAGGCCACGGTCTTCGGTGGCGGTGGCAACCCGGGCGACACCCAGGCCCCCACCGCCCCGGGCACCCCGGCCGCCTCCGCGGTGACGGCCACCTCGGCGAACCTCGCCTGGACCGCCTCCACCGACAACGTCGCCGTCAGCGGCTACGACGTCGTCCGTGTCAGCGGCACCACCGAGACCACCGTCGCCTCGTCCACCACGAACAGCGTCACGGTGACCGGCCTGACGGCGAACACGGCCTACACCTTCGCCGTGTACGCCCGCGACGCGGCGGGCAACCGCTCGGCGCGCTCCGCCACGGTGGGGGTCACCACCGACAAGAACACACCCACCCCCGGCGTGGGCTGCTCGGTCGGTTACAAGGTGGTCGGCCAGTGGCCGGGCGGGTTCCAGGGGGAGATCACCCTCCGCAACACCGGCACCGCCGTCGTCAACGGCTGGAACCTCGCCTTCGCCTTCGCCAACGGCCAGACCATCTCCAACATGTGGGGCGGGACCCCCACCCAGAGCGGATCCTCGGTCTCCGTCGCCCCGGCCGGATACACGGCCACCATCGCGGTGAACGGCTCGGTCACGGTCGGTTTCACCGGCACCACGACCGGCACCACCAACACGGCACCCAAGGCGTTCACGCTCAGCGGCACCGCCTGCACCACGGTCTGACCAGCCGTCGGCCCGTCCGGCCGCCCGTCGGCCGGACGGCCGGCATCACAGCCTGACCGGCTGATCACCGGCCGGCAGGAGCCCTCGCTCCTGCCGGCCGCTCGCATCGGGCGATGATGGTGGCGTGACGACCCGCGACCTGTACAACGTGCGCCCGACGGGCCCCGCCCCCGGGCCCACTCCCCTGACGCCCGACGAGGAACAGCGTGCGAGGGGGAACCTGTTCACCGAGCTCGGCAACACGATCGCCGACCGGGGATGGGCACGCTTCCCCGCCTACAGCCCCGAGGAACGCCGACGCCTCGTGGCGGTGGGACGGATGCTGAGCGAACACTGGGGCATCCCGGTAGCGGTCGAGGCGGAGGACGAGTGCGCCATGCGCCTGTCCCTGCGGGGGCACGAGCTCACCGTCTGACGCCGGCGCCGGCAGGGGCACGAGCCACCGCCCGAGGCCGCCCGGGGCCGCCCGGGGCGTAAGCCGACCGCCTGCCCGTCACCTTGGGCAGCCCACCGGTCGCGTCCCGCCCTCGGGCCGGACGCCTCAGCGGCGCGCGTGGCGGATCCGCAGCCGTCCGTATCCCATGGCCCCGGTGATACGGATCTCGGGGCCGCCGGGACGTGAGGCCCGGCGGGGCCGGTAACGCAGGTCCTTCCAACCGGTGCTGAGCCCATCGACGTCGACCACCGCGTCCCGGGGGACGGTGATCCTGGCCCCGCCCGAGCCGAGCTGCAGATCGATGTCGACGGCCCCGTGCTCGAAGACCGCCCGGGACAGGTCGAGACGCACCTCCCGAACGCCGAGTGCACCTGGAGGAATCGCGGGACCCGCCATGCGCCGCGACGCCGGATCCGCCCGCCCGCGGCGGCGATCGTCGAGGTGGTGTCCGGGGCCTTCGCCGGCTCCGGGAGCGAGGCGACGGCCGCGGCGAGGTCCGCATGGGTCGTCGCGGCGAGCGCCTGGCCGAGCCGTACGTCCATCTCCTCGTGCGAGAGGTGCTCGGAGGCGTACGCCTCCTGCAGTCGCCGCACGGCGGTCTCACGATCGTCCTCGCCGGGCGATGCCATCCGGTCTTCCCGTGGAGAGGTCACCGGCCCACTGTAGTCCGCGAGAGGCCGGAGGGACCCGGACGCCGTCACACCCGGCAGGTGCACCGCCGGGCACACCGAAGTGAGTTCAACCCAAGGGACGTTGAGCGCTGCCGAGCGCACGGATCGGCCCGATCCGCACACCGGCCCACCCGGACCCGCTCCGCCCGCCCCGCGGGACACCACCGAAACTTTTCGAACGTTTCGACATATTGACCGAACGTTTTCGACCCCCATAGCCTGCCGCTCGAATCCCCGGGCTCTCGCTGTGAACGACGTCCACGTCCATGGATTCACCGCCCTGCTTCCCCCACCCCCACCAGAGGGAGCACCACCGTGATCCGAAGAACGTCGTTCCTCAGCCTGTTCGCCGCCGCCTCGCTCGCCGTCGTGGCCGTATCCCCCGCGCTCGGCGCCGGGGACAGGCACGGCCACGGCAGCTCACCCGCGCCTGGTGAGCGCAACGCCCGCTGGGTGAACACCTGGACGTCCATGCCGCAGCTGACGGAACCGGGCAACATGCCCCCGGCCCCGTTCACCGCCGAGGCATCCGTGCTCACCGACGCGACGCTGCGCCAGACCGTCCACGTCTCGACGGGCGGTCAGCACATCAGGCTGCGCTTCTCGAACGCCTTCGGAGGTGCCGCGCTGCCCCTCACCAAGGTGTCCGTGGCACTCCCGCTCGACGGCAGGGCCGGTGCGAGCGCGGTCGAGGCGGGCACCACCCGGTCCGTCACCTTCCAGGGCCGCACGTCGGTGTCGATCCCGGTGGGCGCCCAGGCGGTCTCCGACCCGCTGGACTTCACGCTCGCGGCGGGGTCCGACCTCACCGCCACCGTGTATCTCGCGGAGGGCCAGGCCTCCACCTCCATCACCTCGCACCCCGGATCGCGTACGACCTCCTACCTGCGGGCCGGGGACCACGTGGCCGACGCCGACCTCCCCGGGGCGACACCCACCGACCACTGGTACTTCCTCAGCGGTGTCGAGGTGTGGTCCCGGAGCACCACGTCGGCGGCCGTCGTCCTCGGCGACTCACTGACCGACGGCCGGGGCTCCACGACGAACATGAACGACCGCTGGCCCGACCTGCTGCAGAAGCGGCTGCGGTCCGGCGCCGCCACCTCGAAGACCGCCGTGGTCAACCAGGCGGCCGGGGGCAACCGGCTGCTCGACGACGGCCTGGGTCCCAACGGCCTGGCCCGCATCGACCGCGACGTACTGGCCCAGAGCGGGGTGGACTGGCTGGTCGTGTTCGAGGGCATCAACGACATCGGCACCGCCGGAGCCACCCCCGCGGCGCAGAAGCGGGTGGCGGCCGATGTCATCGCCGCGTACGAGCAGATCATCATCCGGGCCCACACCCAGGGCATCCGGGTGTACGGGGCGACGCTGACCCCGATGGGCGGCAACACCGGGTACGACGATCCGGACGGGTACCGCGAGCAGGCACGGCAGACCGTCAACGCGTGGATACGCACGAGCGGGCGCTTCGACAGCGTGATCGACTTCGACCGGGCGGTCCGTGATCCCCGGGCACCCCGGCAGCTGCGCGCCGACCTCGACACCGGCGACCACCTCCACCTCAACCCGGCGGGCTACCGGACGATGGCCGAGGCCGTCCCCACCCGCCTGTTCCAGCAGGCCCCGCTGCCGAAGGGATTCGGCTTCAACTGACCACCGGCCGTGACGGACCGGCGCGGAGAGGCCGGGCTGAGAGGCTGCCCGTATGACCTCTCTGCCCAGGTTCGCCCCGATGCTCGCCACCCCGGGCGCGCTGCCACCGCCCGCCGTCGACGAGCAGTGGGCGTACGAGGTGAAGCAGGACGGCCAGCGGGCCATGGCCTATCTGCCGGGTGACGGATCGGTCCGGCTGCTGGCCAGGTCCGGTGCGGACATCACCCTCGCCTACCCGGAGCTGGCCTCGCTCGGCCCCGCGCTCGGCGGCGTACCCGCCGTGCTGGACGGCGAGATCGTGGCGCCGGACGCTCAGGGGCGCGGTGACTTCGAGCGGCTCCAGTCACGGATGGGCCTCTCCGGCTCCCCCGCGAAGGCCGCGCGCATGGCGCAGCGGGTCCCGGCCCATCTGGTGCTGTTCGACGCGGTGTTCCTGCGGTCCGGGAGCCTCGTGCGGAAGCCGTACACGGAACGGCGTGCCGCGCTCGAGGCGCTCGGGCTGGACGGGCCGTACTGGTCGACGCCCGCGGTGGTCGTCGGGCACGGCGAGCGGGCCCTGTCGATGACACGGGAGGCCGGCCTGGAAGGGCTGGTCGCCAAGCGGCTCAGCTCGGTCTACGAGCCCGGGGTCCGCGCCCGTACCTGGATCAAGATCCGCCACGCCCGCACGGTGGACGTCATCGTCGGCGGCTGGGTGCCCGGCCGGGGCCGGCTGGGCGGGCTGCCGGGGGCGCTGCTCGTCGGCGAACGCCACCCGGGCGGGCTGCGCTACGCGGGCAGCGTCGGCACGGGGTGGAGCGACGCCGAACGCACCAGGCTCGCCGAGCTGCTCCGGGTCGCCGCCGTCGACCGGTGCCCCTTCGACGAGACACCTCCGGTCGCCGGGGCCCACTGGGTGCTGCCGCGCCTGGTCGGCGAGGTGCGGTACTCGACCCGGACGAAGGCGGGGCGGCTGCGCCAGCCGTCCTGGCACCGGCTGCGGCCCGACCTGGCACCGGACGACGTGGGGTGAACCGGCACGGGCACCGGACGGACGCGGCGCGAACCGGCACGGGCACCACACGACGCGGCGCGAACCGGCACGGGCACCACACGACGCGGCGCGAACCGGCACGGGCACCACACGACGCGGGGCGAACCGGCACGGGCACCACACGACGCGGGGCGCGTCAGGACGCGGCCCGCTTCCGGGCCGGGGTCTTCTTGGCCGCGGCCTTCTTCGCGGTGGTCTTCTTCGCCGTGGTCTTCCTCGCCGTGCTCTTCTTCGCGGCGCCCTTCTTCGCGGCCGGGGCGCTCTTCTTCCGGGTCCTCGGCTTCCCCGGTGTCATCTCGTGCACGGTCGCGTCCTCGCCGCGCGTCTCCCTGGCCTGTTCGACCGAGGCGTTCAGCGCGGCCATCAGGTCCATGACCTTGCCCGGCTCCTCCTCGGCCTCGCCCGGTGCCGCCGGAGGTGCCTTGCCCTCGGACTTGGCGGCGAGCAGTTCCTCCAGCGCGTCCCGGTACCGGTCGCGGAAGCCGGAGATGCCGTCCAGCGCCATGCTCTCGGTGAGCTGTACGGCCCGCTGGACCTCGTCCTCGTCCAGCTCGGTCTCCCGGGGGGCGAGCGACTCCGGGCTGCGGACCTCGTCCGGCCAGCGCATCGAGTGCAGCACGATCGCGTCCTCCCGCACCCGGAGCAGCCCCAGCCGCTCACGGTTGTGCCAGGCGAACTTCGCGACGGCGACCTTGTCGCTCCGCTCCAGCGCACGGCGCAGCAGGGTGTAGGGCTTCGCCGCCACCTGGCCGTCGACGGCCAGGTAGTAGCTGTCGCTGATGCGTACGGGGTCGATTCCGTCGGCGTCCACGAACGCGACGATCTCGATGGCCTTCGCCGTCGGCAGCGGCATCCGGTCGAGTTCCTCGTCGGTGACCGGCACGGTGCGGTCCCTGGCGATCTCGTACCCCTTGCCGATCTCCTCCTGGGAGAGGACCTCGCCGTCGATCTCGCACACCTTGCGGGTGCGGATCCGGCCCATGTCCTCACGGTGGTACTGGTGGAAGGAGATGGAGTGGTTCTCGGTGGCGGACACCACCTTGATCGGAATGGTGACCAGCCCGAAGCTGATCGCTCCGGTCCACAGGGGCCTCGGCATCCGTACCTCCAGCCGCCCCCCTGACGTCATGGCCGGGAGGCGGACCGGCGCGCCTGGAAGGGAGAGACCGACCCGAGAGGGCCGAGGCGCGGCCCGGGCCACCGCCCGTACACCCGATCCTCGCGCCCCCTCGGCCTGAGCGCATGTGGATCACCGGGGAGCAGCGGCGAGGTGCGCCAGCCGCATATAGAACTGCTCCGGCCCGTGCTCGCCCTCTCCCCACGTCACCGTCACACGCGTCCCGCCTCGCCGGCGGACCTCCCTGCACACCTCGTCCACCGCGAAGCGCCCGTATCCCCTGCCCTGCTCCCCGGCCGCGACGGCCGGGGAGGACGTTGTCCGGGGTCACCTTCTCGAGGCGGAGTCGTGCGGTCACAGGCGTACCGTACGAGTCCGCCACGGCAAGGAACACCGGTGTACCGCCCACCCGGGCGGCCGGGCCTCACCAGGCGGCGACGCCCTCCGCGTCGAAGAATCCGCCGGTCGGGCCGTCGGGGCCGATGAGGGCCATGCGGACGATGATGTCCGCACCTTCCTCGACGGTGTTCGGGCCGCTGTGGCCGTTGAGGTCCGTGGCGGTGTATCCGGGGTCCACGGCGTTGAACCTGATGGCCGGGTATGCCTTCGCGTACTGCGAGTTGACCATCACCAGCGCCGTCTTCGACGAGGTGTAGTCGAGCGAGGCCACGGTGTACTCGACACGGCTCGGGTCGTTGGTCGCCGCCAGCGAGCCGAGACCGCTCGCCACGTTGACGACGACCGCCTCCTTCCCCGCCTCCAGGAGCGGCAGGAACGCCCGCGTCACGCGCACGGCGCCGAAGACATTGGTCTCGTACGTGCTCCGCATGTCCGCGCCGGTCGTCTCCCCGACCGGCTTGCGGACGCCGGCGATGCCCGCGTTGTTGACGAGGACGTCGAGGCGGCCGGCGTCCTCGGTGACGAAGCGGGCGGCCGCCCGGACCGACTCCTCGTCGGTGATGTCGAGCTGGACGAAGCGTGCGCCGAGGCGCGCTGCGGCCTCCTGGCCGCGCCGGGCGTCGCGCGCGGCGGCGTAGACGGTGTGTCCCGCCTCGACGAGACGGCGGGCGGTCTCGTGGCCGAGCCCCTTGTTCGCTCCGGTGATGAGGGTGGTGGTCATGGTGACGCTCCCGTGTTCGGTGTCCGTACCCGCGTGACGACTGGTACGCCTCCAGCGTGCTCGGCCCCGCACGGCACAGGCAGTACCCGCCTCAGCGGGTGGACCGGCAGTACCAGGCTGTCCGGCGCCCGTGTACGGATACTGGAGGGGTGAGTGCATCGGAGCGGCAGCGGTCGACCGGCCCGGAGTCCCCCTCGGCGGGCCGTGGCTCCAACGAGCTGGGCAGGGCGCTCCACGGCTGGCGCGACCGGCTCTCCCCCGCCACCGTCGGCCTCCCCGCCGGTGGTGTACGGCGGGCGGTGGGGCTGCGCCGCGAGGAACTGGCACAGCTGGCCGCACTCTCCGTGGACTACATCACCCGGCTCGAACAGGGCCGGGCCACCTCGCCCTCCCCGCCGGTCCTCGCCTCGCTGGCCCGCGCCCTGCGCCTCTCGGCGGACGAGTGCACCTATCTGTACCGCCTGGCGGGGCAGCCCGAGCCGGGGCCGGGGCAGATCTCCGCGCATGTCCCGCCCGGGCTGCGCCGGCTCCTGGACCGGTTGGACGCCGCACCGATGAGCGTGCACGACGCCGCCTGGAATCTCGTCGAGTGGAACCGGCCCTGGGCCGCGCTCCTCGGAGACCCGTCGGCGCTGCGCGGGCGCGAACGCAACATCCCCTGGCGCCACTTCACGGGCCGGTACGGGAGGGCACGGCCCACCCCGGAGCAGCGGGCCGAGTTCGAGGCGGCGATCGTCGCCGACCTGAGGGCCGCAACCGCCCGCTACCCCGCCGACCAGGGGCTGCGCTCGCTGATCAGGGACCTGCGGCAGGAGAGCGAACGCTTCGCCGGGCTGTGGGAATCCGGCATCGTCGGCGTCCACGAGTCGGCGGCCAAGACCATCGTGCACCCTGAGGCCGGCCCGATCACCCTGGACTGCGACGTGCTGGTCGCCCCGGGCAGCGACCTGCGGGTCGTCGCCTACACGGCCCAACCCGGGAGCGAGGCCGCCGCCCGGCTGGGACTGCTGGACGTCATCGGCATCCAGGCCATGACGTGAACGGACGGACGGCCGGCCCCACGCCTCATGACCACGCCTCATGACCACGCCTCCTGACTCACGGCTCACGGCCGACGGCTGACGACTGACGCCTCACGCCGCGAGGCCGCCCCGACGATGCCGCACCCCCTCGACGCCCCGCGCACACCTTCTTCACGCTTTCGTCACAACTTCGCTTCCGTGGGGCCGAATCCCGCCCGCCACCGGCCCCGCGGTGTCAGCATCACCCCGCAGCCGCACGTCAGGCACGGCGGTACGAACACAGCACCACGGCACATCTGGGGGGCACATGAAGACTCGCGTGACAAGGAACCGGCTCAGACTGTCGGCGGGGGCCGCGGTCCTGACGCTGGCCCTGGCAGGATGCGCGGGCGGGGCCGACGACGGCGCGGACGCGAAGCCCGTGGCGGCGGAGGGGTCACCCTCGGCGAAGGAGATCCGGACGCTCGCGCTCGCCGACGACACCGCGGAGGCCGACGCCGGCCGGGAGATCGAGGTCGAGCCGCTGTCCAACGACCTGGTGACCAGGGAGGACGGCGCCGACGCGCCTCTCCTGGACACATACCGCCCGGCCGAACTCACCCTGAGCGCCGAGCGCCAGGCACCGCACGGAACGGTCACGGCCGAGGGCACCACCCTCGTCTACACCCCGGCGGACGGATACTCCGGCGAGGACGAGTTCACCTACACGGTCGCGGTGAAGAGCGCCGAGGGGAAGGGCCCGGCGCAGGACACCGCCGTCGTACGGATCACGGTCACCGCGCCGAGCCCGTCGCCCAGCCCCACACCGACACCCACACCGACCCCGGCGCCCGCCAGGACCCCGAAGGCGAAGGCCGCGACCACGCGCCCGGCCGCACCCGCAGTCCACTACGCGAACTGCGACGCCGCGAGGGCCGCCGGGGCGGCTCCCGTACGCCGGGGCGACCCGGGATACGCGGCGCACCTGGACCGCGACGGTGACGGAGTCGGCTGCGAACCGTACAACTCGTCCGGTGGCAGCGGCGGTTCGTCAGGGGGCGGATCGTCCAGCGGTGGATCTTCCGGCGGCAGTTCCGGTGGAAGCTCGGGCGGCGGCAGCACGTACTACGCCAACTGCACCGCCGTACGGGCCGCGGGTGCGGCCCCGATCCACCGGGGTGACCCCGGATACGGCTCCCACCTCGACCGGGACGGCGACGGCGTCGCCTGCGAGTAGCGGCCCGCGACGCCCGGCAGCCGCCGCCGGCCCTTCCGGCGGCGGCTGCCGGGTTCCGCGCACCGGGCAGGTCAGCGGTAGTCCTCCGGGTGGCCCTGCATCCAGGTGTTGATCCGGTCGCGGGTGCCGAGCAGCAGCGTGCGGTGCTTCTCCAGGTTCTCGATGCCGAGATCGCCCTTCAGGGTGCCGTGCAGGGTCTTGATCCAGGCGAGGGGCTGGGCGAAGTGGCCAAGGCCCTGCCCGTCCGTCCTCATCGCCCGGTCCATCGTGTCCAGTTCGTCCGACACGCGGCCCAGGAAGTAGGCGCAGTTCGCGCCCCCGGGCTCACAGCCGTCCTGGTAGGTCGCCTGGAGCCCGGCGAACGCGTCACGCACCCGCACCGGCGCGTCCGTCCCCACCGGGAACGAGGGCTCGGGTTCGGGCGTGGGCGTCGCGGCGGCCTCGGCCGCCTCCGCCTTGGCCGCCTCGGCCTTCTCGGGTGCGACGTACGGCACGTCGCCGCCCGGCCCGTCGGTGGTGGTCGCAGCGGAGCAGCCCGCCAGCAGCGCCCCCAGGGCCATGGCGGGTATCGCGGCACGCAGGCCGTTACGGATCAGCATGGAGGCCCCCCTCGTCAGTTGGACCAGACCATACCGCTCGGGGTCGTTCAGCTCCCGACCAGGCGCTGGAGCGCGGGGGCGTACAGGTCCGCGAGGTGCTCCGCGGTCGCGCGGGAGCTCGCGCCGTCGCGGTGGAGGCTGAGCGTGGCTCCCAGGCCGAGGAGGTGACCGGCGATCAGCTCCGCGCGCAGGGCGCGGTCCCCGCCCGGGAGGAGGTCCGTCAGACGCGCGGTGACCTGCTCGCGGAATCGCTCGCGGAGCAGGGAGCGTTCGTCCTGGTTGCCGAGGGAGAAGACGACCCGCAGCAGCGGGTCGCCCCGCTGCGCCCTGCGCACCCCCACCACGGTCAGCACCATGTGACGGCCGAGCCCGTCGAGCGGGGCGTCGAAGAGCTCGTCGGCGGCGGGTCCGAAGTCGGCGACCGCGTTGAAGAGTTCCTCCTTGCGGCCGAAGTGCTTCACGACGAGAGCTGCGCTCACCCCGGCGTCCGCGGCGATTGCCCGGATGGTCACGTCCGCGTACGGCCGCTGGGTGAACGCCCTGCGGGCGGCGAGCAGGATCGCGTCCCTGCCGGTGGGGGCGGACGCCCGCGCGCCGGCGGCGTCGGTGGTGGGGACCGTCACGCACCCTCCTCGATCGGCATCGTCCGCGTGCGGCCGCTGCTCCTGCGCTTCCCCCCGACCGTACCCGTCCGCTCGCCCGTGCCCGGCAGGCAGAGCGTCACGGCGAGGGCGAGCAGCGCGGCGCCGCCGGCGATCAGGAAGACGAGCTGGTAAGCGCCGAGGGTGGGGGCTTCCCGGCCCGCGGCGAGGAAGGTCATGTTGGCGAGGACCGCGGCCACCGTGGCGCTGCAGAAGGCCTGGCCGATGGAGCGCATGAGGGTGTTGAGACCGTTGGCCGCGCCCGTCTCGCCGACGGGGACGCTCCGCATGACCTGGGCGGGGAGAGCGGAGTACGCGATCGCGGTGCCGGCCGAGACGATCGTGGCGCCCGCGACGATCAGCCAGAGGCTGTGGCTGGTGAAGTAGCGCACCACGTAGCCGGCCGCGATGACCACGGAGGCCAGGGCGAGGCTCGTCCTCGGGCCGTACTTGCCGGAGATGCGGGCGGAGACCGGCGAGAGCAGGACCATCGTGACGCCCCCCGGGAGCAGGCAGAGCCCGCTGACGACGATCGAGGCGCCGAGCCCGTACCCGGTGGCCTTCGGCTCCTGCACCATCTGGCCGGTGACCAGGGAGTTGGCGTAGAACGCGAAGCCGATGAGCAGGGCCGCGAGGTTGGTGAGCAGGACGGCGGGGCGTGCCGACACCCGCAGGTCGACCATGGGGGTGGGCACCCGCAGTTCGTAGGCGCCCCACACCAGGGCGATGACGACCGCCCCGGCGAGCAGCCCGAGGGTGACGGGTGAGGTCCAGCCCCAGTCCCCGCCCTGGGTGACGGCCAGCAGCAGACAGACCAGCGCACCGGTCAGGCCGAGCGTGCCCAGCGTGTCGAAGCGGCCGCGCGAGCGCAGCGGTGACTCGGGGACGCAGCGGAGCACGAGGACGAAGTCGAGGAGGCCGATGGCACCGGACACCCAGAACATGGTGTGCCACTCGTAGTTCTCGATGACGACGGCCGCGATCGGCAGGCCCACGGCGGCGCCGATCCCCATGGTGGAGCTCATCAGTGCCACGGCGGACAGCACCCGCTCGGGCGGAAGCTCGTCGCGCAGGATGCTGATGCCGAGGGGGATGACGGCGATGGCCGCGCCCTGCAGGGCGCGGCCGGTGATGAGGACGCCGATGTGGGAGCTGACGGCGCAGAGCACCGATCCCACGACGAGGACTCCGAGGGAGGCGAGGAGCACCCGTCTCTTGCCGTACATGTCGCCGACCCGGCCGAGCACCGGGGTGAACACCGCGCCGGTGAGCAGGGTGACGGTGACCAGCCAGCTGGCGGCCTCGGGGGTGGCGCCGGTGAGGTCAGGTATGTGCGGGAGGAGCGGGACGACGATCGTCTGCATGATCGCGACCACGACGCCGCAGAAGGCCAGCACCCCGACGGCGAGACGGGGGTGGGGGGCGGCGGCGTCCGGGTCGGCCTCGGTCATCGGGACTCCCTGGGGAAGAAAGGGGTGTACACGCGTTCACCCCCCAGAGTAAACGCGTGTACACCCCATCGACACCTGCCCCGCACGCACCGCCGCACCTCACATCACAGCATTTGCATATCCATACCATCGAGTGCATACTCTTCCTATGTCTAAGGTTCTCACCTCCCTGCCCACCGGCGAGCGCGTCGGCATCGCCTTCTCGGGCGGCCTCGACACCTCGGTCGCGGTCGCGTGGATGCGCGACAAGGGTGCCGTCCCCTGCACCTACACCGCTGACATCGGCCAGTACGACGAGCCCGACATCGCGTCGGTGCCCGGCCGCGCGAAGGCGTACGGCGCCGAGATCGCGCGCCTGGTCGACTGCCGGGCGGCACTGGTCGAGGAGGGCCTGGCCGCACTGGCCTGCGGCGCGTTCCACATCCGCTCGGGCGGCCGCGCGTACTTCAACACCACGCCGCTGGGCCGTGCCGTCACCGGCACCCTGCTGGTGCGGGCGATGCTCGAGGACAACGTACAGATCTGGGGCGACGGATCGACGTTCAAGGGCAACGACATCGAGCGGTTCTACCGCTACGGCCTCCTGGCCAACCCCCACCTGCGGATCTACAAGCCGTGGCTCGACGCCGACTTCGTCACCGAGCTCGGCGGCCGCAAGGAGATGTCGGAGTGGCTGGTGGCCCACGGGCTCCCCTACCGCGACAGCACCGAGAAGGCGTACTCCACCGACGCCAACATCTGGGGCGCCACCCACGAGGCGAAGACGCTGGAACACCTGGACACCGGCGTGGAGACCGTCGACCCGATCATGGGCGTCCGCTTCTGGGACCCCTCGGTCGAGATCGAGACCGAGGACGTCACCATCGGCTTCGACCAGGGCCGCCCGGTCACGATCAACGGCAAGACCTTCGCCTCCGCCGTCGACCTCGTGATGGAGGCCAACGCGATCGGCGGCCGCCACGGTCTCGGCATGTCCGACCAGATCGAGAACCGCATCATCGAGGCGAAGAGCCGCGGCATCTACGAGGCCCCCGGCCTGGCCCTGCTGCACATCGTCTACGAGCGCCTCGTCAACGCCATCCACAACGAGGACACCCTCGCCCACTACCACAACGAGGGCCGGCGCCTCGGGCGGCTGATGTACGAGGGCCGCTGGCTGGACCCGCAGGCGCTGATGGTCCGCGAGTCGCTGCAGCGCTGGGTCGGCTCCGCCGTCACCGGCGAGGTCACCCTGCGGCTGCGGCGCGGCGAGGACTACTCGATCCTCGACACCACCGGCCCCGCCTTCAGCTACCACCCGGACAAGCTCTCCATGGAGCGCACCGAGGACTCCGCGTTCGGCCCCGTGGACCGCATCGGCCAGCTCACCATGCGCAACCTCGACATCGCCGACTCGCGCGCCCGGCTCGAGCAGTTCGCCGGCCTCGGCCTCGTCGGCACGACGCAGCCCTCGCTGATCGGCGCCGCCCAGGCCGCGGCGACCGGACTCATCGGCGCCATGCCGGAGGGCGGCGCCCAGGCCATCGCCTCGCGCGGCGAGGTCTCCGCGGACGAGGCACTGCTGGACCGCGCCGCCATGGAGCTCGGCAACGACTGACGGGGGTACCCGGGCCGCCCCGCCTCCGGGCGGGCGGCCTATCCTCGGGAACACGAGCCCGGATCCCGGCAGCGGACCCGGACGGCAGACGTGCGAGGCGAAGGTGGCGGCAATGGCGAAGGTCCCGGCAGCGGCGGTGGCGGCGAGTGGTCTCGTCGGCGGATACGCGATCGCCCGCTGGACGAAGAAGCGCCCCCTCGGCGGAGCCGCCCTCGCCGCCGTCGGAGCCGTCGCCGCCCACGGCTGGAACCGGCAGGCCGGCGCCCCCGCGGCCACCGGGCTGACCGTCGCCTACGTCGCCGCGTTCGCCGGATCGCACCCGCTCGCCAAGAAGGTCGGCGCCTGGCCCGCCGTGTTCACCGTCGCCGGCGCCATGGCCACCGCGTCCTGGGCCGTCACCCGGCGCGCCGCCTGAGCCACCCCAGCCCCGGAAATATCGCTCCAGGGGATTGAACACGGGCGCCCGCGGGTGCGTACTGGAAGACACCTCCCCGCGAGCCCGGGGGCGCGCCCGTACCGCACGACGGGGCACGCGCTCCCGGGTCAGCCCCCCAGCGCGTGCGACACGGAATAGATCACCAGCCCGGCCAGCGCACCCACCACGGTGCCGTTGATCCGGATGAACTGCAGGTCACGGCCGATGTGCGCCTCGATCTTCCGCGACGTCTGCTGCGCGTCCCAGCCGGCCACCGTGTCGCTGATCAGCGAGGTGATCTCCGTGCGGTACCTCGTGACGACGTACGCCGCCGCGTCCTCCAGCCAGCCGTCCACCTTGCCCTGCAGCCGCTCGTCGGTGGACAGCCTGGCACCCAGCGACATCAGCGACGCCCTGGCCCGCAGCCGCAGCTCGCTCCGCTCGTCCTCGGCGGCCGCGAGAATCATCGACCTGACGGACGACCAGGCCGAGGCGATGACGTCCTGGACCTCGCCGCGCCCCAGGATCTCCGACTTCAGCCGCTCCACCCGCGCCCGGGTGTCCGAGTCCGTCTGCAGATCGGCCGCGAAGTCCGTCAGGAACGTGTCGATCGAACCGCGCGCCGGATGGCCCGGCATGTCCCGCATCTCCGTGACGAAGCGCAGCAGTTCCTTGTAGACGCGCTCCCCCACCCGCTTGTCCACGAACCGCGGCGTCCACCCCGGCGCCCCGCCCTGCACCGCGTCCATCACGGAGTCGCCGTGCAGCACCAGCCAGTCGTGCGCCCGCACGCAGACGAGGTCGACGACCCTGCGATGGCCCCCGTCCGCGACGATCCGCTCCAGCATCTTGCCCATCCCCGGACCGATCTCCGCGGCGTCCGCCCGCCGGGTGATCGCCTCCCCCACCACCGCCTGCACATCGGAGTCCCGCAACACCGTCAGGGCCCCGCGCAACGCGGTCGCCAGCTCCGCGGTGACCCGGTCCGCGTGCTCCGGCTCGGCCAGCCACGCACCGAGCCGCCTCCCGACACCCAGAGCGTGAATTCGGTCACGAACGACCTCTCCGGAGAGAAAATTCTCGCCCACGAAGGAACCGAGGGACGCCCCCAACTGGTCCTTCTTGGTAGGAATGATGGCAGTGTGGGGGATGGGCAGACCGAGCGGACGCCGGAAGAGCGCCGTGACGGCGAACCAGTCAGCCAGCGCACCCACCATCCCGGCCTCGGCAGCCGCAGCGACGTAGCCCGGCCAGCCGCCCACACCCGAGTTCTCCGCCCAGGTGGCGAGGACGTACACGAGCGCGACGAGCAGGAGCAGACCCGTGGCGGTGGTCTTCATACGGCGCACACCGCGCTGCTTCTCCTCGTCGGCGGCGGTGTACGAGAAACCGCCCAGGGACGGCCCCGGCCGCCCGCCGGCACCCCGCCCGCGGGCCTCCGGCCCGGATGCCGTCCCCTGTCCCGCGTCCTGTTCCATCCGCTCCACCCGTCCGCGTACGCCTGAGACCGTGCCGTACGCATTGTCCCTGCTTCACCTACTCCCGGGCCGCACTCCGAGTTCCCCGGGTGCTGCCGCATCATGAGAGTGACCCGAACTCCGGGCCGGACACCACAAGGAGAAACACCGCAGATGCCCAGGCGCCAGGGGTACACCCTGCCCATCGCCCTCGCGGCGGGTACCGCCGTGCTCGCCGCCGCAGCCGCCTACGGCACGTCACTGGTCGTCGGTGACCGGTCGCAGCCGTACGGCGGGAGCGGGACACACGCAGCCGCCCGCAACCCCGCCGCGCCCGCCGCCGCCGGGGGAACCTGGGTGGCCACCTGGACCGGAGCCCCCGTCAGCGCGGAACCGAACGCCGCACACGGCTACCCCGGCAGCACCATCCGCAACGTCGTGCACACGAGCGTCGGCGGCGACGCCGCCCGGATCACCCTGTCCAACCTGTTCGGCACCGCCCCGCTCGTCATCGACCAGGCAGGCGTCAACACCCGCCGGGTGACCTTCGACGGCTCCCCCACCGTCACCATCGCCGCGGGCCGGCAGGTCGTCAGCGACCCCGTCGCCGTCCCCGTGGCACCCGACGCCGACCTGGAGGTCACCCTCCGCACGCCCTACGCCACCGGCACCGTCACCCAGCACCCCAACACCCACCAGACGTCCTACCTCGCCGACACCAAGGGCACCTGGAGCACCACCCGCTGGCGCTACCTGACAGCCGTCGACGTCCTCAACAAGACGTCACCCGGCGCGATCGTCGTCATCGGCGACTCCCTCACCGCGGGAACGGGATCCACCACGGACGCCGACACCCGCTGGAGCGACGTCCTCTCCGACCGCCTCCGCCACTCCTACGGCATCGCCAACCAAGGCATAGCGGGCAACCGCCTCCTGATCGACAGTCCGCGCACCACGGCCGGCGTACGCGGCACCGGCGGCCCCAGCGCGACCCACCGCTTCGAGCGCGACGTCCTGTCCGTCACCGGCGCCAGGACCGTGATCATCGCACTGGGCATCAACGACGTGCAGCAGAGCCCGCAGGAGACGGACCCCCGGCGCATCACCGCCGGACTCCGCGCCCTCACCGAACGCGCCCACGCCCGCGGACTACGCGTGGTGGGCGCCACCCTGACACCGTTCCAGGGCTACCCCACCTGGTCACCCGCACGCAACGACGTACGCCAGGCGGTCAACGCGGAGATCCGCTCCGGCCGGATCTTCGACGCCTTCGTGGACTTCGACCGGGCCGTCCGCGACCCCTACGCACCCAACCGGATCCTGCCCGAGTACGACTCCGGCGACCACCTGCACTTCAACGACACCGGCTACCGGACCCTGGGACACACCATCGACCTCTCCACCGTCGACGCCACCCCCAAGTCCGACTCCTTCTGACCCCGACAACCGGGCGCGGCACACCCGCGCCCGGGCGGCCCCGACCAGCCGGCGGACACCTCAGCCGAGCTCCTTGCGCCCGTCCCCCGCATCCGGCCCACGCAGGCGCGACCGCTCCTGCTCCTGCAACCGCCGCTTCTGCGCCTTGCTCCGCTTGCGCTCCACACCGACCCCGCCCATCAGCGCGAACCCGACGACCCGCACCCTCGGTGAATCCGGTGCCGGGTCGAACTCCTCGTCCAGCTTGGAGTGCTCACCGAAACCACCCATGATGCCGAAGCCGCTGACGTCGACGTTCAGATCGGGCGGCACGGTCACCTGCATCCCGCCCATGATCGTGAAACACCGGATCACGACCTCGCGCTCCGCGAAATGGGCCTCACGCAGATCGATCTCACCGCCACCCCACATCGCGAACGCGGTGAACCTCGGACCCACCGTCCAACGTCCCTTGCGGCTGAACCCTCCCCAGAACGCGAACGCCCCCGACGAGGTCTGCGTCCCCCCGATCCGCGAGGACCACTCGGCCGACGACCCCCTGCGCCCGTCCACCACACCCGCCGCCGGACGGGCGAGCGCGCCCGGCACCGGAAGATCCCGCACGAGCGGCTCCAACTCCCCGTGCGTACGCGCCTTGTAAGCCGCATCCACCCGCTGCTCGAACTCGTCCATCTCCAGACGGCCCTCAGCCACGGCCTCCCGCAAGGTCTCCGCGACCCGCTCACGCTCCGCGTCGGAGGCACGCATATCCGGGCTCTCACTTGTCATACCGGCACCCTATAGAGCGAACACGGACGGGCCTAGGCGCTGGAATCCGACACGTACATCTTCGCGATCACGGACTCGATGTCCGGCTCACGCACCGACAGATCGACCAGCGGATAGTCCGACGCGATACGCGCCACCAGCGGCGCGGCAGACGCCACCGCCGGGAAGGCCAGCCACTGCCGCGGCCCCTCCACCCTCACCACCCGCGCCTCCGGCCCCAGATCGATCGGCGGCATCTCCCGCTCCAGATCGACGACCAGCGTCCGCTCACTCTCCCCCACCTCGTGCAGCGCGGCCGGCGACCCGTCGTACACCAGCCGCCCGTGATCGATCACCATCACCCGCTTGCACAACTGCTCGATGTCCGTCAGATCGTGCGTGGTCAGCAGCACCGTCGTGGAACGCTCCGCGTTCAGATCCCGCAGGAACCCACGCACCTTCGACTTCGAGACGACGTCCAGCCCGATCGTCGGCTCGTCCAGGTACAGCACCTCCGGATCGTGCAGCAGCGCCGCCGCGATATCACCCCGCATCCGCTGCCCCAACGAAAGCTGACGCACCGGAACCTCCAACAAAGCCCCCAGATCCAGCAGTTCGACGCAGCGCTCCAGATTCTCCCGGTACCGGGCATCCGGGATCCGGTACATCCGGTGCATCAACCGGTAGGAATCCCGCAACGGCAGATCCCACCACAGCGTCGTCCGCTGCCCGAACACCACACCGATCCGGTGCGCCAGCCTCGTACGCTCCCTGCTGGGATCGATCCCCGCGACCCGCAGCCGCCCCGCGCTCGGCGTCAGAATGCCCGTCAGCATCTTGATCGTCGTCGACTTACCCGCCCCGTTCGGACCGATGTAACCGACCATCTCACCCCGCGGCACCCGGAAACCGATGCCGTCCACCGCCCGCACCTCACGCCGCTCCCGCCGCATGAAACCCGTCCGGCGACGCACCTCGAACACCTTCTCCACACCGTCGAGCTCGATGAACTCCGTCTCGTCCACGCCCACTCCTCAGCTCCCCGTACTGCGGTACGACCGCAGACCCACCCGCCACGCCATACCCGCGAGCACCCAGCACCCCACCGCCACCACCGGCGGCAGGAACGCCACCCACTCCGGCAGGTCCAGCGGATAATCCCGCCCCAGCACATACAGCGCCGGCAACCAGCTCGCGAACGCCAGCGGCACCACGAACGTCACCCCACGCACCAGCTCCTTCGCGAACAGCGACGGCGGATACGCCAGCAGCGACGTCCCCCCGTACGTGAACGCGTTCTGCACCTCCGACGCGTCCTGCGCCCAGAACTGGAACGCCGCACCCGCCACGAACACCGCCCCGAAGATGGCCCCGCCGCTCAGCACCATCAGCGGCAGCATCAGCACCTTCAGTGGGGTCCACGCGATGTCCAGCGTCACCAGCGCATACCCCAGCACCAGCAGCCCCTGCGTGATCCGCCCCAGCCTCCGCAACGCGAACCGGTCAGCCGCCACCTGCGCCAGCACCGGAACCGGCCGCACCAGCAAGGTGTCCAGCGTGCCGTCCCGCACCCGCCGGCCCAGCCGGTCCATCGACCCCAGCACCAGGTCCGCCAGCCCGAACGCCGTCCCCGACGCCCCGTACAGCAACGCCACCTCCGGCAACGTGAACCCGCCCAGCGCGTCGACATGCGCGAACATCAGCATGATCGCCACGAAATCGAACGCCGTCGCCACGAAGTTCCCCAGCGTGGTCATCGCGAACGACGCCCGGTACGCCATCGTCGAGCGCACCCACATCGCCACGATCAGCCCGTACGCCCGCACCCCCTCCACGACCCGGGAGCGCTCACCGGGCGCGATGACCCGCTCGACCACGGCCACCCGCCCCGCCCCGGCCTCAGCCACCCTGGACCACCACCCTCCTGGTAGCCACCGACTGCAGCAGCCGCCCCGCCAGAAGCAGCGCCACCGCCCACCCCGCCTGGAACGCGAACGCACCCAGCAGATCCCCGCCCTCGTACACACCGAGGAACACATCGGCCGGCACCTGCAGCAGCGACGACCACGGCAGCACCGCCGCCACCTCGCCCAGCAGCCCCGGAAACAGGTTCAGCGGCAGCAGCATGCCCGAGAAGAACAGCCCGGCCAGCCAGGCCATCTGCATCGCCCCCGCCCCGTCCAGCAGCCAGAACGCCGACAGCGCCACCAGGAACCGCACCGCGAAACTCACCACCACCCCCAGCGACACCGACACCAGGAAAGCCAGCCACGTCCACGGCGAGGACGGCAGCGCGAGGTCGAAGACCAGAGCGCCCAGCACCATCGGCACGATCCCGCGCCCCAGCAGATGGAACGCCGCCCGCCCCAGATCCCCCGCCAGCCACCACAGCTGCAGATCGGCAGGCCGGTACAGGTCGACGGCGATGTCACCCGTACGGATGCGCTCCATCAACTCGTCCTCGAAACCACCGCCCAGCATCGCGTTGGTCATCAGCAGGGCCTGCCCCAGCCACACATAGGTCAGCGCCTGCGACACGTCATAGCCGCCGAGGTGCGGGCGTTCGTCCCACAGGGCGATATAGGCGTACGCCATGATGAAACCGAAGACGGTGTTGGTGAACACGCCCGCGAGGGTCGCCACCCGATAGGTGGCGTACCGCCGGAACCCGCCCGCCGCCACCACGGCATAGAGCCGCACCGCGCCCCCCTCTCCCCGCCAAAGCGCCTGACGTTAGTGCACGGCGACACGCCGCCGCGACCCCATTCCTCCGTGAGGGATCCCAGGGTTATCCGCCCGAAAAGTGCACTATAGGAAAATCATCCGCAGTCGAGGAGCCTCCACAGTCATGAACCAAGAGCCACCGCAGCACAGCGGAGACCCTGGTCAGCAGGGCCCCGAAGGATGGGCACCCCGAGACCCCTCGGCAGCGGCCCCCACCACGGACGCCGACCACCCGGACGGCGCACAAGAACCCAAAGGGCGCACAAAGCGCTCCAAACGGCCCAAGCGCACCGGCTGGCGCCGCGCCATCCCCACCTGGCGCATGACCCTCGCCGCCGTGGTCCTCCTCGCACTGCTCCTCGTCGGCGGATTCATCGCCGGCTACCAGCTCATCGACATCCCCGCCGCCAACGCCGCCGCCACCGCCCAGTCCAACGTCTACCTCTACAAGGACGGCACCGTCATCGCCCGCGACGGCGAGATCAACCGCGAGAACATCCCCCTCAGGCGCATCCCCCGCCCCATCCAACACGCCGTACTCGCCGCCGAGGACCGCGACTTCTACTCCGAGGACGCCATCGACATCAAGGCGACCCTCCGCGCCGGCTGGAACACCGCCACCGGAAAAGGCCGCCAAGGCGGCTCCACCATCACCCAGCAGTACGTCAAGAACTACTACCTCGGCCAGGAACAGACCCTCGTCCGCAAAGCCAAGGAACTCTTCATCTCCATCAAGCTCGACCGCGAACAGAGCAAGGACGAAATCCTCGAGGGCTACCTCAACACCAGCTACTTCGGACGCAACGCCTACGGCATCCAAGCCGCCTCCCACGCCTACTACGGCAAGGACGTCGAAGACCTCGACACCGGCGAAGGCGCCTACCTCGCCTCCCTCCTCAACGCCCCCAGCTCCTACGACGTCGTCGCCCACCCCCAGAACAAGAAAGCCGTACTCGCCCGCTGGGACTACGTACTCGACGGCATGGTCGAACACCACTGGCTCACCGAAGCCCAGCGCAAGACCATGACCTTCCCCGTCCCCGACAAGGCCAAGCCCGCCACCGCCCTCTCCGGACAACGCGGCTACATCGTCAACGCCGTCGAGGACTACCTCGCCGCCAACGACATCGTCGACGAGAAGACCCTCGCCACCGGCGGCTACCGCATCACCACCACACTCCAGAAGAAGAACCAGGACGCCCTCGTCCAAGCCGTCGACGACAACGTCCACTCCAAGACCAGCGACGACCGCGACGCCGACCGCATCGTCCGCGCCGGCGGCGCCTCCATCGACCCCTCCAACGGCCACGTCGTCGCCCTCTACGGCGGAATCGACTACACCAAGCAGTTCGTCAACAACGCCACCCGCCGCGACTACCAGGTCGGCTCCACCTTCAAACCGTTCGTCCTCGCCTCCGCACTCGCCAACGGATCCACCACCCAGAAAGACAAACCCATCACCCCCAACACCCACTACAACGGCGACAACGAACGCACCGTCCAAGCAGCCACCGGCCCCACCGACTACTCCCCCGCCAACGAGGACGACGTCGACTACGGCTCCATCACCGTCCGCGAAGCCACCGACAAATCCGTCAACGCCGTCTACGCCCAGATGGCCCAGGACGTCGGCCCCGAAGAGGTCAAGAACACCGCCATCTCCCTCGGCATCCCCGCGAACACCCCCGACCTCACCGCCTCCCCCTCCATCGCCCTCGGCCCCGCCACCGCCAGCGCAGTCGACATGGCATCCGCCTACGCCACCCTCGCCGACCACGGCAGACACCACCCCTGGACCCTCGTCTCCAAGGTCAGCAAGAACGCCGAAGAAATCGACATCCCCACCAGACCCACCCGCCGCGCCATCAGCCGCGAAGCCGCCGACACCACCACCTCCGTCCTGCGCAGCGTCGTCGACGGCGGCACCGGCACCGCCGCCGGAGCAGCCGGCCGCCCCGCCGCGGGAAAGACCGGCACCGCCGAGGAGGACAAGGCCGCCTGGTTCGCCGGCTACACCCCCGACCTCGCCACCGTCATCACCGTCATGGGCCAGGACCCGAAGACCGGCGTCCAGAAACCCCTCTACGGCGCACTCGGCCTCGCCCGCATGAACGGCGGCGGCGCACCCGCCCAGACCTGGGCCGCCTACACCCGCACCGCCCTCGAAGGCAGCCCCGTGAAAGCCTTCGACCTCCACGCCGACGAAGGCCCCGAGGAACCCGACCCCGACGAGAGCGGCGAAGCCGAGGACACCGAAGAAGCCGAGAACACCGACGGCCACCGCGACCGCGAAGAACGCCGCCACCGACGCGACGGCACCGGGACCCGGGACAACCAGGAGAGCGGCACCGGAGAGACCGGCGAGGACCAGGACTCCACACCGGACAGCGACACGACACCCGTCCCGGGAGCACCCCACCCCACCGCACCGACCCGAACAGCCAAGCCCGCCGACACACCCCGCGGCGCCCCCCGCGTCCAGCAGCCCGCAGCCCTGCGCCCCGCCGACGAACCCGGCCGCGGAGCCCCCTCCCGGACCGACGACGGACACCCGGGCGAAGAACGCCCCGACGGCCGGCGACCCGGAAACGACGAAAGCGGCCAGGACCACCAAGGCCCCGGCCGCCCCTGACCGGTCAGTGCCCGGACGTCGCCTTCAGCCCCACCACCGCAACCAGCAGCAGACACACGAAGAAGATGCGGGCGGCGGTCACCGGCTCGTTCAGCACCACCATCCCGAGCACGGCCGCCCCCGCGGCACCGATCCCGACCCACACGCCGTACGCCGTACCGATCGGCAACGTCTTCGCCGCCTGCGACAACAGCACCATGCTGGCCACGATCCCGAGGCCCGTACCCACACTCGGCCACAGCCGGGTGAACCCCTCGGTGTACTTCATCCCGATCGACCAGCCCACTTCCAGCAGACCGGCGACAACCAGCAGAACCCACGCCACGACGGCACCTCCACGACGGATCACACGGACAACAGGTGCGTCGTCTTTGCGGAAACCCGGTACGGCGCGTCTCGTCGGGATGCCTCCACCGTAACAACAAAACGACAAAAGGCCTGGTGACAACGGTCACCAGGCCACCAGCACGCGCCCGCCCACAGATCAGGCCACCAGCACGCGCCCGCCTACAGATACAGCCCGGTCGAATCCACCGAACCCTCGAAACGGTCCGCCGCCACCGCGTGCAGATCCCGCTCACGCATCAGCACATACGCCACACCCCGCACCTCGACCTCCGCACGGTCCTCCGGGTCGTACAGCACCCGGTCACCCGGCTCCACCGTCCGCACGTTCTGGCCGACCGCGACCACCGCGGCCCACGCCAGACGCCGGCCCACAGCCGCCGTCGCCGGAATCAGGATGCCGCCGCCCGACCGGCGCTCGCCCTCAGGCGAATCCGACCGGACCAGCACACGATCGTGCAGCATCCGGATCGGCAGCTTGTCGTCGGTGTCACTCATGCCGTTGTCGCTCACGCCCCGAAACCTACCTGCCCCGGAACCGTCCACACGCCCCAGGGCCCGCCGGGAACCGCCTCAGCGCCTCCTACGCCGACCACACCGCGACGAACGCGAGGACCCCGACGACCGCGACGTCGCCGTCAGCAGCACCACCCCGCCCACCAGGAGCAGCGCGGCCGGAATCACCCGCCCCAGACGCGGCGAACCGTCCTCCGCCACGAACTGCGCCTTCACATCCGAAACCGAACGGTTCACCGCGACATACGCCCGCCCGGCGGTCCGGTCCACCGTGGAGGCGACCTTCGCCTTCGCATCACCCATGATCGTCTTCGGGTGCACCCGCACCCCGATCTCGTCCAGCATCACAGCGAGCTGCTCGCGCCGGCTGATGATGTCCGCCTCGATCTGCGCAGGGGTCCTGGTATCCGACACTGCGCCGCCTCCGTGGTCGTCGTCGGGTAAACCTTCATCGACAGTCTGTCAGCTCGGCCGCCTCCGCACCCGGCGGCACCCCCTATTACGCTCGGTGCCTCACAGCCCCTGTGCCACTCGAGGAGAAAAATGAGCGAGCGACTCCAGACCGGCGACACCGCACCCGCCTTCACCCTTCCGGACGCCGACGGCAACGAGATCTCGCTCGCGGACCACAAGGGCCGCAAGGTCATCGTCTACTTCTACCCCGCGGCTCTTACCCCCGGGTGCACCAAGCAGGCCTGCGACTTCACGGACAACCTGGACCTCCTCACCGGAGCCGGGTACGACGTCATCGGCGTGTCCCCCGACAAGCCCGAGAAGCTCGCGAAGTTCCGCGAGAAGGAGAACCTCAAGGTCACACTGGTGGGCGATCCCTCCAAGGAAACTCTGGAGGCGTACGGCGCGTACGGCGAGAAGAAGCTCTACGGCAAAGTGGTGACAGGCGTCATCCGCTCCACGATTGTGGTCGACGAAGAGGGCAAGGTGGAGAAGGCCCTCTACAACGTCAAGGCGACCGGACACGTCGCCAAGATCATCAAGGACCTCGGCATCTGACCCCTTCCGGCCGATCTTGGCCGAAATGGATGTGACTGAGGTCGCAATCGACCGCTGATTCGGTTTGCAACCGCCATGACTGCGCAGAAGCCTTTCCTGGAACACCGTTCGACGAAAGGAACCGGCCATGGCGGCCTCCGACCCCCAGCAGGCGGCCGACCCTGAAGCGGTCAAACGCCACCCCGCGCTCTTCCGGGCCATCCGGAAGCGCCAGAACCCCCGGCTCCGTCGCACCGACATCACGGTCACCGACGACCAGGCGGTCAAGCGCGCGGTGAAAGCTGCGTCACTCGGTAACGCCATGGAGTGGTTCGACTTCGGCATCTACTCCTACCTGGCCGTCACCATCGGGCACGTCTTCTTCCCCTCCGGGAACGACACCACCCAGCTCCTCTCGTCGTTCGCGACCTTCGCCGTGGCCTTCCTCGTACGGCCCCTCG
Source organism: Streptomyces sp. NPDC059166 (assembly GCF_042755185.1). Lineage (NCBI taxonomy): Bacteria > Bacillati > Actinomycetota > Actinomycetes > Kitasatosporales > Streptomycetaceae > Streptomyces > Streptomyces sp. NPDC059166. The sequence goes on along the minus strand of NZ_JBHZCI010000056.1, from coordinate 9,886 downwards.
GCGGCATGTTCTTCGGCCCCATGGGCGACAAGATCGGCCGCAAGAAGGTCCTCGCCCTCACCATGATCCTCATGGCGATCGGCACCTTCGCGATCGGACTCATCCCCTCCCACGACACCATCGGCGTCTGGGCGGCCGTCCTGCTGATCTTCTTCCGCATGCTCCAGGGCTTCTCCACCGGCGGCGAGTACGGCGGCGCGTCCACCTTCATCGCCGAGTACGCCCCCGACAAGCGCCGCGGCTTCTTCGGCAGCTTCCTCGAATTCGGCACCCTCGCCGGATACGTCGGCGCAGCCGGCCTCGTCACCGCCCTCTACGCCGTCCTCGACGACGGCCAGATGGAGTCCTGGGGCTGGCGCATCCCCTTCCTCGTCGCCGGACCCCTCGGCCTCGTAGGCCTCTACCTGCGACTCCGCCTCGACGAGACCCCCGCCTTCCAGAAGCTGGAAGGCGGCACCGCACACGCCACCGAGGCCGCCGACCACGTCGAGTCCACCGCCAAGGGCGACCTCGCCAAGATCTTCCGCCAGTACTGGCCGACCCTGATCCTCTGCATCGCCCTCGTCGGCGCGTACAACATCGCCGACTACATGCTGCTGTCCTACATGCCGACCTACCTCTCGGACGAGCTCGGCTACAGCGAGACCCACGGACTGCTCATCCTGCTCGGCGTCATGGTCTTCCTGATGCTGATCATCAGCCAGTTCGGCAAGCTCTCCGACCGCTTCGGCCGCAAGCCGCTGCTGATGACCGGGATGCTCGGCTTCCTGATCCTGTCGCTGCCGGCCTTCCTCCTGATCCGCCAGGGCAGCATCGCGGCGATCATCATCGGCATGCTGATGCTGGGCCTCTCCCTGGTCTGCATGCTGGGCACCATGTCCGCCGCCCTCCCGGCCCTCTTCCCGACCAACGTCCGCTACGGCTCCCTGTCGGTCGGCTACAACCTCTCCGCCTCGATCTTCGGCGGCACGACCCCGCTGGTCATCACCGCGCTGATCAGCTGGAGCGGCTCCAACCTCATGCCGGCCTACTACGCGATGGCCGCCGCCCTGATCGGCGTGATCGCGGTGGCCTGCATGAAGGAGACCGCCAACAAGCCGCTGACCGGCTCCCCGCCGTCGGTGGAGACGGAGGAAGAGGCCGCGGAACTGGTCCACGCCCAGAGCCCGGACCCGAAGTTCTGACCCCGTCCCCACACAGAGGGCCCGTACCGCTTCCCGAAGCGGTACGGGCCCTTCCACATCTCATCGGATTTCGGACGTGACCATCCGATTACCGGTTCGTTGCTCCGTACGAGGCCGCGAACGCGCGGCCGGACGGGGAGGACACATGCCGGCCAGGTATTCGCGCGAGCTGCTCGAAGAGGCAGCGCGCGAGACGGACAACTGCAACGACGCGGTGCGGTGGTGCGGCGGCGTACCGACACCCGGGAGCAGGCGTTACCTGCGGGCCAAGATGTCCGAGGCGGAGATCGACATCTCGCACTTCATCGACACCCGCCTGCGCCACACGGAGGAATCGCTGCGCACGCTGGTCGCCTGCTCCAGGAGCGTGGCGGAAGTTGTTCGCCGACTGGGCATCAATCCAGTTGGGGGCAACCAAACCCACATCAGCCGCCGGATTGCCGTCCTCGGCATCGATACGTCCCACTTCTTGCGGACGCCCCGGAGAGGCCCGAAAGGCCCCCCGGGCGACCCTTTGACTCTGCGCACACCGTCGGACGGCAGGATTCCGGGCGTGCGGCTACGGCGGGCGCTTCTCCAGAGGGGTGTAGCCGAGTCGTGCGCCATGTGCGGCAACGGCGCGGAGTGGAACGGTAGGCCGCTGCGACTCGAGGTGGACCATGCGAATGGCAAGTGGTGGGACAACCGCCCGGCCAATCTGCGCCTGCTCTGCCCCAACTGCCACTCGATCACGGACACGTACCGTGGGCGCGCGCGACGGCGGACCTCGTGAGCAAGCAGAACTACCCCCGCGATGTGCTGGACCGTACCGCCGCCGTCTCCACCAGCCTCGTCGATCTGCTCAGTCGATTGGATGCCCCGCTGGGCAGCAGACCCCTTCGCTACGTGCGCGATCGACTGAAGCACTACGACATCGACACGTCCCATTTCGTTGACGCCCCTCTCCCACCACGAGAAAAGCGGTCGTACACGAAGGAAGCCCTTGAGGAGGCCGCGAGCCACGCGCGCAGCATCCGAGAAGTGTTGGAGTACCTGGGAGTTCCGCCCGCCGACGGCCCGTACGACTACATCAGGAAGAGGCTCGACCGCCTCGAGATCGACACCTCACACTTCACCAAGGGTCGCAGATGCGGCGCGCCCCTCACCTCTCACCATGAACTGGCCTCAGCCGTCGCCGAGTCCAAGAGCATGGCCGGGGTACTGAAGCTTCTCGGCCAGGTGGACAACGGCGCCTCACGAGCCCGCCTGAGGCGGAGCCTCGATGAATACGGCCTCTCAACTGCCCACTTCACTGGTCAAGGGCATAGCAAGGGCGCGAACTCTCCCCACCGTAAGGCCGCACCCGAGATCTTTCGGCGCCTGGAGTCCGGCTCCGCGCGGACCCGGACCACGCTCTTGCGCCGCGCACTGGATGACGTCGGAGTTCCTCACGTATGTTCCGCGTGCGGCATCGGCGATACGTGGCAGGGCAAGCGCCTCGTGCTGGAGATCGATCACCTCAATGGCGACCGTCTGGACAATCGCCGTGAGAATCTGCGCTACCTGTGTCCGTCATGTCACAGCCAGACCGAAACCTTCTCGAAGCAACGAAGTCTCACCCAGTAGAGTAGTGCCGCGCGGGCCCGTACCCCAGCAGGCTAGAGGGCGCCGGCTTAGAACCGGTGTGTCGTGGGTTCAAATCCCACCGGGCCCACAGGCAAATTGCGGCCTCCACCTTCAAATCGAAGGTGGAGGCCATTCCTGTTCACCCCACCAGTTCCCGCACCACCGGCACCAGGGCCCGGAAGGCCTTGCCGCGGTGGCTGATCGCGTTCTTCTCCGCCGGGGTGAGCTCCGCGCAGGTCCGGGTCTCGTCGTCCGGCTGGAGGATCGGGTCGTAGCCGAAGCCGTGCGTGCCCGCCGGTGCCGTCCGCAGGGTGCCGGTGAGGCGGCCTTCGACGACGCGTTCGGTGCCGTCGGGGAGGGCGAGGGCGGCGGCGCAGGCGAAGTAGGCGCCGCGGTGCGGGTCGGAGATGTCGGAGAGCTGGGCGAGGAGCAGGTCGAGGTTGGCCTGGTCGTCGCCGTGGGTGCCGGCCCAGCGGGCGGAGAAGATGCCGGGGGCGCCGTTCAGTACGTCGACGCAGAGGCCGGAGTCGTCGGCGACGGCGGGGTGGCCGGTGGCCTGGGCGAGGGCGTGTGCCTTGAGGAGGGCGTTCTCGGCGAAGGTGACGCCGGTTTCCTTGACGTCGGGGATGTCGGGGTACGCGTCCGCGCCGACGAGGTCGTGGGTGAGGCCGGCGTCGGCGAGGATCGCGTGGAGTTCGGTGATTTTCCCGGCGTTGCGGGTGGCGAGGATCAGGCGGGTCATGCCCTGATTATCCGCCCGGCCGGGAGGGGGCGCTGCTCCCGGGTCAGGGGGTGCAGACCTTGCCGATCTCGGTGGCGGCGTCGGTGACGGGGCTGATGTCGGGGGTGGCGTCGCCGCTCTCGATGGAGGCGCGGACGTTGGTGACGCCTGCTTGGAGGTCGTCGACGGCTTTGCTGAGGTCGGCGTTGTCGGTGGTGTCGCCGAGGTCGTTGAGTTCCTTGTCGATCTGGTCGAGGGACTCGGAGGCCTGTGTGGGGTCGTTGGAGGCGTTGGAGACGGCCTGTTGGAGGTTGTCGACGCTGGTGGCGATGGCGTCGGCGGTGCGGACGCAGTCCAGGGCCTTGTCGACGGCGCCGCAGCCGACGGCGGCGGTGAGTGTGAGCAGGGTGGCCGTGACGGCGAGTGTGGTGCGGCGTCGGTGGTGTCGGCGCGTGGCCATGGTGCGGTCCCTCCCCGGGGGCGGATACGTGGACGGGCGCACGGTTCGACCCGTGCGCCCGTATCCGTCATGACGCCGTGTGTTGCGTTTTTGGTTGCTTCTTTACTCGCCGAGTGTGCGGGCGAGGGCCTCTTCCTGGAGTTTGGCGAGGTCGGTGCAGCCGGCGGTGGCGAGGTCGAGGAGTGCGTTGAGTTCGGTGCGGTCGAAGGGTTCGGCTTCGGCGGTGCCCTGTACTTCGACGAAGCGGCCGTCGCCGGTGCAGACGACGTTCATGTCGGTTTCGGCGCGGACGTCTTCCTCGTAGCAGAGGTCGAGGAGGGGGGTGCCGTCGACGATGCCGACGCTGATGGCGGCGACGGTGCCGGTGAGGGGCTTGCGGCCGTGCTTGATGATCTTCTTGTTCTGGGCCCAGGTGATGGCGTCGGCGAGGGCGACGTAGGCGCCGGTGATGGCGGCGGTGCGGGTGCCGCCGTCGGCTTGGAGTACGTCGCAGTCGAGGACGATGGTGTTCTCGCCGAGGGCCTTGTAGTCGATGACGGCGCGGAGTGAGCGGCCGATGAGGCGGCTGATCTCGTGGGTGCGTCCGCCGATCTTGCCGCGTACGGATTCGCGGTCGCCGCGGGTGTTGGTGGAGCGGGGCAGCATGGAGTACTCGGCGGTGACCCAGCCTTCGCCGCTGCCCTTGCGCCAGCGCGGGACGCCTTCGGTGACGGAGGCGGTGCAGAAGACCTTGGTGTCGCCGAAGGAGATGAGTACGGAGCCTTCGGCGTGCTTGCTCCATCCGCGTTCGATGGTGACGGGGCGGAGCTGTTCGGGGGTGCGGCCGTCGATGCGAGACATGGTGTCGAGCCTATCGGCTGGGGCGGCCGGGTCTGTTCGGGTGCACGGCAGGCCCCGCTCCTGTCCGGTCGGGGGCGGAGCGGGGCCTGCGCGTGGGACTGGGGGTGGGCCGGCTGGGTCAGCCGGTCACATCATGTCTTCGATGTCGGCGGCGATGGGGTCGGCGTCGGTGCCGATGACGACCTGGATCGCGGTGCCCATCTTGACGACGCCGTGGGCTCCGGCGGCCTTGAGGGCGGCTTCGTCGACCTTGCTGGGGTCGTGGACCTCGGTGCGGAGGCGGGTGATGCAGCCTTCGATCTCGTCGATGTTCTCGATGCCGCCGAGGCCGGCGACGATCTTCTCTGCCTTGCTGGCCATGTCGTTCTCCCTGGTCTGTGCGTGCGCGGGGCGGCCCGCCGTGGGTCCCGTTTCGTCACGGTAACGCACGGTTGGCCCAGCTTCACGGGCGGGTTACCGCGCTGTCCTCAATGATGACGATCACCGGCGCTCTGCTTTGCGGCAGCGCTCCGCACCGTATCGCGACTGGTCTACACCAGTATGCGACGACCGCCAAACCTGATGTGTTCCGGGAGGATGCGGATGAGCTCCAACGCGGCGGCGGCACCGCAGCGCAAGTGGTGGAACGGGCCGGTCCAGGGCTTGCAGAAGGTGGGGCGCAGCCTGCAGTTGCCGGTGGCGGTGCTGCCTGCGGCGGGGCTTCTGGTCAGTCTGGGCAATCTCATCGACTCGGTGCTGGACGGTGCCTTCTGGGACAAGGTCTCGAAGGTGCTGCTCAACGGTGGTGGGGCGATTCTCGATGGTGAGCTGGGGTTGCCGCTGCTGTTCTGTATCGGTGTGGCGATCGGGTTCGCGAAGAAGGCGGACGGTTCGACGGCGCTGGCGGCGGTGGCGGGTTTCCTGGTGTATCGGGGTGTGCTGACGGCGTTCCCGGTGGACGGGACGGTGACGGAGGCGTTGCCGGATGGGGAGCCGCAGAATCCGGGGGTGCTGGGCGGGATCATCATCGGTCTGCTGACGGCTGTGGTGTGGCAGCGGTTCCATCGGACGAAGCTGGTGGACTGGCTGGGTTTCTTCAACGGTCGTCGGCTGGTGCCGATCCTGATGGCGTTCATCTGTGTGGTCCTGGGGACGCTGTTCGGTCTGCTGTGGCAGCCGGTGGGTGATGCGCTGACGTGGTTCGCGAAGCAGTTGATCGATCTGGGTGCGTGGGGTGCGGCGATCTTCGGTTTCGCGAACCGGTTGCTGATCCCGATCGGGATGCATCAGTTCCTGAACACGTTCTTCTGGTTCCAGGCGGGTGAGTACACGGGTGACGGCGGCACGGTGCAGGGTGACATCTCGCGGTTCTTCGCCGGGGACCCTTCGGCCGGGCAGTTCACGTCGGGCTTCTTCCCGATCATGATGTTCGGCCTGCCTGCGGCGGCTCTGGCGATTGCGCACACGGCGCGTCCGGAGCGGCGGAAGGAGGTGTCGGGGCTGATGCTGTCGGTGGCTCTGACGTCGTTCGTGACGGGTGTGACGGAGCCGTTGGAGTTCTCGTTCCTGTTCGTGGCGCCGTTGCTGTACGGGGTGCACGCGATCCTGACGGGTGTGTCGATGGGGGTCACGTGGGCGTTCGGTGTGCATGCGGGGTTCGCGTTCTCGGCGGGGTTGATCGACTACGTCGTCAACTGGCATCTGGATACGAAGCCGTGGCTGATCATCCCGATCGGGTTGTGTTTCGCGGTGATCTACTATGTGATCTTCCGGTTCGCGATCACGAAGTTCGATCTCCAGACCCCGGGACGTGAGCCCGTGGAGGAGGAGCAGAGGGCGGAGGAGGACCTCACGAAGTAGAGGTCGTCCGCCCGCTCGGCGAGGCCCCCGGACCACTGGTCCGGGGGCCTTCGTGCGTCACCCAGGGTGGTGGTGGGGCCACGCCTCAGATTGTGAGGGAATTGCAGGTTCCTTATCTAACCCTCACCGTGCTAAAACTGGTCTACACCACTGAGTGGTCCAGACCACGCGGCCGTCTCTGCCGCCGCGTTCCTCGAGTCGCCGCCCCCTTTTTCCCTGTCCCCGGCGGCGCCTTGCCTACTGGAGGAAGTTCATGAGTACGGACACCGCTGCGGCGGCGGCTCCCGCGAAGAAGCGGGGATCCGGCCTGTTCCAGGGCCTGCAGAAGGTCGGGCGCAGCCTTCAGCTGCCCATCGCGGTGCTGCCGGCTGCCGGCATCATGGTGCGGCTCGGCCAGGACGACATCTTCGGCAAGGACGGTCTCGGCTGGGACAAGGTCGCCGCCGTCTTCAACAACGCCGGCGGTGCCATCACCGGCAGCCTCCCGATCCTGTTCTGCATAGGTGTGGCCATCGGCTTCGCCAAGAAGGCCGATGGCTCGACGGCGCTGGCCGCGCTCGTCGGTTTCCTCGTCTACAGCAAGGTCCTGCAGGCCTTCCCGGTCACCGAAGCGGTGATCCAGAAGGGTGAGGACACCGCCGCGACGTACAACGACCCCGGTGTCCTCGGCGGCATCATCATGGGTCTGCTGGCCGCGGTGCTGTGGCAGCGGTTCCACCGCACCAGGCTCGTCGACTGGCTCGGCTTCTTCAACGGCCGCCGTCTGGTCCCGATCATCATGGCCTTCGTCGGCATCGTCGTCGGTGTCTTCTTCGGCCTGGTCTGGGAGCCGATCGGTGACGGCATCTCCAGCTTCGGCGAGTGGATGACCGGTCTCGGCTCCGGTGGTGCGGCTCTGTTCGGTGGCGTCAACCGTGCGCTGATCCCGATCGGTATGCACCAGTTCGTGAACACGGTGGCCTGGTTCCAGCTCGGTGACTTCACCAACGCGGCGGGTGAGGTCATCCACGGTGACATCCCGCGCTTCCTGGCGGGTGACCCCAGCGCCGGTATGTTCCAGTCCGGCTTCTTCCCGATCATGATGTTCGGCCTGCCGGCCGCCGCGATCGCCATCGCGCACACCGCTCGTCCCGAGCGCCGCAAGGCCGTGATGGGCATGATGGTCTCGCTCGCGCTGACCTCGTTCGTCACCGGTGTGACCGAGCCGATCGAGTTCTCGTTCATGTTCATCGCGCCGGTCCTGTACGTCCTGCACGCGGTGCTGACCGCCGCGTCGATGGCCATCACGTGGGGGCTGGGTGTCCACGCGGGCTTCAACTTCTCGGCCGGGTTCATCGACTACGCGCTGAACTGGACCCACGCCACCAAGCCCTGGATGATCATTCCGATCGGCCTGGTCTTCGCGGTGATCTACTACGTGACCTTCCGCTTCGCGATCGTCAAGTTCAACCTCACCACCCCGGGCCGTGAGCCCGAGGAAGAGGTCGAGGACCTCACCAAGGCGTAGGCCCTGGGCGCTTGATGACGGAGCCGCCGCTCTCCCTTCGGGGAGGGCGGCGGCTCCGTCGTTGCCGTCGTGGCCGGCTTCAGACCTCGTACACCGCGCCCGGGACGGCCAGTTCGACCGGGCCGTCGTAGACCTCGCGGGCGTCGGCGAGGTTGCGCTCGGCGTCGGTCCACGGCGGGATGTGGGTGAGGACCAGGCGTCCGGCTCCGGCGCGTGCGGCGTGCTCGCCTGCTTCGCGGCCGTTGAGGTGGAGGTCGGGGATGTCCTCCTTGCCGTGGACGAACGACGCCTCGCAGAGGAACAGGTCGCTCCCGTCGGCGAGTTCGTCCAGGGCGTCGCAGGTGCCGGTGTCACCGGAGTACGTCAGGGTGCGCCCGCCGTGCTCGATCCTGATGCCGAAGGTGTCGACGGGGTGGCGGAGCTTCTCCGTGCGGACGGAGAAGGGGCCGATGTCGAAGGACCCGGACTTCAGGGTGTGGAAGTCGAAGACCTCGCTCATCGCGTGGTCGGACGGGGTGTCGGCGTGGGCGGTGGTCAGTCGCTGCTCGGTGCCCTCGGGGCCGTACACGGGGATGGCCTCGGGCCGTCCGCCGTCGAACCGGTAGTAGCGGACGACGAAGTACGCGCACATGTCGATGCAGTGATCGGCGTGGAGGTGGCTGAGGAAGATGGCGTCGAGGTCGTAGAGACCCGCGTGGCGCTGCAGCTCGCCGAGGGCGCCGTTGCCCATGTCGAGGAGCAGCCGGAAGCCGTCGGCCTCTACGAGGTAGCTCGAGCATGCCGAACCCGCGGAGGGGAACGAGCCGGAGCAGCCGACGACGGTGAGCTTCATGGAGCGTGAACCTCCGTGGCCTGGGAACGGGGAGGGTTCGTGCGGTCCGTCGAGCGTAAGGCGCGAAACCGCTGGTCGCTCCTCCATGGCCTGCCGTTGTGGGGGAACTCACCTGTGGTGTCACCGGTTCGATGGAAGGCGGGGGTGGTGGCGGGCTGCGGGTACGGTCGGGTCATGAACACGTGGTGGTGGGTGGCGCTGGCGGTGGTCGTCCTGCTGGCTCTGGTGGCGGCGGTGTCCGACGGGCGGGGCCGGGGTGGGCGTGGGCCGAGGCGTCCGGGTGGCCGGTCGCGTCCGCCGGGGCGGGCTCCTGAGCGGAAGCCGCAGCGGAAGAAGGGCGGGCCGCGCGGGGTTCCGAGGCCGGGGGAGATCTGGTGGGCGGACGTGCCGTTCGAGGACGGGCCGGGTTCGAAGGACCGGCCGTGTCTGGTGCTGTCGGTGCGGGGTGGCACGGCGGTGGTCGCCAAGATCACCAGCAAGCATCATGCGGAGCGGCCGGGGGTGATCGCGTTGCCGCCGGGTTCGGTGGGTGACGCGCGGGGCCGGCGGAGTTTCCTGGAGACGGATGAGCTGCGGGATGTCGCGGTGTCCGGTTTCCGGCGGAAGGCGGGCGATCTGGATCCGTCGGTGTGGGGCCGGGTGCGAGGGCTGGGCTGAGCGGGCGGGTGCCGCAGACCGTCGGGCCGGGCGTGCGGGACGGGCTGAGCGGGCGGGACGGTGCGCGGGCGGGACGGGTGTGCACGCCATCGGGCTGAGCGGGCGGGACGGTGCGCGGGGTCGAGGGGGCGCGCAGGGGCGGGGTGTGGGCGAACGGCTGAGCGTGCGGGAGGCGCGGGGGGGGGGGTTAGTGCCCCCCCCCCCCCCCCCCGGGGGTGTGGGGCGGGGGTGGGAAGCCCCC